>NZ_JALBYT010000001.1:0-367280 GCF_022690845.1 Shewanella sp. N2AIL | reverse complement strand
GACTAAACACTTCTCGAATAACCTCACTGCCCAATCGTTTACGCGCCTGAGTCACGGCGCTGCGTGCAACATAATCAATCTCTTGCGGCAAAACAATGTCGAGTTTGTTGATGAGTGACCGAACAGACTCCCCTCGGAACAAAGCCATTCCGATAACGGCCCAAATCATCGCGTCCATCGGCAATTTACGCCGTCTTAACGTCGCAACGCCTTGTGAGTCCAAACAAGATTGAATTAACTCAGGTTCTAACACATCTGCTAAGCAGGTGAATTCGGTTAGGCGGGTAATATGAGTGCGGGCGAGTGCTTCTGAGAGTTGCATAAAAAAATCCGATGACATGAGGTCATCGGATTTTGATCTTTTCAGCGAGATCGTCAAGCGATCTGTCTTAACTGATCGGCATTAGGGACAGCCATGTCTTTTTGTGCTTTGTCCCCTCTTCTACTAGTCTTTAGATTATCTTCACCTTGTCTGTTTGGAGCGAGTCATGACCTCGGCCAGAAGAATGCTTATCGATGCCAATACAACGCCCTTCTATCATGTGATAAATCGCTGTGTCAGAAGGGCTTTTCTGTGCGGTGAAGATAAACTCACAGGCCGCAGTTATGAACATAGACGTGGCTGGATTGTCGATAAAATCAAAGTATTATCTGCTATCTTTTGTATCGACATTTGCGCCTATGCAGTGATGAACAACCATTACCATTTAGTACTTAAAATTGATGTTGAGGAAGCAAAAACCTTAAGCCCAAAAGAGGTTATCAGCCGGTGGTGTCAAATAACTAAAGGCCATACTGTCGCAACTAGGTATATGAATGGTGAAGCCTTAATTGACGGTGAACGCATGCTGCTTGATGGGTTAATTACCGAATGGCATGAACGTTTATCCAGCATATCTTGCCTTTGATTTGAAGAAGAGGTGCGCTGCCTGAACGAAGAAATTGCCCGTAAAGCGAATCGTGAAGATGAGTGTAAAGGCGCGTTCTGGGAAGGCCGTTTCAAATCCCAAGCTTTACTAGATGAGCAAGCCTTACTAGCCTGCATGATGTACGTGGATTTAAACCCTATTCGAGCAGGGATTGCCGACTCTTTACAATCTTCTGATTTCACCTCGATTCAAGAAAGAATTAGTGCACTCAAGCAGGTAAATAACATCATCATCTCACCGCAAGCACCAGTCCAATCCGCAAAAAATAAGCCTCAAACGATAAACAAATCTCTCGCCAAGTTCGATGCGGCGACACACTCTAGTCAACAAACGGGCATCCCTTTTCATTTTGCGGATTATCTGGAACTTATCGATTGGACTGGCCGCGCCATTCGCCATGATAAAAAAGGCTTTATCGATAATCAGCGACCAAAACTGCTCAATGAGTTAGGGATTGCATCAGATGCTTGGCTCAGCTCTGCTAAAGATTTTCGCCGCCAGTACAGTGGCATCAGTGGTCGTTGGGATGCGATGTGCGCTTTTAAACTTCAGCAAGGTGGTAAATGGTGTAGAGGAAAATCGAGTAGCGAAGCTCTGCATCCAAATCAACCTTTAGGGTGAACGAACCGTTTCCACCTCTTTATCTGCGGTTAAATTTCGACACTAAAATGCTTTGCTCTTGCCGCTTAATAGCCAAAAATCCACTCATGAGTGCCACTCTTTCAACTTTTTCATACCCCAAAATCTCGCACGTTTCAGCTAAACCTGAGAATTCACCGTGAGAAGAATAAATTTAAAACCTTTATAAACAATAGATTAAATCGGAAGGTAAGCAGAAGGTATCTTTTCTTTGCAGAGAATAAAGTCATCATCAGAAAAGCGCTTAGCGCAGATGACATTAGGTTCACGGAGAATGATAACAATGACAAGCTCACCTAAACAGACTCGCTCACAACATCCATTATCACTTGTGGGTGAAGACAATGGCTTACAGTGTACTGCGCAGCAAGGCTTGGTCGAGCCCGCATTGCCGTTAACCTTCTTCGAGCATGCCTCGATTGAAACGATTCAACAGTTTATTCAGCATCTAACTGAGCCTGTGATTATCGTCAATGCCCAAGGTTACATTTACTTTAGCAATAGCAAAGGTGCTGACTTACTGACGTGCCCACAGGCCAGTTTGAAGGGACAAGATTGGCGCAACTTTTTGACCGAGCACCATCAAGCTCGCTACGACAATCTGCTGAGCAATGATATTAAACTAGGCAAAAACTGCGGCATTCCAGTGCAGCACTGCGCCGAAGAAATCACCCTCATTACCGCCTCAGGCAAAGCAAAAGATGTCGAGCTCTCCATTTCCTACATCCCCAGCCATGAACCTCTGTTCGTGATGATGATGCACGATTTAACGCAGCACAAAGCGGAGAATCAAAAGCTACGTAAATTGGCCGCCACGGATTCACTGACTGGGCTGGCGAACCGCCGATACTTCGACGAAATGCTGCATCACTATTGGGAAAAATGCACGGGTAAGCTGCGCCCTATCAGCGTGGTGATTATCGATGTGGATTATTTCAAAGTGTTCAACGACCAATTCGGCCATATCCAAGGCGACGAATGTCTACGTAAGATTGCCAAAGTGATTGCTGACATAGTGCCAATAGACATTGGCCTGGCAGCGCGTTACGGCGGTGAAGAATTCGCGCTAATACTACCAAGCCACAATGCCAAAATGGCACTGACGATTGCCCAAAAAGTGCAGCAAGGGATTAATGACCTGCGCTTTACTGAGCAAGGCCTGCGCGACTATGTCTCTGTGAGCGCGAGCCAAGGGATTGCGAGTGAAATCAATGGCCAGTTCCGTACCTCACTCGCCATGCTGTGCGCCGCCGATACCGCATTGTATCGAGCCAAAGCCGATGGCCGTGACAGGATCAATACGTCGCTTTAATCCCCATTAATTAACGACTGATTTACCCAAAACTGATTTACCCGCGACTTAGTTACCCGCGATGGATTAACCACGGGATGAATTACCCCAGTTGCGCTTTAGCGCACTGAGGTAAAACACGCAAAGCACACGAAAGGACGCACGAATATGAATAAGCTTGAGGCATCAAGAAATATACGGGCAGTGATTGAAAAAAGCTTACCCGTGAGCACGTCACCCCTTGCCATATTTACTTACCAGTGTTGGGTAAAAACCAGCGCAGGTGGGCGTGTGTTCCATTATAAAACCGATCGAGAAGATACCTATTTCGCGGTGGATATTAATTCACTGGGGCATATTGAATGCGTGATTAATACCACCTTGCTGCGGGTTGAGGCAATATCAACCTTAGGTGGACTCAACGATGGCCAGTGGCACTTATTGTCTATCTGCCATGAATACCATGAAATCAATTGTTATGTGGATGGTGAAATTACCCATACACAACTCAATAACCTGTCACTGGTTGCTGACAATGAGTTTTTAATTGAAAACGTGTCATTACCCAATCACCGTGACACTCATTTCAATGGTGAAATATTTGGCATCACTTTACTTAATCGATTATTAACCCGAACCGAAATCGTCGACTCTTATCGTAATCCGGCGCAACAAAAATCGATTACCGAAAATAACCTTTACATTTACCAGCATCAAGATGTATATAATTTTCGTGATGAAAACGTTATCCCACTTCAAAGACAAAAAGTGCTGCTGGTCATATTTAATGATACTGAATATCAATTCATAAAAACCACCGCGGATAGCAACGCCTATAATCAACAACTGCCTAAGATTATTCAGCCCCACGAACGCCGAGCCTATATTATTGAGTGTGACTATAACACTTGGCCTAATTTTAATTATGTCGTTAATTACGCGGCGAGCAATCAAGCGGATATCACTCTCAATATTGAAGTATTTAAATCGCTGACGGCCTATCGTTCGAATATTAAAGTGACCGTCGCGAATGAACTCGAACGGGATTGTTTGATTATGCAATCGACCGAAGAAGAATTAAGTGCAGAAGTGCGGATCAGTGAAAACTTAGTGATCACTCAAGCCAAAAACTTTGTTAATTTCATCAATGAAGTTCGCGCACACATTCCGGCCGACAATATTATTACCGCTGGCCATTATTATAGTGAACAGCAATTCTCAGTCAGCACGGGTAAGCAAATGATTGCCTACCAACAAGCTTGCCAGTTGTTCAACCGCAGGTTACAAAAAAAACCACTGGCGATCATCAAATGCACTTCCACTGAAGAAGTCAAAATCGCCTATAAAGCAGCCATCGATTATAACTTGCCGATCAGTGTGCGCTCGGGTGGAAATGATCACGAAGGTGAAAGCACTGAAACCAATACCATAGTGTTGGATCTGCTGAAAATGGATAGCCTCACTTTAGATCCCATCACAGGTATTGCGGCCATTGGCCCAGGCAATCGATTTATCAATCTCACCACTGCCCTTGCGAAAAAAGGCGTGATGATCCCCCATGGCACCAGTGGCAACGTTGCCTTAGCGGGATTTATTATGGGCGGCGGCTCAGGACCTTGGACCCGCAAATACGGCATGTGCTGCGAATCCCTATTACAGGCAGAAATTGTCCTCGGCATTGGTGAAACCCAAGTCGTCTCGGTTGCCAATAAACCAGAGTTACTCTGGGCGCTCAAGGGTGGCGGCGGATTAAGTTACGGCATAGTGACCCGCTTTTTTGTGCAAACCTTTCCACTACCGCCTTGCCTGCTCAAGTTTGAATTAGAGTGGAATTGCTATGATAAACAAACCCAAGAACTCATTGAGCACACCCCAACCAAAGACATTTTACAGCGCTGGGAAGCCATCATTAATGCCGACAGCACTGGCTGTTTGATTGGCACCAATCTCAAGATAAATGCCAGACATTTCCCCGCAGAACAACACAAAACGCCTGACATAGACACAGAGTCGATTAAGCATAACTGCTTGATGTATGGCTTTTGGGAAGGCAATTCCGCCAGTCTGAATCACTTTATCCAGACACAATTTAATGAGTTTGACCTAGTGCCCAATGAAATTCGCATCAAGGGGATGGGCGGACTCACCAAAGCCTACGGTGAAAACTTAATGGCCAATTGGGAAAGGGAATCTTTTCATCATCTGCAAGCTGACTTACAAGGCATAAACCGCTCACCGACGCCACCCGATTTAGATGAGCCCGCGCCCCATAAAGTCACCTCGCGCTTAGTCAATCAAACGGGGCTCAGGGACGGTTATAAGCCACTGCTCGAAAGCTTAACCTCTCGCTATGTGCTTGAAGGTAATCGCCAATTGGGGCTATTTACCTATGTCACCCTTGGCGCCATTGTGGGTGATTATTATCGCACTATGGGCGAAGAGCAAAAGAGCCGCAGCGCCTTCCCCTACAAGGACAGACAATACACGATTCAATATCAAACTTGGTGGAATAACGCGCTGCAAGAGAAACAACAATTGCAGGATAGCCAAGTGTTTACTCGCATCAATCGTGCACTCGATTGGATTGATGCCAGCCGAAATTATGACATCCCCAACACCTCGGGCGCCTTTATCAGCTTCAAAGATAAGGCTATCCCCACTGATGTGTACTTCGACCATAATTACGCCGCGTTAAAACGGATTAAGGCGGCCTACAGCCAAGATAGCTTTAACCATTTCCGCTCACGTAAAAGCATTATTTAGTTAATATATCGGCATAGCCTAGGGTGAGTTTTTAAGGCAAAATCGACGCCGTCCACAGGACGGTGTCGCCCCTTAACTCTCTGTTCACTCTGTTGTAGGTTATCTATGCCAAGCTCAGCTTTAGCTATCATTTTTGCCCTATTGGCGGCCATTCTTATGGGCACTATCGGTGTATTAGCGCGCTTTGCCGCCCTACCCGCCGAACACATTACCTTCTACCGCTTACTACTCGGTGCCCTATTTCTATTGGCTTATATGCTGCTCACAGGTAAAGGCCATCAGATTCGCCATAGACCGAGTAAACGCAACTTATACCCAAACAACCTCAAGATGCAGGATTCAGCGGAAATTTAACGCACTTTAGGCAAGGCGGTTATTTGCGGACCTAGTGGACTAAGTTAAAAATAACCAACACAGCATAAAGTGCGTTAAAACCCGCCGGGACGGAGCGCCTAGGGCACTCCACTTCCGTGTTGCATCAATTCAAAAGGTAGCCGACATTCTGTCATTGATGCGCCTTGAATTGAAGCACCCTAGGCGCTCTGAAACTCGTATCTTGAGGTAGCTTGGGTATATAATGGCATTATGCTCGCGGGTTTTATGGCGTTTTACATTGAAGCCATTCAGTACACCCAAATGGCCAATGTGATCATGATTATTTACTTAGCCCCTGTGGTGTCGGCTATTTTCGCCCATTATTTCTTTGCCGAAAAACTCACCTGCTTAAGAATGGCAAGCGTAGTGGTCGCGCTGATGGGCTTTATGTTAATGATCCCAACAGGGCCGCAGCAAGCGAGCAATCACACTGAATTATTAGGCTATTTTTATGCCCTACTCGCCCTATTAACCTACAGCGGGTTTATGTTAATTAACCGAAAACCGAGTCTGAGTTCCCCCTACCAGAGCACTTTAGTGCAGCTTAGTGTCGGCGCTTTATGCCTGTTGCCCTTAGTGATAAATTCACCGCTGACGCCAAGTTTGCCGCAAATTGCTTGGTTGGTCGCGATTGGATTCTTCCCCGGATTTTTAGCAATATTACTGGCAGTAAAAGCCCTGCGGCAATTGCCAGCAGTCACCTTTGGCACTCTCGCCTATGTGGAACCGGTTATCGTAGTGACGCTGGCATGGTGGATATTTGGTGAAACCTTGAGCCCAATGCAATTAAGCGGTGTCGGCTTGATTATTCTAGCCGGTATTAGCCAAGGCTTTATCAGTCAACGCAAAGTGCGGGTTGCGAGCGAGTAACCCACAGGACAGTCGCCGAGACGACTTTAGACAACAGAACTTTAACCAACAGGACTTTTACCAACAGAAGCCAAGTTGCTGAAATAATGTGAAGAAAATAGTGTAAGCTCGACAGAGGATTGATTGAACATTTAACTTAAGATGTGCAACTAAGACTTAAGATCAGGAGGTCAAATTGAGAAAGCTACTGTTAGTCATCAGTATATTTTTGCTCAGCGGCTGTTTAGGCATGCCTAAACTCGTTCAACCCGTTAATGATTTTGAGCTGAATAAATACTTAGGTAAATGGTACGAGATTGCGCGCTTAGATCATTCATTCGAAAGAGGGTTAAGCCAAGTTAGCGCAGAGTACAGCCTGAAAGACGATGGCGGTGTGATGGTCATTAACCGTGGATTCTCAGCGGCTAAAAACGAATGGAAAGAAGCCGAAGGTAAGGCCTATTTTGTCAATGGGGACTCAGAAGGCTATTTGAAAGTCTCCTTCTTTGGGCCATTTTATGGATCGTATGTGGTCTTCGAATTAGATCATGAAAACTATCAATACGCTTTTATATCAGGACCCGACACGGGTTATTTGTGGCTACTGGCTAAAACCCCGACTGTGCCACCCGAGGTATTGCAAAAGTTTGTTGAAATATCTAAAGCCCGCGGCTTTGATACCGACAGTTTGATTTATGTGCAGCAAGAGTCTGCGCAATAACGAGCGTCGCTAATGCGCTAGAATCAAGTACACGAAAAGCTAATCGCTAGATAATAGACAGATAACAGATACAAAAACGCCGCAATGCATTGCGGCGTTTTGATTTATGCAGCTAAATCACGAATAACCTTAGACTTCGATACCTTTGCTAGCAAGGAACTCATCGTAAGTGCCTCTGAAGTCATTCACACCTGTGTGAGTCACTTCAAGGATACGGTTTGCCAGCGATGATACAAATGCACGGTCATGACTCACGAAAATCAAGGTGCCTTCGTACATTTCCAGCGCGTTGTTTAATGATTCGATCGATTCCATATCCATGTGGTTGGTCGGTTCGTCGAGCACTAAAATGTTGGCTTTTTGCATGATGAGCTTGCCGAATAACATACGACCTTTCTCACCACCAGACAGCACTTTGACTGACTTTTTAATGTCGTCAGAACCAAACAACATACGGCCTAAGATGCCACGTACTGATTGGTCGTCATCTTCTGGTTTGCGCCATTGGCTCATCCACTCGAACAAGGTCATTTCGTTAGCGAAATCAGACTCATGGTCCTGCGCATAGTAACCAATGTTGGCGTTTTCAGACCATTGGATAGTACCGGCATCCTGCGGGATATCGTGGATCAGGGTACGTAACAGGGTCGTTTTACCGACGCCGTTTTCACCCAGTACCGCAATGCGCTCGCCCACTTCAACAATCAAGTTTAAGTCTTCAAATAGCGGCGTGTCGTAGCCTTTAGTTAGGTTTTCAATCACTAAGGCATTACGGAACAGTTTCTTCTCTTGCTCGAAACGAATGAAGGGGTTCACACGACTAGAGGCTTTTACTTCGTCTAACTTAATCTTGTCGATTTGACGGGCACGTGATGTGGCTTGTTTCGCCTTAGAAGCGTTAGCCGAGAAGCGTGCTACGAAGGTTTGCAGCTCAGAGATCTGGGCTTTTTTCTTCGCATTATCAGACAATAAACGCTCGCGAGCTTGGGTAGCCGCTTGCATATATTCGTCGTAGTTACCTGGGTAAACGCGCAATTCGCCGTAGTCTAAGTCAGCCATGTGAGTACAGACTGAGTTTAAGAAATATCTATCATGCGAAATGATAACCATAGTACTGCTACGTTGGTTCAACATGTCTTGTAACCAACGGATAGTGTCGATGTCCAAGTTGTTGGTGGGTTCGTCGAGCAGCAGCACGTCTGGATCAGAGAACAGGGCTTGCGCTAATAGTACACGCAGTTTTAAACCCGGTGCGATTTCAGACATCAAACCAAAATGGCTGTCGATACCGATACCTACACCTAACAGCAATTCACCGGCGCGAGATTCGGCGGTATAACCGTCCATCTCAGCAAAATCCATCTCTAGGTTGGCTACAGTAATGCCGTCTTCTTCACTCATTTCAGGTAAAGAATAAATACGGTCACGCTCTTGCTTTACCTTCCACAGTTCGCGGTGGCCCATGATCACGGTATCGATCAGGTTGAATTCTTCATAACCGAACTGGTTCTGGCTTAGTTTACCCAGACGCTCATTCACATCTAACGAGACGTTACCGCTGCTAGGGTCTAGATCACCACACAGGATCTTCATGAAGGTCGATTTACCACAGCCATTTGCGCCGATAAGACCGTAACGGTTACCACCGCCAAATTTAACTGAGATGTTTTCAAACAGTGGCTTAGCGCCGAACTGCATGGTGATATTTGCTGTTGTGATCAAAATGAACTTCCAAATCGAGTAATGTTGGCCGAGCCAGCTGGCGCCGCTTTAAATAAGCATAAACCAAATAACGCTATGCCGAAGGGGTAAAAATAAACGTGGCACTATAGCAGTTTGGGCTAAATTATCAACTACCAAGGCTGATCAAAAGCCAGAGGGAATGCCGAAATCGCCGCACAATGCCTGCGTGAGAAGCGTAATTAATTTTACCCTATTGGCTTAACTTTCAATGTATTCGAGCAGAATGACAATCTGATGACCCGTAGCGTCGAAAACCTTGCCGACGCTAAAGGCTTATGTAGACATAGCCCTAAACTAACTCAAGATACCCGTTTCAACATTTTGAGTTAGCTTAGGTATCGACAGCTTATAACTTCTGCCGTCTTAAGCGGTTGGCGTTCGTGACGACAGTGAGTGAAGACAAAGCCATGGCGGCGCCCGCGATCACAGGGCTTAATAACATGCCCGTGAGTGGATAAAGCACGCCCGCCGCAACCGGAATGCCTAAGCTGTTATACACAAAGGCGCCGAACAGATTCTGCTTAATATTGGTAATCGTCGCCCGCGACAATGCCAATAAGTTAGCAATCACTATCAACTGCTGCGACAGCAAGGTGATATCCGCACTTTCAATCGCCACCTCAGTGCCCGATCCCATAGCAATCCCCACATCGGCGCTCATCAGAGCAGGCGCATCGTTAATGCCATCCCCTACCATAGCCACCACATGTCCTTGCTTTTGCAAATCCAGCACATGCTGTTGTTTTTGCTCGGGGAGTACGCCTGCAATCACTTCGGTGATGCCCACTTGGTCGGCCACCGCCTGCGCCGTTTGTGGGTTATCCCCCGTTAACAGCACCACGCGAATCCCCCTTTGCTGCATGGCCGCGATGGCGTCTTTAGCATCGGGTTTAATCGGATCGGCAAGCGCGATAGTGGCCACTAACTTGCCCGCTTTGGCGACATAAATCGGGGTTTTACCTTGCTTTGCAAAGCTTAATGTCGCTTTTGGATCTAAGGCACTACCATCGGAATTGACAATATCCAATGCCGTCATCAAGGCGAGATTACCAATCGCCAGCGATACGCCATCGACCTTGCCCTCAATCCCCTTACCTTGATGGTTCGTAAATGCCTGTGTGTCGGGCAATTGCGACAGGGATTGCTTAGCATAACTAACAATCGCCCCCGCTAACGGATGCTCAGAGTGCTGCTCAAGACTCGCAATCTCGCCCAGCAAGGTTTCTTTATCGGCATCACTCAATGTTTGTACTAATACAAAGTCAGTAACTTGCGGCTTACCTAAGGTGACAGTGCCGGTTTTATCCAGCACCACACAGTCAACTTTACTGGCGGTTTGCAACGCTTCACCATTTTTAACTAACACGCCCATTTGGGCTGCGCGGCCCACAGCCACCATGATCGACATAGGCGTAGCCAGCCCCAACGCACAGGGGCACGCTATGATGAGCACGCTCGTCAGCACGACTAATGCATGGCTTAAGGCGGGTGCTGGCCCCACAAAATACCAAATTGCCGCTGCCAACAGCGCTATCGCCACCACAGTCGGGACAAATACCGCTGAGATTCTGTCAGCCAATCGACCTATGGGTAATTTCGAGGTTTGCGCTTGCTGCACCAGTGCGATGATTTTGGCGAGCTTGGTATCTTCTTGTCCCGCCGTCACTCGGTAAACCAAACTGCCGTTGCCATTAACTGTGCCCGCACTCACACTGTCGCCGCGATTTTTAAGCACGGGAATGGGTTCACCTGTGAGCATGGCTTCATCGAGTAGGGATTGCCCCGTTTCAACCTCACCATCGAGTGCAACTCGGTCACCGGGGCGCAAACGCAGCTTATCGCCCAGTTTCAGCTGACTTATCTCAACCTTTTCATCGCCTTTATCCGTGATCCGAATCGCAGTGGTGGATTGCAAGCCAAGTAATCGTTGCACCGCTTCACTGGTTTTGCCGCGCGCTTTAAGCTCGAGTCCGTGACCTAAGTTAATCAAACCTAGAATCATCACACTTGCCTCAAAGTAGACATGGCGGGTATCCATAGGGAATGCGCTCGGCATAATGACCACCAGCATGGAATAAGCCCATGTCGTACTGGTGCCCAGCACAATCAGCGTATCCATGTTAGTGGTTTTGGCTTTTAGCGCCCGCCACATGCCTTGGTAGAAATGTCCGCCCGTGGTGACAAGCAAGGCCAAGGTGACCAGTCCCATAATGCCCCAGCCAAGCTGCATCGCTGGACTGTTGATCATCATCTCGCCGCCTAATAATCCCCACAGCATCATAGGCACGCCCACAACCAGCGCCGCTATGGCTTGGCGCATCCGCAGCCGATACTCAGTGGCATCTTCAAGGCGTTTTTCTTCGGCGGCGACTTTTGCATCCACCACCACCTGCGCCGGATAACCAGCTTTGTCCATCACAGTTAAGGCAGTATCGGCGCTCATCTTGCCTTCTACCATCACTTGTTTATCGGCGAGATTAACACGCGCCTCGACGCCCGCTTGGGCGGCAAACGCCTTTTCAATTTTCGCGACGCAGCCAGCGCAATTCATATTGGCGACATAGAGTCTGGTCATAGACATGGGAGATCCCTCACTTGATGTTTTACACTATAGGTCTAAGATAAAGTCTCCCATTGCGGGAGAGTCAAGGATGAATTTGCTCAATGTGATCACATCGACAATTAATTGCTGGGCGAAATGGGTAAGACCATTCAGTTACTCAAAGAAGAGGTCAAGATGAAGATAGGCGAAGTGGCGAAACAAACAGGCTTGAGCGTTAAGAGTATTCGTTATTACCATGATATTGGCTTAGTGTGCGGCGAGCGCAATGAGGCAGGTTATCGGGTTTATCGCCATCAAGATATTGAAGCGCTTAAGTTTGTGCATCAATGTCGCGACTTAGGTTTTAGCCTAGAAGATTGCAAATCCTTGCTTGGCCTTAAGGGCAATGAAAGCCGTAATGCCGAAGACGTCAAACAACTTACCCGTACTCACCTTGCCTATGTCGAAGAGCAAATCAATAAGTTGCAACTGCTTAGGGCGCAATTACAACACATGGTAACCCAATGCCAAGGCGGCGATCAGCCTCACTGCGCGATTATCGATAGCCTAAGCCATGAGGACCACGAAACTGACATAGACAAATCCCAAAAAGACCAAAGCCTGCAAGATGCAGGCTCTGAGTGTTGCGGTAAAAACCTGAAGTAATAACGACAAGTTAGATCAATAACCGCGAGTAGCGCGGGGATGACCTTTCAAGACGGGCGGCTTTAACGCCGCAGCATTATCCAGCACCAATGTTGCTAGCTTACCCGCAGGGGTGAAGTTAAACACTTGCCCATAAAATGCGAGTTCGGTCTCTAATCCTGCGGCCCTGTGTTCGGGCTTCCAACCGCCGTGTGGCTCATCTTGATAGGCAATATAAGCCGTTGGCACACCTCTTACTTTTAATGCCTCATAAATTTGTCGCGACTGCTGTGGCGGCACAATTTGATCCCGCAAGCCTTGAAAAATTAACAAGGGCTCATTCAAGCCTTCAAGATGATACAGCGGCGACAACTCCCTATAGCGGGCTTGATTGTTCGCATAGGGACCAATGAGCTGATCTAAATACCCAGTCTCAAACTTATGGGTACTCTTGGCCAGCTGTTCAAAATCACTGATCCCCGCATAACTGACACCCGCTTGAAACACATCATAAAAAGCCAACGACGACATCACAGTCAACCCACCTGCGCTCACGCCTCGAATCGCCAGTTTTTGTCCATCAACCCAACCTTTATCGACTAAATAACGGGCCGCATTGACTGCATCTTCCACATCGGCTTGGCCCCATTTTCCGTAAATACTCTGACGATAGGCACGGCCAAAACCACTGCTACCGCGAAAATTAACATCAAGCACCGCAAAGCCACGGCTGGTCCAAAATTGAATGTCACTGCGATAAGCCAGACTCGCCCGCGCTGTTGGGCCGCCGTGCAACATTACTATCAGCGGCGGGCGGGTATCATGGGGCGCAGTATAGTTGGGGTTAACTGGCCCATAAAAATAACCGTATGCTTGCTGGTTAACGCCGGTTTTAAAGGTGATATTTCTTGCCCGAGAAATATAATTGGGATCAAGCTTTGGCAAGTTAGGCGTATACACCAACTCAGTGCCACGGCCGATGACTTTATAAATGCCCTTCTCTGGCGTTGCCTTAGCGCCAACAAAATAAACGGCATCTTCGCCCCTGATCACTTGGGTGATTTCGCCGAAATCGACGGCTAAGGACTCGGTCAAACCCGAATCCAAATGCAGCCGAATTAACGCCGCCTGACTGCCAAGCATATAACTGGCAATGATGGTTTTTTCGGATTCGAAAGCGTAGTTGTGATTGCCTAAATACCAATCGGCCACGGCAAACTCGGCTTTTTTGTTCAGCACTGGGGCTAAGGTATTTTGTGCCGTGACTCGATAGATATTCCACCAGTTACTGATATCCGACACGACATACAATTGTCCATCAGGGCTGAATAATGGCTGCGTCACGGAAGAATCCGTAGGCGTGTTGACCTTACGAATATTGTGCAGTTGCCCTTTGCGGTCGAGATCGCCAAGCCAGAGAATACTGTTATCCCATGGCATATAGGGATGTTCCCACGTGATCCACGCCAGTTGGCTGTTATCGGGCGAGATGGCAGGCGAAGAAATAAAGTCATGCCCCGAGACAAAGGTATCGCCTTCGCCGGCAAAGTTAAGATTGATTGTTACTAAACTCGCCTTGGGCTCACCGGGCTGGCGATGATCCTCGCGCACACAGATAATCCGCGACCCTTTAGGATAAGCGATACAGTCAGCATGACGGGTGCCATTAGGCGTTAACGGCAGGGGTGGTTGATTAGGGGCGAAACGATAAAACAGTTGATCTTGTGCCTTAGTGGCAAATAAACTCTGGCCTATCCCTAAAAAGGCGGCGCCGCCGTATTCATGAACGGCGGATTTAACATTAAAGCTTAGCGGCACGACGTCGGCGATATTGCCCTTTTTATCGAGACGCTTAATCCCTACTTGGCCTTGCTTATCACCATCAGATTCAGAGAAATAAATCGCCCCATCTACGCTTTGTAACTCGGCGACATTATCGGCCTGTTCAAATACATCGTTCGCCGATAAGGGAGACAGCCAACTGCCATAGGGCGCAACAATACGCTCACCATTATCACTAAGATGCGGTGTTTCTTTGTTCGAGCGCTCGCAAGCCCCCAAACAAAACAAACTCCCTAGCACCCATAAATATCCATGTAACTTCATTGTTTCTCCCCAATGTTTGCCAACTGCACAAACCGAAACAAAATAGGAACTTGCAGAAATTGGTTATTTTTTAAATTTTTTTAAGAACCAATTTACCACTTGCACTTGCTGTACTTGCGTTAAGCCAAAATAAATACACACCCAAGGTGAGATAAGGAAAAACCACGGTATCACGGCCACAGAGCGACCACTGAAGAGCAGAAAAAAGAACCCGCAATAGATCACAATCAACCCTAGGACACCCACGATTAACATCATGCGTTTAGTGATTTTCTCAAGCCAGAGGGCTTTATCCTGCCAAGACATCCGGATGTTAAGCTCCATTACATGCGACAAACATGTATGTAAAGTTATGTAAAAAAACTGGAGGGCGATTGTTGAAGGTTAACAACTAAATGTCAACTCCAACAGTGAAATCTAAATAAATCCAAAGACTGAGTTCAAAATGCCATTATGTTTCTTTACTCAATAAAAAACCGAGCCTGAGCTCGGTTTTTATGAATATCAATAAGATATCGTCATTACAGACGAATACCACCATCGATTTCGAACACGCGACCATTTACATAGTCGTTCTCAATAATAAAGCGTACGGTGGAAGCTATCTCGTCGGCATGACCAAGGCGTCCTACTGGCACTAGCTTCTCTAAACGCTCCAGCGCCTCAGGTTTCATTGCCGCCGTCATCTCAGTAGCGATAACGCCCGGTGCAACCGCTGCGCTACGGATATTGTAACGTGCTAATTCCTTCGCCCAGCCAACAGACATGGCCGCAACGCCCGCTTTGGAGGCGGCATAGTTCGACTGACCCATGTTACCCGCTTTCGCTAGGCTAGAGATGTTGACAATCACGCCCGCTTGACCGGATTCAATCATGGCCGCTGCCGCTTCACGACCGCAGAGGAAGCTGCCCGTCAAGTTCACATTGATCACAGATTGGAATTGCTCATAAGACATACGGTCGGTGACTTTGCCGTCTTTGGCTTTGACTAACAGGCCATCACGCAGAATACCGGCGTTGTTCACTAACACGTTCACTTGGCCAAAATCTTCGAGAATATAGGCAAAACCTGCCACGACGTCTTCTTCGTCGGTAATGTCTAAGGCATAACCTTGGACTTCAGTGTCCGATCCAAGCTCAGCACAGGCTCGCTCGAGTTTTTCTTGGTCCACGTCGATAAGCGCTATCTTAGCACCCGCCTGCGCAAAATTTTGCGCCATTGCCAGACCTAAGCCACCCGCGCCGCCAGTAATGACGACAACCTTATCTTTTAAATCCATCTGGTTATCCCTTGTTAACTATGTCTATTTTTTAAGTTGTGCAAATTGTTCAAAAATACTGGAAAAATCTCGGCGGCCGTTGCCTTGTCTTGCATGATTCACATACAAGCTGCGGGCTAAAGCGCCCATTGGCGTGCTGGAGTTGCTCAATAATGCGGCTTCTTGGGACAGACCGAGATCTTTAACCATCAAATCTACCATAAAGCCGCCCTGATAGCCCTTAGAAGAAGGTACAGTCTCCATCACACCTGGGCATGGATTATACTTTTCGAGGGTCCAGTTACCACCACTGCTAACCTTCATAATGTCGGACAAGACTTTAGGATCGAGACCATGGTCAATGCCCATTTGCAACGCCTCAGAAGTGCCGACCATCAACACAGATAACAGCATGTTATTGCAGATTTTAGCGACTTGTCCCGCACCTGGGCCACCGGCGTGGAATATGTTCACCCCCATTGCTTTCAGCACTGGCTGACCCCGCTCAAAAGCGCTATCGGAACCACCACAAATAAAGGTTAAAGTACCCGCCGCCGCGCCTGCTGTGCCGCCAGAAACCGGTGCATCCATAAACTCTATGCCGCTTTTAGCCGCTTCGGCCGCTACCAATTGCGCGCTTTGCGCATCGATAGTCGAGCAATCGATCAGTAAGGTATCACCCGCAACCACTTCGAGCAGTCCTTTGTCTGTGCCATTGCCTAAATATAAACTTTTCACATGCTTGCCCGCAGGCAGCATAGTGATCACCACATTGGCACCCGCCGCCGCGCCGCAGGCCGTGCTAGAAACAAAAGCCCCTTGCTCGGCAAGGCTGTGCATGGCTTCAGGGACTAAATCAAATACACGAACCGTCATGCCCGCTTTTAATAAATTGGCCGCCATTGGGCCGCCCATATTGCCTAAACCGATAAATGCTACTGTACTCATGCTGTCACTCCTGTGTGCTGTTCTTTTTTTAGTGTAGTGATACTGCTAGTCCATTGATTATGCTGTCGTTATCACAGAATAAAGCGAGCTTGGCTAAGCCTATACACTCTGCACTATTCAAGTCTGCGTTAATCAACTCAACGCTAGCCAAGTCTATGCATAATCAACTCAACGCTTAGCTCAGTTGGCTAAAGGGATGCGCCTCGCCCCAAGGGGAAGTCAATATTTGCTCAAGTACAGCGGTAGGCACTGAGTTAACATCCTTAAAGCGCCACTGGGGTTGTCTGTCTTTATCAATCAAGAGTGCGCGAACCCCTTCACAGAAATCACCATGGGCACACACGTTAACGCTGGCGGTTAATTCCCATTTAAAACACTCTGCTAGGCTTAACTTAGTACCTAGCTGTGATTGGATATTAACCAGATGCCAGCTGATAGGACTGCCCGCAAGGAAGGTGTCGCGCGCCTTCATTAACCAAGCATCCTCCGACGCTAACGTCGACATACGCGTAACGATATCCTCCAAGCTACCCGCCATCAGTCGGTCGATATTATCTTGGCTGTCCGCCAATACACTTTCGCCCTTAGGGATATCCACTTGATTAGATAACTCGTTGATCATGCTATCTAAGCGCTGATGGTTAAGCGCTGGTGTATCGCTCCAATCTAAGGTGGCCATGGCATCGAACATCAGTTCTTTGTCGTCACGGTTCAGGTAATGATCGGCAAGGCCCACATAACAGGCATCGGCGGCATTGAGTTGATAGGCCGTGAGCCCTAAAAACAGTCCCATTTTGCCCTGCATGCGATTAAGGAAATAGCTTCCGCCCACATCGGGATACAGGCCAATCGTCACTTCAGGCATAGCAATGCGCGAAGTTTCGGTAACGACTCTGTGGCTTGCGCCCGCCATCAAACCGAGCCCGCCGCCCATCACAATGCCGTCGCCCCAAACCAACACAGGTTTGCCAAAGGTATGCAGTAGATAATCGAGACGATATTCCTCTTCGAAGAAAACCTTCGCCTCCTCAGTCACTTGTCCCTTCGCGGCAATGGATGCATGGTATAAAGCACGCACATCACCACCCGCACAAAATGCCTTCTCACCACTGCCATCTAACACGATACAAGCGATAAGCGAGTCTTTCTTCCATAGATTGAGCTGCGCCGTCATAGCGCGCACCATGTCTAAATCTAAGGCGTTGAGGGCTTTTTCCACATTGAGTGTCACCACCCCAATCAACTTACCGGACGCGGTGGCTAAGGTTTGAAAAACCACGTTTTGCGTGGTCGTGGCCTGATTTACGTTATCTACTACATTAGTCATTAGCGGTTCTTCCAATCAGCTTTACGTTTGCCCAAAAACGCATTCACGCCTTCGGCCTGATCTTCGGTATCAAATAACCCGACAAATAATTCACGCTCAATCGGCAGCGCTTGGCTACGCGCCATAGTGCGGCCCGCTTGAATGAGTGTCTTGCACGCTGTGACGCTGCTTGGGCTTTGGTTGGCGACTTTTACGGCCAACGCAATTGCCGCATTGAGCGCTTCGCCCGTTTCGACCACTTCTTCCACTAAACGCAGATTCAAAGCTTGAGTCGCATCGACGCGCTCACCGCATAAAATCATCCGCTTAGCCCAACCTTCACCAACTAATGCGGTCAGATTCTGGGTGCCACCTGCGCAAGGTAATAAACCTACGGTCGCTTCAGGCAATGCCATCACAGCTTGAATTTCGGCGATTCGAATATCACAGGCCAGTGCGACTTCTAAGCCGCCGCCCATGGCATAACCGTTAATCGCGGCAATCGATACACCGCGGAATTGACTTAGGGTTTCAAAGGCTTCACCGAAGTGCTTTGCCATCGTCGCCGCATTGCCTTTGTCGCCATCACTAAACAGCTTCAAATCGGCACCGGCAGAGAAGAACTTTTGCCCTTGGCCCGTTAACACTAAGGCATAAATTTCTTTATTCGCGTTCAGCTCAAGCACTTTGGCTTTGAGCGCCTGCAAACTCTCGGCGGTCCAAGTATTTGCCGGTGGATTATTCATCGTCAGAATGGCCGTATGGCCTTCGATACGTTCTACTAAATATTCCATCTGTATAGACTCCTTTTATGTTATCGCCAACCGATAAGTCACACTTCTTGCGAGTAGACTTAGAGGATTTGTCCTGCATTTTCATCGAGTAAACGACGGGCGATAATTAAGCGCATAATTTCGTTGGTGCCTTCTAAAATCTGGTGCACACGCACATCACGGAAATGACGTTCCAGCGGGTACTCCCTTATATAACCATATCCGCCATGAATTTGCAGCGCCGCATCACAGACTTGAAAGCCCACATCGGTGGCAAAACGTTTCGCCATGGCGCAATAGGCAGT
Organism: Shewanella sp. N2AIL; assembly: GCF_022690845.1. Lineage (NCBI taxonomy): Bacteria > Pseudomonadati > Pseudomonadota > Gammaproteobacteria > Alteromonadales > Shewanellaceae > Shewanella > Shewanella sp. N2AIL. Next base: position 348,086 of record NZ_JALBYT010000001.1, on the reverse strand, counting down.
GGCTTCAGGATCGCTGCTGTCGAGTTTAAAGGCCGCAAGGCGCACCATTTGGCGGGCTGCGACTAACTCAGTCGCCATATCGGCGAGCTTAAATTGTAGTGCTTGGAAAGCCGCTAAAGGTTTACCAAATTGCTGACGCTCATTCATATACTGAGTTGCACGCTCCAGCGCCGCTTGCGCAGTGCCTACTGAACAGGTCGCGATATTGATACGACCACCGTCTAAGCCTTTCATCGCGAAGGCAAAACCTTGGCCTTCTTCACCGAGCAAGTTGGCCACTGGCACACGCACGTTTTCAAAGGTGATTTGACGGGTCGGCTGGGCATTCCAGCCCATTTTATCTTCAGCTTTACCGTAGATAACGCCAGCGGCATCCGCCGGAATGGCAATGGCAGAAATCCCCTTAGGCCCAGCTTGACCCGTACGGCACATCACAACTAAAAGCTCAGTGGCGCCCGCACCTGAGATAAACATTTTCGAACCTGAAATCACATACTCATCACCGTCGCGCACCGCTTTGGTTTGCAAAGATGCGGCGTCTGAACCCGCACCCGGCTCAGTTAAACAATAGGACGCTAACATTTGCCCTGTGGTTAACGGCTCAGACCAAGTCTGACGCAACGTTTCTGTTCCCCAAGTCGTCACCATCCAAGTGGCCATATTGTGAATGGTCAGCATGGCCGTGGTCGCAGTGCAGCCCTTGGCGAGCTCTTCAAAAATAATCGACGCATCGAGGCGCGATAAGCCCATGCCACCTTCAGATTCGGGCGAATACAGAGAGCAAAAACCCAGCTCACCGGCTTTTTGGATCACGTCTTTGGGGAAATGATGTTCTTCATCCCACTTGGCGGCAAAAGGGGTTAATTCTTCCGCGGCAAACTGGCGCGCAAGATCGGCAAACTGGCGTTGGTCATCGTTGAAATTAAAATCCATTTGGCTCTCCTATGACTCTGTGGTCACTTTTTATTTAATAAATTGGGCGCCGTAAAGACGCCGTGGTTTATCGATTAATCAATGAGTTTAATCACTAAGCTTAGCGAACGAGCTTAGCGCAAGTTAATGCTCATGTTTGGCGTAGACGCCACGGCGATATCGGACTCAAACCAGCGTGAAGTGATAGTTTTAGTCTCGGTATAGAAACGTACCGCTTGCTTACCGTAGGCATGTTGATCGCCGTAGAAACTGCCCTTCCAACCAGTAAATGAGAAGAAAGGTAATGGCACAGGAATAGGCACGTTAATTCCCACTTGGCCGACTTCGATTTCGTGTTGATATTTACGAGCTGCCGCACCGCTGGCAGTAAAGATAGAAGTACCGTTGCCATAAGGGCTGGCATTGACTAATTCGATGGCCGCTTCTAATGAGTCCGACTCCATGCAACACAGTACTGGGCCGAAGATTTCTTCCTTATAGATGCTCATCTCTGTGGAGACTTTATTGAACATGGTTGGGCCAATCCAGTTGCCTGACTCATAACCTTCCACGGTAAAGTCGCTGCCATCGAGTAAACACTCGGCGCCTTCATCAATCCCCTGCTTGATAAGCTTGAGCACGCGTGCCTTAGCCGCAGGGCTTATGACAGGGCCATAACCGGCTTCTTTATCGTCCCATAAACCTGGGCGAACCTTGGCTAAGGCTTCTTTGAGTTCTGGGATCCACTCTTTCGCGGCGCCAACAAACACGGCAACCGAAATCGCCATACAGCGCTGACCCGCAGCGCCTACAGAGGCGCCAACTAAGTTATTGATCACTTGCTGTTTGTTCGCATCAGGCATGATAACGCAGTGGTTTTTCGCGCCCGCAAAGGCTTGTACGCGTTTTAAGTTATCGGTACCGGTTTTATAAATATACTGGCCCACAGCCACAGAACCGACGAAGGAAATGGCTTTAATCGCAGGGTCTGCCAGCAGAATATCCACGGCTGTTTTGTCGCCATGCACTAATTGCAATACGCCCTTAGGTGCGCCCGCTTCAACAAACAGTTCAACAAGGCGCTGCGGCGTCATTGGATCTTGTTCTGAAGGTTTCAAAATGAAGGTGTTACCGCAGGCAATTGCCAGTGGGAACATCCATAACGGGATCATCGCAGGGAAGTTAAATGGCGTAATACCCGCACACACACCCAGTGGTTGGGTGTAGCTGTAAGTGTCGATTGAACGCGCGACGTTCTCAACGGTTTCGCCCATCAATAATGACGCCACGTTACAAGCGTGTTCAGCGACTTCGATACCGCGCCATACATCGCCCTTGGCATCTTCGAAGGTTTTACCCGTTTCATGGGCAAGAATGGTCGCAAGTTCGTCGTGATGTTCTTTTAACAGATGTTGATAACGCAACATGACGCGCGCACGTTCAGAGACAGGCACTTCTTTCCACGTTTTGAAAGCGGCTTTGGCGCTAGCAATAGCAGCGTGAACTTCTTCGCTAGTGGCAGCATTAATCACGGCAATCGGCGAGTTATTCGCGGGATTGGTGACAATAATCTGCGATGTGCCCGTACCTTGGGTAAACTCACCGTCAATGTAATGCTTTACTTGTGTGGTCATGTTGCAATCCTTTCCTTGTAGAGTGATGGGCTGGCGGTGCGATATTATGATTATCCTCAAGGGAAGTGATTGCCCTTGCCAGCCCCGTCTTGTTGATTTAACTAAAACTGTTGCGATTAAACCTCGATGGCCATCGCCGTCGCTTCACCACCGCCGATACACAGCGAGGCAACACCGCGCTTAAGGCCGCGGGCTTTTAAAGCATGAATTAAGGTCACCAGCAAACGTGAACCCGAGCAACCAATCGGATGACCTAAGGCGCAAGCGCCGCCATTAACGTTTACCTTAGCGATATCTAAACCGAGTTCAGACACGGCAAGCATAGTCACCATGGCGAAGGCTTCGTTGATTTCGAATAAATCCACCTCATCCGTTGACCAACCCACATTAGCTAGCAATTTCGCCATAGCGCCAACCGGTGCAGTGGTAAAAAGTGAAGGCTCTTGAGCATGGGTAGTGTGGCCTTTAATAGTGGCTAGTACAGTTAAGCCTAAACGCTCAGCTTCGCCGCGTGAGGTCAGCATCAATGCCGCGGCGCCATCGGAAATCGAGCTAGAGTTTGCCGCTGTGATAGTGCCATCTTTGGTAAAGGCTGGGCGCAGCGTAGGAATTTTTTCAGGGCGGGCATTACCGGGTTGCTCGTCGGTATCGATAGTCACATCACCGCGACGATCACTGACAGTAACGGGCGTGATTTCGGCTTTAAAGGCACCCGAGTTAATCGCGGCATTGGCTTTTTCGAGCGAGCTTAGGGCAAAAGCGTCCATCTGCTCGCGAGTAATACCAAATTCATCGGCCGTTTTCTGGGCAAACGTTCCCATAGCACCGCCCGTGTAGGCATCTTCAAGACCGTCTAAAAACATGTGATCTAACACTTTGCCATGGCCCATGCGCATGCCGCCGCGGGCTTTATCGAGTAAATACGGCGCTTGGCTCATGCTTTCCATACCGCCTGCAATCACCACTTTTGCACTGCCCGCTTTAATCAAATCGTGGGCTAACATTACCGTCTTCATGCCTGAGCCACAGACCTTGTTCACTGTGGTCGCACCAACGGATAAGGGTAATCCCGCACCCAAAGTTGCCTGACGCGCAGGCGCTTGACCTAAACCTGCGGGTAATACGCAGCCCATCAAGACTTCATCAACATGCTCACCCGCCAATTGTGTTTCCGCTAACAAGCCTTTAATGGCCGTCGCGGCTAACATGGGTGATGCTACGGATGATAAGTTGCCTTGAAACCCGCCCATTGGGGTGCGTTTAGCAGCAACGATAACGATATCTTGATTTAACTGTTCAGTACTCATGAAGGCTCCAACCTAAATTGACCACGAAGCCTAGTACCAGCCTCGGGACGTTTAATAAAATCGATAATAAAACCACTCTGACGTTTACGCGAACGTAAAGCAAGTATTCCTTGGTCTAATGTGCAGATTTTCTCAGGGGAAAATGTCAGTAAGGATTTACAGCAAGGCAGGGATTAAGCGCCGTTAAACGTGGAAGGTTGGCTCTAAGGGAGAGATATATTAAGTGCTTTTGGGTATCAGCTAAAGTCACATCCATGTGACCACATCACCATAAAAGGCTAAACAAAACCTTAACGCGACTCCCACGGTGTCATCGCCGTCATATCGCTTAAGTCGTAAGGGGTTAACTGATAGACGTAATAATTAAGCCAATTACTTACCAGCAGGCTACCGTGGCTGTGCCAGCGGGCAATGGCGTCGTCTTTAGGATCATCATTGCGATAATAATTCTGCGGCACATTCGGGTCTAAACCTTGGCTTAAGTCTCGCTGATATTCCTCGTTTAAGGTCGACTTTTGATATTCAGGATGACCCATCACAAACAAGTTACGATTATTCCGACTTAACACCAAATAAGCCCCAGCCTCATCGGACTCGGCCAATAGCTGCAGCTGTGGATGTTGTCTAATTTCTTCGACATCCATTTCGGCAAAACGGGAATGGGGTGCAAAGAACTCATCATCAAAACCACGCAGCAGTGGGAAATGCTGAGAAGTACGGCGATGCACGAATACGCCAGAACGCTTCCGTTGCAATATTTTTCGATTTAAACCATAGAGGTGATACAAACCCGCATGGGCCGCCCAGCATAAAAACAACACTGAGGTGACATGCTCTTGCGACCAATCGATGATTTCACGGATATGATCCCAATAAACCACATCTTCAAAATCGATTTGCCCAAGCGGCGCACCTGTGATGATAAGACCATCGTAATTTTTATGGCGCACGGCTTCGAAATCACGGTAGAAAGTATTCATGTGATCGATGGAAGTATGCTTGGATTCTTTGTCGTGAATGCGCAATAAATCCACATCGACTTGTAAAGGCGTGTTGCCCAGTAAGCGCAATAACTGGGTTTCTGTCTCGATTTTGTTCGGCATCAAGTTCAAAATCAGCACCTTCATCGGCCTGATATCTTGATTAGCCGCCCGCGTCTCGGACATAACGAAAATATTTTCTGACTCTAACACTTCTGCTGCGGGCAGATGATCTGGAATTCTAACCGGCATACCGCGCCTCTTCTGTTCGTAAATACCAACGGATTCGGCGCGTATGTCAGCTCACTTCTGAGCAGGCTAACTAGCCACCGACTTTCTCTAGCAGTATCGTCATTGGCTCAGTCGAATTGAGGTCAATGTGATAGGCTTGAGTATTAATAAACAATAACTTATCACCGAGCATTATCCGTGCACCTATGGCATAAGTGTGCCCGGGTTGGAACTGATCGCTGCCAATCGCAAAACTGAATGGCATTGGTGTTGCTGCACCTTGTTGTACGCGCTCCGCCATCACTATGGCTGGCACATCCATTTTTGATACATCGAGCAGTTGCACTACGACCTTAGCCTCTGCGGGCAGAGCAATCCGTTCGCGATACAAGGTCTCGCCTTTTATCTCCACGATAGCATTGGGAGTCGCACAACCCGATAACACACCCATTAGTGCCATTAATGCTAAAGCGGATAATCTCAACGCGCTTAAACGCAACCATTTGTTCATTTTGTTTCTCCTAATCATACATAAAGACTTCTGGATGTCCATACGCCCAAGCTATAAATCTTGTCTTGGCGAACATATCTTCCTATCATAAGCCACCATTTCGCTGCCGAAAAACCTATGACCCAAGCAACTGCAATAATTGTGGGAGCTAGCTCACAATTAAGTCGTGAAATTGCAAAGCAATTGGCAGATCAACAGGTTGAATTAGTCTTATTCGCCCAAGATCCAGAATCACTCCGCGATTTTGCCTTATCCTTGCCAACAAAAGTACAAGTATTTTCACTTCAAATTGAACAGCCTCAAGCCATTATCACTCAACTTGAATCCGTCTGGCAGAGTCTGGGCGGTGCGCACTTAGTCTTAGTCAATACAGGCCTCAATAGTTATGATCCTGAGCTGCCTTGGCTGCCAGAGCAAGACATTATCGATGTCAATGTGCGAGGTTTCGCCGCAATCTGCAATACGGCATTTAGACTATTTCGCGAGCAAGGTTATGGACAACTGGCGGCAATAAACTCTATCGCAGGTTTGCGCGGTGGCCCAAGTGTGGCCTATCACGCCTCAAAGGCCTTTGGGCAGAATTACCTTGAGGGCTTATGTATGCACGCCCAGCGCCTCAAGTTACCCATTACGATTACCGATATCCAACTCGGTTTACTCGACAAAGCCGCCATGCAACAAAATGCAATGTGGCTTGCCCCATTACCGCACGTTGCAGCACAGATCATCAAAGCAATGAAGCAAGGCAAACGCCGCGTCTATGTGACCAAACGCTGGCGCCTCGTCGCTTGGCTCACCGTATTATTACCCGAATTTATCTATAACACTCGCCACTGGAAGGCTAAAAAGCCAAAGCGCTAAGTCGGCTTAACCTGAGTGGAACATGCGCGATAAAAAGTGCAGAAACGAAAAAGGAGCCTAAGGCTCCTTTTTTACGCTTATCTAATCAGTGGATTAGAAAGTGTAACCCACGCTGACCATATAAACCCATGGGTCAATATCGGTTTCGAATTGTTGTTGCGCACCTCCGGCAGTGAACTTAACATCTGTACTAATTTTTGCGTACCACACAGATGCGTTCACCAACCAATTCTTGTTCACTTGATAATCCAAACCTACTTGTGCAGCTAAGCCCCAAGAAGTACTCATACTTAAATCACTTAATCCTAGAGACTTACCATGGGCATTAAAATCATTGTCATAAAAGTTAGTGTAGTTAACACCTACACCAATATAAGGACGAATAACAGATTGAGAATTACCGAAATAGTACTGCGCCACTAGCGTTGGCGGCAGTTGCTTAGTTTCAGCAATCTCACCGACACCATCTGCAGGCAAAGAAACGGTATGGCTAAAAGGGGTTGCCGCTAATAACTCAATCCCAAAGTTATCTGTCAACATGTAACCAAAGTTTAAGCCTAATTGGGTATTATTATCGACTGAAAACTCACCCAAAGTTAAAACGTTGGCACTTGATTCGTTTGGCGCGACAACAACAGCACCCGCACGAACGATAATGTCACCTGCTTGGTGAGCCGATACAGAAGCAGAAAAACCAGCAGCTAAAAGGGTGGCAGCGATCAGTGTAGAAACAGTATTTTTGTTCATCATCATACTCCATATGTACAACATAGGTTTTTGTTTTAAATTACATCCTTAACAATTGACGCCTACACTGCCAGAGAAGCGCGACTGCTTTATTGATCCAAATCAAAGTGAATAGCCAATACTCATTTCTAGGTACGACCCATGGGATCTAAATCACGAAATTCAAACATTTATCGACAGTACACCTTTATTTTCTGTGAGCTCAGTTCTTTATTAGCCATCACTAATGACTACAGCAAGAGGTAGCGACCATTAGCGAAACCAACATTTGAATAACAATAAAAAGCACTTAGCTGAGAGGGATTTGGCCATTAAGTTCAAATTAATCGGACTAGATGAGGAAGAATAGAAGCAGAAAATGGCCGAACCCAAACGGCTTAAGGATGATACCCATACTGTTAGCGGTCTAAATTAACGAGTAACTAAATTGAGTTGCTAAATTGAGTCGCTAAATTACATGGGACGAATTGAGAGAACTGCTGGGGTCGAATTAGGGATGAGTGAATGAGCAGATCAGCTTGTGCGGTAACACTCAAGCAAAGGATACCGAGTAAGCCAACCCTTATTCGCGACTCTGTGTTCAAACACGGATAATGATCGCTTTGGATTGGCGCTCAGTTTGAGTGCAAACAGGGAGTTCAGCCCAAAAGGAGCCACCAGCTCAATATCGTAAGACGCGGGATGATTTTTCATCCCAACACAAGTCTGAGTATCAGATTCTGTATCAACAACTTGATAGCTTACCCCGATTGCGGTTTCAAGCTCTGGCCAATAGGACATAGCATCAACACAAGATGTGTAAGCCGTGTCTTGATTTCGAACATGCATGCGCGCCTGATTCTTCACCGACCAAGGTAACTCAGGGGCAAGCTGATTAAGATAGGTTTCAATTGCCAGATCCCGCTCGGGACTGATATCTAACGGGCAAAAATAGATCAGATCGATATCGTTCAGTGGACTCAACTCAAATCCGTGCAAGCGATCCCAGACTAGATTACGGACAAATCCCGCCGCAAGGCACCACTGCGGCATTGAGTGTACTTTGGCGCATTGGAGCGCAAGTTCAAGCGCCCTCACCCGCTCGCAATCTTGGGTTATCCATTTGAGTAATCGATGCTTTAGCTCTGCTTCACACATAGCCTCATCCATAACATTATTCATAGCACCATTCAGAACATGACTCATACATTACTCATAACAGTATCGTTGGCTTCAATGTCAGATAACACCACGGGAATGACATTCCGCTTACTCCACTTCGCCATCGGTTTCTGAGCACTTTACGACCTCATGACAGAGTAGATAAACGAGACTATAAATAGGTACCATTACCGCAAAACAAATCCAAAACCCATAGACATCTTTGTCTAGCAGATTAACGCTAACAGTAAAGATGGGCATGAACAGTAGCATCCAATTTATTATATTGAGTTTATACCGTATCGGCTGTTCACAGTGGCAGCAGTGTCCTTCCTTAATCGGCACATCCTTAGCGCCGAGTTTACCTTTGCAATACGGACATTTTTTACTGAAAAGCATTTAAACTCCATCGCAGAGATTAGACTCGCAACACAAGCCTCATCATCCATTCTTTCAATTGGTAAACACTATATCCGCACTATTCGTTACAAACCATCACACAGCATCCGCTTGGCGCTCCGGGGCCGCATCGGCAAAGGCTTCTAGCTGATTACACTCAGCCCACACGCGCATGACATTGGGATAAGGCATTAAATCCACATTAAAACGCTGGGCGTTATACACCTGCGGCACTAAACACAAGTCGGCTAATGTCACTGTATCCCCAAAGCAGTAACGACCACTGTGCCTTTTCAACAAGATTTCTAAGGCTGCAAAGCCACTCGCGACCCAGTGGTGATACCAAGTATTTTTTGCCGCTTCATCGACCCCTAAGGTTTGGGTTAAATACTGCAATACCCGCAAATTGTTTAATGGGTGAATTTCACAGGCTACCGTGAGTGCCATGGCGCGCACATGGGCACGCTCAAGAGCCGATGCAGGCAATAATGGTGACTGTGGGTGTATCTCATCAAGATATTCAATAATGGCTAAGGATTGCGACAATGCATCCGCATCCAGCTCATCATCCATCACTAAGGTTGGCACTAACTCCAGCGGGTTAAGCGCACTGTAGGCCGCTTTATGTTGCTCGCCGCCATCACGTACAAGATGCACTGACAACTGCTCGGCAGAAATTCCCTTAAGATTGAGGGCGATGCGAACTCGATACGCCGCGCTTGAGCGCCAATAACCATAAAGTTTCATATTTTCACATCCTTATAAAAGTCAGTATAAAAACGGGGCAATTAAGCCCCGTTAGTTTGAGTCGATGTCGCCCCTTAAGGGAAAGCCTTAGGCTTTGTATTCAACCACTTTTTGATCGATAGAACCGAAAATCGTTACGTCGTTGTCATCAAGCATTTCGATGCGAACAGTGTCGCCAAAACGCATAAATGGCGTAGTGGCTTTGCCTTCAGCAATCACTTCTAACATACGTTTTTCCGCTAAACAGCTAGAGCCTGCGCTACGGTCATAGTTAGAAATAGTACCAGAGCCAATAATAGCACCAGCGCCCAATGGACGGGTTTTCGCAACATGTGAAACTAACTGGCTGAAATTAAATGTCATATCGATGCCCGCATTTGGACGACCGAATAATTCACCGTTTAAATGGGTGATCAGCGGTAAATGCACTTTAGAATCTTCCCAACGTGCGCCCAGTTCATCCGGCGTCACTGCTACAGGTGAAAAACTGCTCGATGGCTTAGATTGGAAGAAACCAAACCCTTTTGCCAACTCACCTGGGATTAAGTTACGCAGTGACACATCGTTCACTAACATCAACAATTTAATATGCTTAGCCGCATTGTCGCTGCTCACCCCCATAGGCACATCATCGGTAATGATCGCGATTTCAGATTCGAAATCGATACCCCAGTCTTCACTCGCCAGTGGAATATCGGCTTTAGGGGCAATAAAACTGTCTGAACCACCTTGATAGAACAGCGGATCTGTCCAGAAGGTTTCAGGCATTTCTGCGCCGCGAGCCTTACGGACTAGCTCAACGTGATTCACATAAGCGCTGCCATCGGCCCATTGGTAGGCACGCGGTAGTGGCGACAAACACTTAGCTTCGTCAAACGCTTGCGCGTTATCTAACATGCCTTCATTTAACGCGTCGTACAATTCTTGCAATTGCGGTTTCAGTAAATCCCAACCGTCGAGTAATTGCTGCATAGTGTGGGCAATAGCAGGAACGGCAACCGTTTTAGTGAGATCGCGGCTAACTAACATCAACTGACCATCGCGGCGACCATTGTTATAACTTGCAAGTTTCATATTGGCTCCAGTGCTTCTAAGGCTAGGCGTACAATTTTATTGTGCTGGAAAACGCGCGGCGTCATTCAGCTTATATTCGGCGATTTTAATCGAGCTCTTTGACTCATTAAGGGCGCACACGTTACGCACTCCGCGCCAACAGAGGCACGCCCTTTTGCTTGCTTTAACGTATTTGTTGCGCGTAGAAATACCCGAAGCTGGCGCAGATTCCTATAGCGTGACCCAAATCACATTTAGGTCAATTATTTCACATTTCGTAAACTAATCATTACGTTTATAACCTAGTTGCCGCTTATCAATATCTCGGTAAGCAATATGCCTGAAAAGTCGGCAACTAAGTGGAACGAAACTGTTACATCTATCGCGTCAAGCCAGCAAGGCTCGGCTTAACGACGCTTGGCTATCTTGTACTCACGCAGCTTATTAGCAATGGCAGTGTGCGACACCCCGAGCTTTTTCGCTAACTGTCGAGTGCTCGGATAGGCAGGATATAATCTGCGCAACAGACTCGCCTCAAACTGCTTCATTGCATCGTCGAGATTGCCTTCAAACTCATTGTCAAAGTAACCAAAACCTTCGGCGTAGGACGGCAATTTTAATTGTTCGACCGTCAACTCAGCCGAACCATCCCACATAGACACAGCTCTAAATACTGCGTTCTTTAATTGGCGTACGTTACCTGGCCAAGCGTAGGTGAGCAAATGATCGCGGCACTGGGCCGAAATCCGCCGCACTGGGCTAGACAACTGTTGACTGTAATGTTCGAGGAACATTTCCGTCAGTGGAATGATATCGACTTTACGCTCGCGCAGTGACGGTATGTGATAACTCAGCACATGGATGCGATAGTACAAATCTTCCCTAAACTCACCGGTTTGACACAGTTCGGCTAAATTCTTCTGGGTTGAGCAAATGATCCGCACATCGGCGCGGACTTCTTCATCGCCGCCTATGCGTCTAAAGGTACCATCTTGCAATAGACGAAGCAGCTTAACTTGGGCGGCCTTGGACATCTCAGCCACTTCATCGAGAAATACTGTGCCGCCCTTGGCTTCTTCAAAGAAACCCCGTTTAACGACTTTGCCCTGGCTGACATAACCGAATAGTTCTTCTTCGGCGGCGCTGTCGGGCAGAGCGGCGCAATTGATGGCGATAAATGGTTTCTCGCGGCGCATGCTGGCATCGTGGCTGGCTCTGGCCATTAATTCTTTGCCAGTACCCGTTTCACCTGTGAGCAATAAAGGCGCATCGAGCTGGGCCATCCGCCGCGCTTGCTTAAGCACTTCCTTCATTTTGTCACTGCTGGCTAATACATTTTCAAAGCCAGTGGTTTGATTCTGCAGCGCGTTAAATTGTTTTCCAACCCGCGCGGGGGATTTTAGCGACACCACAGCGCCAACTAAAATGGTTTTTTCATCCTCATCGGGCAGGTAAATCGGCAGCATTTCGGCGAGATATTCGTTTGGACCGATTTGTACCCTTGCCGCTTGCGGTAAGACTTGGCTTTCGCTCAACCATCGGCTGAAGTTAAAACCTTGCACCCAATGATTAAGCGACTCTTCGAGCACTTCGTGCTCACCCATACCGATATTGAGCAAGGCGGACTCGTTAACGATACGGATACGCGCTTTAGCATCGATGGAGAAAACGGAGTCGGGTAAGGTTTTGAGCAAGGTTTTAAGGGCGTAATGTTCTTGCTCTGAGGGCATAAACGACACAGTACGCACATCATGGACACTTTCCACTTTGCGGATCTGCGGCATCAAGGCACTTAAGGTTTCAAAACTGATTTCGGCAAATTGTAAGTACAGGAATCCTTGGTTACTGGCATCAATGGCAATTAAATTAATACCATAACGCTCTAACACGACTAAGATATCTTTGGCTAAACCAACACGATCCTGACAGCTGACTTCCAAGCGCATAATGACTGATATTCCCTTTTTTGATTTGAATTTTGGGGATAAACCGTGCAGAGCTATTTTTCGCCTTAAGCTTTACAACAAAAATGACGCTTGCTAGGCAAGTTGTTACCTTAACGAAAACGTCAGCGATGAGGGTAAATAGCAGAGCCCGTATACGTTAGAAGGTTAAACAGAAAGTGGCAAGCCTAGTTTACAGTTGAATTGTAACAGGAAGAAAAAATCAGCATCGAAAAATAGATTAAGATGCTGATTAAATTGGCGAATTAATTAGACTAATAACTGGTCAGTCTTGGCGGCCATGATGAAGTCATTCTTATGGAGACCCTTGATAGAGTGTGACCACCAAGTGACGGTCACTTTGCCCCATTCAGTGAAAATGCCTGGGTGATGGAATTCTTCTTCCGCTAAATCCGCCAGCTTATTTGTGAATGCCATCGCCAGTTTAAAGTTTTTAAACTTGTAAACGCGCTCAAGCTGCATTACGCCATCACGCACTTGCACGCCCCAGTCGGGGATCATACGAATAAGTTCAGCCAATTCTTCATCGGTCACTTTAGGTGCGTCGGCTTGGCACGCTTCACATTTCATATTCGATAACGCTGTCATACATACTCCTCTTGGCAACATTGATAGGGATATTCAGTTGCTCTTTACTCATTTTCTATTAATAACTTAAATCACATGACTCAATCAGGTGCAGGTGGCTAAATCAGATGCCAGCCAAATAACGAGTCAACTCATCAACGAGGCTAACTCGCCTTGGCTTTTGGCGGAAATTTAGGGGCAAATAAACCTAACTGACGGGCCTTAGTGACGTAAGCCATGATGTCCATCTTGGCAATTTCATCCAGCATATCAATGTGCTCAATCACATAATAAATCGGCTGCATAATGTCGATCCGATATGGGGTTCGCAGCACATCCAACAAATCAAAGGGTTGACGCTCTGGCACATCACTTTCCATCGCATACAAGGTTTCACCGGGTGAGCTTAAAATGCCGCCGCCATAGATACATAAGGGACCATTTTTAGGTTGCAGTATGCCAAACTCAACAGTAAACCAGTACAAACGCGCTAAAAATACCCTTTCCTCTTTGCTGGCATGTAAACCTAACTGGCCATACATATGAGAGAAATTGGCAAATGAAGGATTGGTGAGCAAAGGGCAGTGACCAAAAATCTCGTGGAAGATATCTGGCTCTTGCAAGTAATCAAACTCTTCCTTGCGGCGAATAAAGGTGGCCACAGGAAACTCTTTATTGGCCAGTAATTCAAAAAAACGGCCGAAGGAAATCAGCGCAGGTACCGCCGCCGTTTTCCAGCCAGTGGTCGCTTGTAATACCGCATCAATTTCGGCAAGTTGCGGAATGCGATCCTTTGGCATACCCAAGGCATCGAGCCCTTGCAGATATTCCTTGCAGGCACGACCGGGGAGATTAACGGCTTGACGGGCGTAAAGCTGACGCCAAATATCGTGCTCTTCTTGTGGGTAATGGATAAACCCAGTGTCATCGGCTCTGTGAGCGATGTACTCTGTTCCTTTCGTCATAATCTTCACTTGGTGGCTAACACTCATGACTCCATAGTGGTCTAAGGCTTTAAATTTGTTAACTCCCTCACACTTTATTCTTGTGCCGCTACTGTGACGTAAACGTAAAGCAAATATTACAAGGTCATTAAAATCACCCTGTTGGAACACGCCATGAATGCTGGATTAGATCCACTGTGCTACCTTTGCTAAAACTTATGCCTGAATTTGCCGTTAAAATACTTAGATTTCCTCAATTTTTTAGTGTTTGTAAATAGCTTTTCTGTGCAGGTCATTTACAATATTGGCCATTAATCGCATCTCCTTGACCTAAAAGGTTCGCAATGAAACAACATCAAATTCGTAAAGCCGTTATTCCCGTCGCAGGCCTAGGCACTCGTATGCTTCCTGCGACCAAAGCGATTCCAAAGGAAATGCTACCAGTTGTCGATAAGCCATTGATCCAATACGTGGTCAGTGAAGCTATCGCTGCTGGGATCAAAGAAATTGTTCTAGTGACCCACGCCAGTAAAAACTCTATCGAAAACCACTTCGATACCAGTTTCGAATTAGAAGCCCAACTCGAGCGCCGCGTTAAACGTCAGTTACTCGAAGCCGTGCAATCAATTTGCCCTAAAGACGTGACTATCATCAGCGTACGTCAATCTCAGGCGAAAGGATTAGGCCACGCCATTTTGTGCGCAAAATCAGTCGTCGGCGATGCACCATTTGCAGTATTGCTGCCGGATGTGATCATCGATGAAGCCAGCTGTGATCTGCGTCGCGATAACTTAGCCGCTATGGTTACCCTGTTTGATGAAACCCAAGTGGGTCAAATCATGGTTGAAGGCGTGCCACACAATGTTGTTAACCAATATGGTATTGCTGATGTGAATGGCCATGATTTACAACCTGGAGAGTCTGAACCATTAGTCGAACTGGTTGAGAAGCCAGCCGTGGATGAAGCACCATCTAACTTAGCCGTTGTAGGCCGTTATGTGTTACCTGCCAGCATTTGGCCGTTACTGGCTAAAACCCCTGCGGGCGCGGGCGATGAAATTCAATTAACCGATGCAATCGCTATGTTAATGAAGCAAGAAACCGTAAATGCTTACTACATGGAAGGTAAGAGCCACGACTGTGGTAACAAACAAGGGTATATGCGCGCGAACGTTGAATACGCCCTGCGCCACAGCGAAATCGGTGAAGATTTTGCGCAATATTTAAAAACCGTTGTAAAAGGGATGAAGTAATGACGATTTTAGTGACCGGTGGTGCTGGCTATATTGGCACTCACACTGTGGTAGAACTGCTCAATGCAGGCAGTGATGTGATTGTGTTAGACAACTTGTCTAATTCGAGCATAGAAGCCTTAAACCGAGTCGAGCGGATAACAGGTAAATCGGTCACTTTCTATCAGGGCGATATTCTTAATAAAGCCTTATTACAAAAAGTGTTTAACGATCATGCTATTGATTCCGTTATTCACTTTGCGGGATTAAAAGCAGTAGGTGAATCCGTCGCTAAACCCCTTAAGTATTATGAGAATAACGTCACAGGAACTCTTATCCTCTGCCAAGTTATGGCGGAGTTTAAAGTGAAAAATCTCGTTTTCAGCTCATCGGCTACTGTGTATGGCGATCCTGCAAGTTTACCTATCACCGAAGACTTCCCCACTGGGGCGACCAATCCCTATGGCCAATCTAAATTGATGGTTGAACATATACTGGCAGATGTACACAATGCCGATCCGAGCTGGAATATCGCTCGTCTGCGTTATTTTAATCCGGTTGGCGCCCATGCCAGTGGCTTAATCGGCGAAGATCCTAATGATATCCCTAACAACTTAATGCCCTTTATTGCGCAGGTTGCCGTGGGGAAACGTGCCGCCTTAAGCGTGTTTGGTGATGATTATCCGACTCATGATGGGACTGGCGTGCGTGACTATATCCATGTGGTGGATTTAGCCAATGGCCATTTAAAAGCACTGGCAAAATTGGCCACTAAACCGGGTCTGGTCACCTATAACTTAGGCACAGGCCAAGGATATAGTGTTTTGGACATGGTTCATGCCTTTGAAAAAGCCTGTGGTAACACCATTGCCTACCAAATTGCGCCACGTCGTCCGGGTGATATTGCCGCCTGCTACGCCGATCCAACCCACGCAAGGGAAGATCTTGGCTGGCAAGCAACACATACGCTAGAAGATATGGCCAACAGTAGCTGGCATTGGCAATCGACCAATCCCAATGGTTACAACGGCTAACAAATTGAATGGCTTGTGGAAATATCCCAAGCCATTTTTCTTTATCACTGTGAATACACCCATCACTTTAAATAACCAACCGTTCGAGGAGCAACATGACTCAAAGTATTAATCACAGTCGTCGTAACCTCTTTCGCCGCCGTAAAGATAATGCCTTGAGGCCACCTTGGGTGCGTGATGATATCGAGTTCACCGATGTGTGCACGCGCTGTTCAGCCTGTATTGAGGTGTGTGAAACGCAGATCATCATCAAAGGCGATGGTGGATTTCCTGAAGTGTCATTTAAGGACAATGAGTGTACTTTTTGTACACTGTGCGCTAAGGCATGCCCTGAGAATATCTTCGATTTAGCCCAAATACCTTGGTCGTATCAAGCCCATATTCAAGAAAGCTGTTTAACCTTTCAAGGGATCTGGTGTCAAAGTTGTAAGGATGCCTGTGAGCCTAGAGCCATCAGTTTTGAGTTCAATATTGGCCAAGCTCCACGTCCGCAAATAGACCTTGAACTTTGTACCGGATGCGGCGCCTGTGTGGCTCCCTGCCCTAGCAAGGCCATTGAAATAACCCGACCGACTTAATGCAGCAAAGCCATCACATTAACCCATACAGAGCTGTGCATATCATCGCTTTTACGCTAGTATCGCGCCTCTATTGAACTCTGTTAATCCCTTCTCGAATTAAGTTAATTTATGATGATGTTTGTAAAAAAACTGTTCTTCCCCCCTAAAAAAAGTCCCTCTTTTAGTTTTATTTCTCGAGGCACTAAACTCACGGGGAATATTGAATTAACGGGCGATGTGCTTGTTGGCGGTGATATCCAAGGTCAACTGCTTTCTGAGGCTAATATCACTATAGAACAGGGCGGTACGATTCAAGGTGAAGTCAAGTGCCATGAGTTTGTAGTGGACGGACACTTCAAAGGCAGACTCATTTGTGAACGCTTAGTGATCCAGCATAATGGTGTTGTCGATGGCGAAGTGGCGAGCACTTCAATGCAAATTTTTGAGGGCGGCCAGTTTATTGGCATGCGGATTAAAGAAGATGCGCCAACCATTTATTCACATGCAATAGGCCACACTCCTGCAACAGACAATCGTAACTTATCGCACGTACAAAACGATGTTATAGAATCTCGCTAAAACAGCGAATAAATGATGCTCGCAAGCTCACCCACTTAGGCGAGCTTGTATTTTTAACGCATTATTTACTCGATTTTTTTAATACCCCGACTCAAAACCCTTACCAGCCAAATAACTGCCTGCGAAATAGCACCCTTTACAATAGTTAAATAATTGTTATTTTGCCGAGAGTGATCACAGTTAATCCGCACGACTGCTGTTAATCTTAGCGGCTAATCGCGGCGGTTTGGGTAATAGCAAGGAGCAGAGTCAGAGCCACAGAATGCCCTTAATAACCCCGCAAAAAATAGTTAAGACTCATACAGGGCAACATACAAAATGAGCAACGTATTACTCAAACAAATCTGTGAACTCGATGTTTTTACCTTGCTGGTATTTAAAAGTATTTTCGACACTGGGCACGCGAACAGTGCCGCCAAAGCGCTGGATGTTTCTGCACCGAAAATTAGCCGCTGCCTCAACGCATTACGCCTGACCTTTAACGATGAACTGTTTTATCGCCGTCAACAGGGGCTAAAACCCACTCCCCTAGCAGAAAGCCTGTATGTAGCTATTTGCCAGTTTACTGAATCGGTTTATCACCTCGAACAATCTGCAACTCAGATACAAAATGCGGCCATCAATGCCGATTTACCGCTGCATATCGCTGCCTGTAATGGGCTATTGAGCTTTTTAGCGCCACAATTAAGCACGCCGGACGTCGCCCAAGCGCTAGGGCAAATACGTTTACATAAATGGCAAGAGAATAGCGCTGAGTTAATCCACGCAGGTGCGCTGGATTTTGGTATTACCTTAGAAAGTGCTGAAAATAAAGAATTAAGCTATACCAAACTGGGCTCAGTCAATGGCGTTTACATCGTTGCCGCCAAACAACATCCTCTGTGGCAGATTGAGACCGACATTACCTTAGAGCAAATCTGTCGACATCCATTCCTCTACCAAGAAGTGAAGGGCTTTAACAGCAAAATTGACCCCTTAGAATTATTTTGCCAGCGCCAAGGCCTCTTGCTACCAGCGGTGGATAAAGTCATCGACAGGGAGGAATGGTACGCCCATTTACTCACCATGAAGAGTGTGGCTTTTTGTTCCAGCATTGATATGCACACAGTAAAACACATGCCCGGATTACACTTAGAACGCCTAAGCGATACAGAGCTCAATCGACTCCACGATACTATGATGGCGCCACAATATTATCTTATTGAAAAACCAGCAATTCATCGGCGATACAGCCAGAGTCAAAGCGCGCTTGTCGTGCGTTCCTTACTTGCCGCGCTCGACCCCGCACGCTAACGCGAGACAATAAGCTCAGCCAAGCTCGTGGATATAATGTTCACTAAACCTTGTTTACATCACTGCGATGAGTCGGTGTTAAACGGGGTTTAGGCAGTAAGATATCCAAGTTTAAAACAGCAAAATTTCATCGATATTTTATCTCTTAATAAGACTTATCCTCAGATGAGATTACCGCTTATTTCCCCTGTCGCTTTGATGCTTAAAACATCAATTCCATCACTGAGATTTAGGCTATCTTAGCCTCGTATATTTTGCTTAACCGAAAATGAATTCTTCACTGAAGCCCAAGTTGAAAAATAAAAATTGTGATGACCATCATGGCTTTCCAGATGAATTTCATTATTTAAAATATCAAAATGCAAATTTTAGAATTTCCATCCACGTTTGTTAAATCATCGTTCACATATCAGATACAAACTTGCAAATACCACTTTATAAGTAGGTGAATCCTCCTATATTAGAGGCACTGCACACGCAGTCTTATAGAAAGAAAAAGGGACGCGATGATGAAAAACTACAATAAATCTCTACTGGCACTGGCTCTCGTCAGTACCTTAAGCCTTACCGCCTGCGGGGACGGAAGCGATGGTCAAGATGGGGCACCTGGCACACCAGGTACACCCGGAACACCAGGCACTCCCGGAACACCAGGTACACCCGGAACCCCTGCGGGCTCCTTCGCAACGACTGCTCAATCTATTACTGATCTGGCTTTCACTTTAAGTCCAGCTGACATTAAAGTGACCAGCAGTGAAGGCTTCAGCGTTAAATTTACTGTTACCGGAAAAAATGCTAACAAAGATGTTCCTTTTACAGGACTCGATAAAGTTGCGCTTTATTCTTTAACGGCAAATGAAAATACCTCAGGTACTGGCGCCCCTATTCAATGGCAAAACAATGCCATGGCGAACGCCGCAGGTACTTCGCTAACTTGTACCTTAGATGGTCTTAACGGTACTAAAAATGCTTGTACTTTAACCGAAGATACAGCAACACCAGGCACTTACACTGCAACTTGGGCACATGATGGCGCAGCGCCAATCATTAATCCCAATGATAATCCAAATGCAGTACACAGAATATTTCTACGTGCTTACAACGTCACTGACAGTGCAGGCGTAGCTTTATCTGACAAGATTTTATCTGTACCCGTTGACTTTATCCCTGCCACTGATGAACTTGCATCATCAGGTAAAGATACCGTCAGTAGCGCAGCCTGTGAAAAATGTCACGGTGAAGCAGATGGCCATATCGCCAATATTTCAGCCCACCATAACTACCAAGGCGTTAAAAATTGTGTGACCTGTCATAACCCAGATCAAATCCCAAGTGATGCAGATCTAGCCGCAGGTTTGATATTTGACTTTGCACCTATGATCCACAGGATCCACTCTGGCGCAGAAAACGCAGCAAACTTCGATACTAGCAATAATACCGCTAAAGAATGGAGTGAAATTGGCTTCCCATCTGATCTGAAAGAATGTACTTCTTGTCATACTACAGACCAACCTAGCTATAACACTATTTACGCCCAAGCTTGTGTAGGCTGCCATATGACAGTCAACTTTGCGACTGGTGAAAACCACTCTGAATTTGCCCTAGCTCAAGCAGATGATACTCAATGTAGTTCTTGCCACGGCACAGGTAACTTGTCACCTGCGGTGGTACATAGTGTTGGTAAACGTGCAGAGTATGCATCTCTGTTCAAAGTTGACTTCACCAGTGCTACAACAGTTCCATCAGCGACTCTAGGCATGAAAACCTTAACCTTAACAGCCAATGTCACCTTAAATGGTGCGCCAATTGCTGATGGTACATCGTTAAAAGCCTACAACGCGACCACTAACCCAACAGCGATGTTTGTCGCTAATGGTCTATTGATCGGTAATGTGGCCACTGACGGTACTGTGTACTCTTGGAGAGATGTTAAACCTGCTGCAATCAGTATTAAGCTAGACAGTGGAACACTTGCTGGTGGCGTGTTAACTATCGTTAAAGATATCCCAGATGCGCAAGCTGTGGGCACTCTCTACGTAGGTTCAGAAGCCAACTTCTGTGCTAAAGCGGGTAAAGTGGTTAGCTGTAATACTACAAACTTAGAGTTTGGTCCAACTAGCCCTATCGGTAACGAAGCTGCAGTGAAATTCTATAGCCCTGATGGTAGTGCAGTCACTAAAGCCCGTATGACTGATCCTGCTCGCATCACAGTCGCAGAAACTAAGTGTAATGCTTGTCATGGCACCTTAGATTATGCAAAAGGTTCAAGACACGGCACTTACACCTTCGACCAATGTATGCACTGCCATAACGACACCACTGGCGCTTCTGGCCACGGTGCAACTGGCTATAAAGGCGATGATGGTAAGTTAGTTGTTAATCCTGAAGTGACCTTCAATAACAAAGACCTATTCACAGTTGCTCACCGTTTCCACAGCGGTAACTTCGGTGTAGTAGAAGGTATCTTCCGCGATGTGAAAGGTGATTTGTTCGGTTATCCAGCGGTTGAAACAGATTGTGCGGCTTGTCATAAAGACAATGCCAAACTATTTGCTGCAGATAATGGTTTAACTTCAGGCAAACGCTCAATCAAAGTCGGTGATTACTACATTAGCCCAGTCGCTGAATCATGCCGTACCTGTCACGCTCATTCTAATGCGGCAGCTGTCGCTCACTTTAGAAGTAACGGTGCGGTAGTTGAAGCGGATGCAATGACAGATCCTAATCTACCAATAGAATCTTGCGCGACCTGTCACAAAGAAGGAAAAACCTACGGCGTAGATAAGGTACACGCAGAGTAGCACAGCAGTACTAGTACCTTTGGGTTGCCCCTGCACAACCCAAACTTCATCTCTGCAACTCATTGGGGACCCTTAGGGTCCCCTTTTTTATTACCGATTATCTTCACGTAAAAATGAAATATCAATCGTATTAATAACTGCGGTAAAGCTTAATCCGCTAAGCGACTGGCTTGTGCAATACGTTGTCTAAGCAGCTTGATAAAGTCCTTAGCTTCTCTGTCCAAACTGTCGTGGGGAATATACAAGTGATAACCTAAACGCGTATCTAACATCACGCAGCGATGCCCAAACATTGCCAATACACCGCGATAACGATCCCCTTCTATCACCAAAGGACCAAACTCTGCGCCGAGATAAGTTTCTAAAGTCGCTAAGTCTGCATCTTGAGAGGCAGCCGTCACCAGCAAAGGTCGCTGTTCAGTTAATAATCCTGTTGCTAGACGCAGGGAAATATTATCGAGAATGGGATTTAAATGTTTCAGTTTAATGCCTAAATAAGATAACTCTATAGTATCTAAACCATTAGTCACCCGCGGAATATCGACCCGCTGAATATTATCCCAATCGATAGCCACTTTGCCGCGGCGATGAAAATAGGTCAGTCCCTTGTCATCTAGTGCTAGAGTCGTTTCCGGCTCATACACCTTGGCTAAACCTAGAATTAATGAAATCGCGCCCAAACTAAAAAACATCAAACCAACAGCAAACAAGGCCGGCCATGTCAGAAACAGCCCCAAACCCAGCAGCAGACTTAAGCCGCCTAGCCAAGTTAAGGTTAACCCATTTCGTTTTGATAAAGGACGCACAGACACACTTTCTGACTCAATTGTCATTGTTCATCTTCCTGTTAACACTCACTCTCTTTAGACCGAACTTAGCAAACCACACCTTTAAGTTGCCATCTTTAACTTACGGCCTTTATCCATAACCACAAACGGCCAATGTATTCATGAATCGCCCGCTGAGAAGCCACTAGATTATCCGCCGTCAAACGCCACCAAAAATCATCTCTCCCAATAAAATCCGTTGGTGCGGCCTCTGGGTGTAAGCCTTTAGCAGCGAAAATAGCCATCGACCTTGGCATATGAGTGGCCGATGTGACTAAGCGAAAGGGCTCCTCCCCTAACTCCCACTTTAAGTATTGCGCTTCTTCTATCGTATCGCGCGCCAAGGGGAATTGGATGATCCGACGTTTATCGACGCCCAGTTCAACTGCGGCATTCGCCATCATTTCAGCATGGGAAACCTGCGTGAGTTCGCCGCCCCAACCGCTGACAATCAACTTGCATTCTTGGCCTAAGTGAAGTTGTCTGACACCTTCACTAAGCCTTGCAAGCGCTACTGCAGATAAGGATTGCACCGCAGTCGCGCCTTGAATATCCGAGTGTGCCGAACCTAATACCATCACAAAACAAGCGCCAGCGATGGGCGTAGAATTAATAGGGTAAGCCGCTTCTAATGGCCGCACTAAGGTATTTACACTCAGTTGACTGCTTAAAAAGAGTAAGAGAAAAAAAGCGCAAGATACTAAGTATTTCGCCATGCTCCGACGGCGCCATACCAGAAAAGAAATCAGTAATAACAATAGGATAAAGGGAATCGGCATTATCCCCTGTGAAACAACTTTCTTAACCCAAAACATGATGTCCATGCCAAGCAACCCAAAGGAGCGCAATCATAGCATCAAAATACGGCGAAACGCACAGCAGATAACATTAGCCCAGCGTTTTGCTGGGCTAATGTTTATAAAACGTATAAGCCATTAAGCATTGATCTCAAAGCCGAATAAGCTCACTAGATGAGTACAGATATCCAAGCGAAGATTACTTTTCCCACAACCAAGCTGCGCCGCGCACACCCGATGAACAACCATAAAGATTCTGCACCACAGGCGTATGGCACTCACGCCCCACCACATAATGGGCCAGCAATGCCGGTAATCTTGGGTAAATCGCTGCGACATTCGACATTCCGCCGCCCAGCACTATGGCATCGGGATCGAGCATATTGATCACATGGGCGAGTGAACGAGCGAGTCTATCCATATAACGATCAAATGCAGCAACCGCAATAGCGTCACCCTCATCGACTAACAACATAATATCAGCACCTGATTTGGCGGCAGTACGCACTGTACCTGCAGCCGTCAAAGCCGCATTATAATCACGCACAAAGCCAGTGCCAGAGATAAAGGTCTCGATACAATCGGGATTGCCACAGAAACATCGGGTGGTATTGAACTCTTCCTTGGTCATCCAAGGCAAAGGATTATGACCCCATTCACCGCCGATACCATTACCACCGCCGTGAACTTTGCCGTTAATTGCCACGCCAGCACCGCAACCAGTACCAATAATCACGCCAAACACCACAGATGCACCAGCGGCAGCACCATCGACCGCCTCAGATACCGCAAAGCAGTTGGCATCATTGGCAACCCGCACTTCACGCTGCAACAATTCCCCTAAATCCACATCGAGGGGATGACCATTGATCCACGTCGAGTTAGCATTTTTGACTAAACCTGAATAGGGCGATACCACACCTGGAATACCCACGCCGACAGTGCCGTGCTCGCCAAGAGTCGCTTCTGCTTCCTTAACTAAATTGACAACCGCAGCAAGCGTGCCCTGATAGTCACGTGGCGTCGTCACACGTTTGCGAAATAGCTCATTACCTTCATCACTCAGTGCGACTAATTCTATTTTTGTTCCGCCTAAATCGACGCCCATGCGCATCATGAATACTACTCCAGTGTTTAGCCCGCCCTTTCATCAACAAGTATCGATGCTAGGCGGTCGTTATTTCACCCAGCCTGGGGCTGTGGCAATAAAGTAAGGGTTTAAAATGTCAGGTTTTTGATTATAAGTTAATGGTTCACCTGAGTCGTAACAGACAACTGTGCCGCCAGCACTTTCGAGCACAGCTTGCGCCGCCGCAGTATCCCATTCGCTGGTAGGGCCTAGCCTGGGGTACAGATCGGCACTGCCTTCTGCCAACATACAAAACTTAAGCGAGCTACCCACACTTAAGATGTCATGCTCGCCAAACTGTTGTAAATATTGCGCTAAACCTGGGCTCAAGTGCGAGCGGCTGCCAACAATCATCGGCATCGCGCGTGGCACTTTAGCGCCCAATAAGGGACTTTCTTGACCCGCTTGTTGACGCCATGCACCTAAATGCTTAGCACCGTAATAATAGGTATCGAGCACAGGCGCATATACCACACCTGCGATAGCAACCCCTTGATGGATAAGCGCAATATTGACGGTAAACTCACCATTGCGCTTAATAAATTCCTTAGTGCCATCTAAAGGGTCAATTAACCAATAGGTTTGCCATTGACGACGCTCATCCCACGCAATATCCGCCGCTTCCTCAGACATAATAGGAATACCGACAAACTGCTTTGCCAATGCCGCCACTATCACGTGGTGCGCGGCTAAATCGGCCGCTGTCACGGGACTATCATCGCCCTTATGGCTCACTGAAAAGTCATCTTGACCATAAACCGTCATAATGGCATCGCCCGCCGCTTTGGCAATCGCGACCACTTGCAATAAATCTTGTTTGGTCAATGTCTGTGCTATTGTCGTTTTGTCTGTCACTGAAACGTCCTTAATGCATTAAATATTCTGGCATTATGCCATTGTCATCCAAGGGGAATTTAGAACAAATTCATCATACATCAAGCAAAATAGACTAAGACTCACGGCTTGAACCGCTGCGTACAAAACCACAGATAAACAAAGTGATTACGATACTAAGGCAAGCCATCGGCGCTGAGAAGAGCCTTGAGTCCAGCTGCATTCGTATTCACAGCCCATGTTTTCATACGGATAGTCTAAAGCCGTCGCTTAAATCTGATTATTGGCGGGCTTATTGTTTTCGACAGCGTTAATCACTTAGATGACGTAAACGCTTAAAGCCTGATTAAAGCAGCCTAAAGCAAAATGTGAGTCACGCTCATTATTGTCAAGATAACCGCCGCAACATGCGATTCAGTTGCTGACGCCAATCTTGCCACTCGATCTGTTCAGGCATCGACAGTACATTATTCGTAGCCAAAGTGGAGCGTAATTTACCACTGTTCAACACACTATAACTCGGCCTTTTTGCCAAACTTATGCCGCGGTTTAGTGCCTGCTTAGCATAATCAGCACTGGTAATCGGTTGGATAACCATAGGTTGACTTAACAGATGAAGCGCTATAGCTTGTCGCTGAATTTCACAGGCAAACTCATACCAACTACATTGGCCTTGAGCGCTGTAATGGAAAACTCCAGAGTACTGCTGCACGACTAATTGCCATATTACCTTAGCGAGTGCATCACTCCATGTCGGGCAGCCGATTTGATCGACTATCACCTGCAAGCTTGGCTGAGTACGCATCAAGTTGAGCATGGTGTTGACAAAATTATGCCCATCTTGACCGTAAAGCCATGAGGTGCGCACAATCGTTGCCCGCTCACCCAAGACCGCCAATACCTTCTGCTCACCGAGCAACTTACTCTTGCCGTAAGCAGACAACGGCTCGGGAGCATCGAGTTCAGCAAATGGCCTTGGTATATGGTTTGGATTTGAATTTGGAGCTAAGTCAGGGTTTTGATGCTGTTCAAAGTCAGCTTCTCTAGCATCACTTACAGCACGTTCAGCTGCATGAGCAATCTCGCAAACTGCTTGACCACCAAACACATAATCGCTCGACACGTGCAGTAAGCGCGCACCCGACAACAAACATTGCTGCGCCAATAACTCAGGGCCGAGTGCATTCACCCGATTCGCTTCAATAGCATCATGCTCAGCAGCATCCACCGCATTATAGGCCGCGCAATTGATCACCCAACTGGGTCGATATTGAGCAAATACGGCTGCAATATTGGCGGCATCGGTAATGTTTAACTGACTGCGATTTAGCGCATAAAGCTTCAGTGGTGCGACTATGTTTGCACTCGTGTTTGCACTTGTGCTGCTATTTAGGGCTAGCTCGCCAATATCGGCAGCGACTCTCAGCAAGGCCTCTGCGAGCTGACTCTTCGCGCCCGTGATTAACACGACTTGCGGGATGTTAGCTTCTGTAGTGCTCGCCTCAGCGCATTGAGTTGGTGTCACTTTAATTGCCACTATTTTCATCACGGATCAACAGCATGGCTCATCGTCGCTAAATAAGGGGATCAAATCGGCGACGGTTTCATGACCACGGGCGGCTAAAAAAGCCAAGAGTGCAGAAGGACTGCGATTGAGTAATCGTGATGGCGGATACGCCACTTCATCGATGATCGCTTGCGCCCGCGCAAAACCGCCTAAGCTAAAAGCCACATGGGAATCAGAGCCCATAACTAAAATAGTGCCAAACTCCTTGGCCGCTTTGGCAATCGCAGTGCAATTGGCTTCACTGCCCTTACGGGACACTTCAAAGGAGGAATTATTAATTTCGAGCGCAACACCGTATTCGGCAGCGGCGCGGGCAACGGCTTCAATATCAATCGGATAGGCTGGGTTTCCCGGATGAGTAATGATATCGACCTTGCCACTCTTAATGGCATTAATCATGGCCTCTGTGTGGGTTGCCTTATCCGATGGCGGATAAACCGGCTCATGAAATCCCGCGAGCACAATATCGAGCTGCTTTAAATAATCGCCAAAGAAATCAATCTCGCCGTCGATATTTTTAATATTGGCTTCGATACCCCGCAAAATCCCGACGCCATCGACCATACGCGGCAACACTCTTAAATTCACAAAGTGCCAAAAATGCGGCGCATCGGCCATCGCAGGCCCATGATCTGTGGTGGCAAATAGGCGAATCCCCTTTTGCTTTGCTACGGCAATATAGTCATGAATCGTGCTATAAGCATGGCTCGAAGCCACAGTATGGGTATGAGTGTCGACTTGGTACTGCATGGTTCACCTCAGTCAAATGATTCAATCAATTTAGAAAAACTGGCCACGATTTAGCTAAAGAGCGATAACAATTCATCGGCGCTTCCTTGCCATGTGCCCTTGCCTTTACCTTCGAGAATACTGTCCGCCAGACTTTGCTTATGCTGCTGCATTTCTTGGATTTTTTCTTCTACAGTGCCTTCGGCAATCAGCTTATACACAAACACGGGCTTATCTTGGCCGATACGATGGGCTCTATCCGTAGCCTGTTTTTCCGCCGCTGGATTCCACCAAGGATCATAATGGATCACAGTATCCGCCGCGGTGAGATTGAGCCCAGTCCCGCCCGCTTTTAAGCTGATTAAGAACACAGGCGTATCGCCCTCTTGGAACTTATCTATCTGGGCTTGGCGCAGGCGAGTTTGCCCTGTGAGCTTACTGTAATCGAGCCCCAAGTCCACCAGCTCAGCTTCAATCAGGCTAAGCATGCTAGTGAACTGGCTGAAAATTAATATCTTGCGCCCCTCTTGCACCATCTCGGGCAAGTTCTGTTTTAGCCAGTCCAACTTAGCATTACTCTTCACTTTTTGCGCTTGCTCTAACTTCACCAAGCGCGGATCGCAGCAGGCTTGGCGTAGCTTAAGTAAAGCATCGAGAAACTCGATATGGCTGCTAGCAACACCTTGAGAGGCAAACAAATCCCGCAGTTTTTTCTCCATCACCAGTCGAATACTCTCGTAGAGATTTCGCTGATCTTTTTCTAACTCTAAGCTCTGGGAGATTTCGGTTTTAGGGGGTAATTCACCGACCACTTCATCTTTGGTTCGGCGCAGCACAAAAGGCGCAATCCGTTGACTCAAGATTTGCGCTTGTTCCCTATCGCCATAACGTTCAATTTTGTGCCTAAAGGATTTGTTAAAGAAGGCATTCGTGCCGAGTAATCCGGGCAAACAAAAATCCATCAAGGACTTAAGTTCGCCTAAGTGATTTTCAAGCGGCGTACCCGACAGACACAATCTAAACGGCGCTGTAAGAGCTTTAATCACTTGAGTCACTTTCGCCTGCGCATTTTTAATCTGCTGCGCTTCATCGAGCACGATATGTTCAAACACCTGCTGTTGGTAATAGTCACTATCGCGCACAATCAGCGGATAGGTCGTCACCACAATATCAAACTCACCTAAGCGCTCGAGCAAAGGCTTACGCAAGGCGCCATGAATCACGACAAGCTTTAACGAAGGTGCAAATTTCGCGGCTTCTTTCGCCCAATTACCCACTAAGCTCGTTGGGCAAATAATGAGGCTTGGAGCATGGTTAGCCCCTACGGGTTTTAGCGCTTGCTGCTTGAGTAAAAAGGCCAAGGTTTGAATGGTTTTCCCTAGCCCCATATCATCGGCCAAAATACCGCCAAGCTGATATTCCTTTAAAAAACAGAGCCAATTCAACCCTTGCTGTTGATACTGACGTAACTCAGCATGTAAGTTGTCTGGGACTGCGACCTCTAACACACCGTTAAAATTTTCAAGTTTAGTTGCTAAACTGCGTACCCGTTCACCATTAAGCAGACGAATATCGCTGTCGGCAAAATCATTTAATAGGTGGGCACGGTATTTAGGCAAAGACACGCTACTGCCTTTATGGCTGTCGAACAGTTCTAAAATTATGCTGATCAGCGGCTTAATCACGCTAGCTTTAACTTTTAACCAATCGCCATTCGGGCTGGGTAGCAATAATTCTGCATCGTCTGCCGGTTCACCATACTGCTTAAGCCAAGTGGCAATTAAGGGCAGCATAGGCACCATTTGGCCATCGATATCGGCATTCAGTGACAGGGAGAACCAACCCTCTTGGGTATCATCCAGTTCAATCGCCAATG
This sequence comes from Shewanella sp. N2AIL, assembly GCF_022690845.1. Taxonomy (NCBI): domain Bacteria; kingdom Pseudomonadati; phylum Pseudomonadota; class Gammaproteobacteria; order Alteromonadales; family Shewanellaceae; genus Shewanella; species Shewanella sp. N2AIL. Next base: position 318,831 of record NZ_JALBYT010000001.1, on the reverse strand, counting down.
GAGTATCAATCACATTCAAACTGAAATGGTCGGCAAAATGCACTTGGTAGCCCAAGGCCTCTAGCGCTGGGATTTCCTGTTGGATAAAGTGCAACCAAGCATCAATGGTTTCTGGCAGTGGCCCTAACCCCCAAATACTGACATAGCTGCCACTGTTAGGGATAAAAGATGGCGCCAGCTCCACCAGTTCCAATGCCATTAAACGATTAATCGCATCCATTTCTGCATCGAGTTGACGCGCGACTTGATAGGTTTTGCCTTGATGAGTGACTAAGGACAAGGGCTCGTCGGGATATTGGCCGCCAAGTACCACGTCTTGATAGACAAACTCCAACAGCACCAGTGGCTGCGCCATAGCAAACTCGGGTAACTCCTGTGAAGTTAAGGTCAAACGGACTTGCAGCGGCACTTGCAGCTCGACAAAATCAATCGATGCGGGCGTAGGTACGGTTTTTGCCGAAAAGTGTTTAATCAGTTTGTGGCTCACCATTTCAATCTGTGAGCTAGGCACTGGCGGCATCTGGCTGAGTAACAAGAGTTTTTCAACGCTGATCTCTGTCTCTAATGCGCCTATCTTAAAATAATCTAAATCGATATAAGTCGGCGGCTCACAGGGGATCAGCTCCCAATTGTCCTTATTGGGCAGCATCAGCTGCATCTGTTTATGCTCGGCATCCTTATCCAGCCAAATGAATTCTGGCTTTAACGGTTCACCTCGGGTGAGCGCTAAACGGCTCTCTTCCCAAAAACACCGCCCAGTGACGAGCATTTTTTCCAGCGCCATAGCGCCTAACTGAGCTTTAAGATACAAACGCGAGACACCGTGGCGGCGAGTCGACATGATGAGATTGATGATGAGTACGTCTTCGGCGCCAATCCAAGCGGGCATATAGTATTGCACATCGGATAACGCGATTTTCGAGCCTTTGTTATAGCCGCCCTTCTTCGCCAACTTGCCTTTTCTTAGCTCAAGGTAGACGCCGTTATCATCTTTGGATAACACGTACAGCACGCGATCGTCATAGAGTAAATCGACATTTGAAACCGTGAGATCATCACTTTCGTCTAGCAGATGTAACCACTGGGCAATACGTTGATCTTCAACGGTTCTATCACTCAGTAAACTATACAGAACAGCAGCGATATGTTTGCAATGCCCAGTGGCGGGACATGAACAGAAGCCATTCATGATCAACTTATGGTTAACACTCACGAGACGAATATCTTGCCGATAGGGCTGGGATTCCGTCCCCATGACGCGACCTTCAATATGACGAAAATCGGCATTCGCTTTGGCGCTCAAGACCCGTCCCTTCATCACATAATCACGGGCGCGCATTAAGGTTGGCGGCGTGAATAATGACTCAATCGTGGTGCGAGTCAATTGGATAGGATCTTGGGGGGACAAGCGATTCATGTAAAAACCTTGAAACTAAAAATATCGATACCTAACAATAGCAAGCCATTGCCGAGCGACATTTATCAATGAGTTGTGTGGGATTGTATTGAAAGCCTTGGCCGAAAGCCAGAATGATAGCCTCTATCGATAAACCCACCCTGCCTGCAAGATTAAGAGAACACACTTATTCGCAGACAGGGGATGGATTTAAACTCGCATAAAGCCATTGATAAATCAGGTGTTAACCTTGCATTAATCACTAAGCGTAAACGGTTGCAACCAAGGGCTAAACTTTAGCTTTAGCCTTTTGCTTTAGCCTTTTGCTTTAGCCTCAGCACTTTTTGTATCAGCAATGTAGCGATCGACCAATGTTTCTAAGATATCCAAGGGCACAGCGCCATTTTTCAGCACCACATCATGGAAGTCTCTGAGATCAAACTTATCCCCTAGAGCCGACTTGGCTTTTTCGCGCAGTTCGAGAATTTTCATCATGCCGACTTTATAAGCCGTCGCTTGGCCTGGCATAACGATATAACGCTCAATCTCAGCCGTGACATCACGATCGGACATGCCAGTATTTTTCTTCATATAGTCGATCGCTTGCTCGCGAGTCCAACGGCTATGGTGAATGCCCGTATCTACCACTAGACGCACAGCGCGGAACAACTCTGCCTGCAAACGACCGATATTATCAAAGGGATCCTTTTGAAAACCGAGCTCCCACGCCAAACGTTCGCTATATAAAGCCCAACCTTCAATGTACGCCGTAAAAGGCGCCATCTTACGAATAAGTGGCATACCTTCTAACTCCATCGCCACTGCGATTTGAAAATGATGCCCAGGGATCCCCTCGTGGTAGGCTAAAGTGCGCATACCGTATTTAGGCGTGGCCTTGATGTCATATAAATTGGCATAGAAACGCCCCGGACGACTGCCGTCAATCGCGGGCTGCTGATAATAGGCACCCGGTGCTGTTTTCTCTTTAAATTCAGGAATGCGCACCACTTCCATGCCCGCTTCGGGTCGAATACGGAAGGCATCACCGAGTCCCGCATTCACTTCATCAAGAATATGCTGATAATCAACCAGAATTTGCGCTCTGCCCGCATCGCTATCTTCGTAGTAAAACTTAGGATCGGCGGCTAATGCTTCAATCGCGACCGAGAAACCTTGGCTCACATCGTAGCCTTCAGCGGCTAAGATAGTCATGATCTCGCTCTGAATGCGATCCACCTCTGCCAGCCCTTTGGTATGGATTTCGTCAGCAGTGTAATTAGTGGTCGTAAAAAACTTCAACAATTGCTCATAGGCAAGGTCGCCATTTGGCAGCGCCCAATAACCATCATCCGTCCCCGCTTTGGCTTGTAACTGGGTAAAGTAGTCGATAAATAATTGATACGCTGGATGCACGTAACCTTTAATGTCCGCTTCTGCGGCGGCCAATAACCGTGCTTGTTCATCGGCACTGATATCCGTGTCAGCTAATTTGGTTTTGAATGAACTGTATAGGATATTGTCTTGAATCGGCGTCGCGACAAAATCATTCATCTCGGTCAGTACCCGCTCAATCACAAACTTAGGTGGAATAATCCCTTTAGCTTCACGGATTTTTAAGCCTTCGAGAGTTTGCGCAAACTTAAGTTTCACCTTTTGTAAACGCGACAGATAGTTTTCAGCATCGCCAACAGAATGGACTTGGTGCTGCGCCTGCATAAAGCTGGGATACCCGTTTTGCACACCAAACAACTGATTCAGCGGATAGTTATGGTAACGATACGGCTCAGAGACCAATGCGAAATCGGCAAGATATAAGGCAATATCCTTGGAGATACGTTGATTTTCATCTAAATCCGCATCGGAATAGCTCAATAAGGTTTCACGCAGATCTCGCACTTGCGCGAAAGTCTTATCCATCGCCTCTGGACTATCATCATCCAACTCGGCGTTATGGCCTGTAATCCCTACCGATTCTAAGAAACCCAATGAGGTTAAGGTCTCAGGGCTTTCGAAAGCCATCTTGACCACACTTCGATCTAAAAACGCGCGAAAGAAAAACGGCTTTTTCGCAAACCATTCATGGGCGGCTAGCGCCACTAATAACAGCACTAAGACTAAGCTGCCGAGTCCAATCCGTTTTAGTAGTGTTTTCAACATCATTCTCCCTTCTTATTATATTGGGTCTACAGTTTTCGCACTGAATCTAAAGCTGAAGCACGTTGTTATTTTGCTGACGAGAATATCACCAACACAAATAAGCAACAATTTAATAACGTAACTAAGCGTGACTGAATCCTGTCTCTGGCATTCAGGTCGCCTTTCAACATCCACAGACACCTAATAGGTAAACTGTCACTAAGTCGCGACAAACAGACAAAATATTTTTTATGCTCGATAACTTTCAAACTAGCTTCGTATCCATTTGAATATAAATAGTTATAAAGAATAACTTTCCAAAAATCCTTCCATAATTCTCTCTATAGATGAAAGGTATTTCAAAATAAAGCTATACAAACCCCTAGAGTGTGTTAATCTGCACTCCGGCCTGTGATTCAGACCTATTTATAAGCAATATTATGTATTTGAAAACCTTCGCTACGCCTGTAATATTTTTTTTGCTGTCATGAAGCTTTCCACTCATAACTTATCATCAATGTAAATAATTCTATTTCTGGCTAACATCCCGCATAATTGCGAATTATTTGTTTGAAAATTTTGGAGACATTCATGTCTAAAACTACTGGTGTAGTTAAATGGTTTAACGAAGATAAAGGTTTTGGTTTTATTTCTCCTGACAATGGTGGCGCTGACGCATTCGTTCATTTCCGCGCAATCGTTTCAGAAGGCTTTAAAACTCTTGCTGAAGGTCAAAAGGTTTCTTTTGATATCGAACAAGGCCAAAAAGGTCCTCAAGCTGCGAACGTAGTTATTCTGTAATTAGACTTTGTCTAATTTAAGTTAACAAGTTCCAGACAAAAATGCCGACATTATGTCGGCATTTTTATATCTGCGTTTTCATCCATCACTCACGCTGACCATTAACCTTTAGCCGTGCAGCAGTTTAGCTTCCGCTTTCTCAAGTCTTCGTGGTTTACCCACTATCAGTAAGATATCCCCTGCACGAAAAACCCAGTCCTGCTCAGGATGTTCCACTTCGGCGCCACTGCGACGAATCGCCCTTAACTCCACCCTCAATGTTTCCCACATAATATCGGCAACAGTTTTACCAATCGCATCTGCACCACGCGGTAACGCCACCGCATGCAATGACTCTAAGGTGAAATCGGTTTCTGTGCCGGAAAAGAAACCATGTAAAAATTGATAATGATTGCGCCGCTCTGACTCCAAGCGTTTTAAAATGCGCGCCAAAGGCACACCACATTGATGTAACACCTGTGACACTAACATCAGGCTGCCTTCCAAAGATTCTGGGATCACTTGATTGGCACCGGCTTTTTTCAGTAAGTCTAAATCACTGTCGTCTTTAGTTCTGACTAAAATTTTAGCGTCTGGCGCCAATAACTTACATAAGGGTAAGACTTCTTCCAAACTGCGCGACTCACAAAAAGTGATGACGATCATCTTGGCCTGCTTAACGCCTATTTGTTTTAACATCGCCCGTTTACACACATCACCAAAATAAATAGGTTCGCCAGCACGGCGCGCCTCAGAGACACGAGTCGGATCGAGATCCATGACCAGATAAGGTACGGCTTCGGTTTTCAAAAAACGGGCAATGGTCTGCCCGACTCGGCCGTAACCAAAAATCATCACCAGATCATGCTCATCCATCAAGAGTGGCACAGCTTCATCCACATGTTTTGCCTGCCTTATTCCTAACACCCACTTAGCAATATCCACGCTATGGCGAACTAACCACGGGGCTATCGTCATGGAAAGCACGGCGACCATGACTAACATGGTACTGATTTCATTATCTAGAAGTTGATAGTTAACCGCTAAAGCCAACACCACAAAACTGAACTCGCCCACTTGGGCTAGGCTCATGGCGGTGCTCATCGCAATCCGAAATGGTTCACCAACCAATCTTAAGATCCCATGAATGATCAGCGCCTTACCGAGTACAACGGCCACTAAGATCAACAATATCTGCCACCAGAAACGCATCACTAAGGTAAAGTCGAGCATCATGCCGATGGAAATGAAAAACAGCCCCATCAATAGATCGCGAAACGGCCGGATATCCGCCTCAAGTTGGCGACGGTACTGGCTTTCCCCTAGTAGCATACCCGCCATAAATGCCCCCAGCGCCATAGATAACCCCAACCATTGGGTAAATGCGCCTGTCACTAAGGCCACCACCAGTGTTGATAACACGAAGAGTTCGTTAGAGCGGGAGCGGGCAACTTCGTCAAAAATCCGCGGCAGTGCCCATTTACCAAAAGCCATCAAGAGGAAAAAAGCCAAAATACCTTTGAGCAAGGCAAAGGCAATATCCGCAAGCATCAAAGGTTCACCGCCATTGGCCAGTAATGGCAATAGGATCAACAGCGGCACAACCGCTAAATCTTGGAATAATAAGACACTGACGGATAGCTCACCATGACGACGACGCAGCCATCCTTGCTCATTGAGTAATTTAAGGACGATGGCAGTGGATGATAAGGCAATGGCAGCCCCGATAACTAAGGCTTCGACCCAATTAAGACCACACAACAGGGCCACGCCCATAGTCAACAGGGTGGTTATTACCATCTGTGCACTGCCTAAGCCAAATACGGTACGGCGCATGGCCCACAGCCGCGGCACAGAGAACTCTAAGCCTAAGGTAAACATCAGTAGCACTACCCCAAGTTCAGCGACGGATTGCATTTGATGCTGGGTAAACCAATGAAAACCGCTCGGTCCACTCACTACACCAGTGAGTAAATAAGCCAGAATTGCGGGTAAGCCCAAACGGCGCAGCACAGCAATAGCCACAATGGCAATCACTAGCATAAGTAGTACTTGGATCAAGAAGCTATGTTCCATTGGGGCTATGACTCCTGTCAAAATGCTGACGTGTCAAAAAAACTAACGCTGAGTTTTAAGCTTAACTGAATGACTAACAAAGACAAATTTTATTAACAAATATAACGGCACGGTATTTGCTTAGACTAAGTAAGAGATGTATCGCACTAACATTTGCTGGAGTGATGATTATGGACTTTGGCCTAGCGACCGAGCTATATCCCGACGAATATCGCTATCAAACAGAACATTATAGTCCCAATGATAATCCATTGGACTTGGTACAAGTGATCCAACAACTGCACGCCAGTTTAGATCCAAGGACAGTCTTTGCCTGCTATGGCAAAGTGCTGGGACAACACTTGCCGATCCAAGGTGTGCGCTTAAGTTATGGCGAACATAAATTAAGCTGGGGCAAACGTTATGGTATCAGCGTCAAACGACAGCTGATATGTGCAGGTATGCCGCTGACGATTCAATACCAGTTATTGACGCCACTGACGCCATCGCAAACCTCGAACCTGAAAGAGATTGAGCCGCTGTTATTGCAACCGTTATTAAATGCAATGCAATACCAAGAAATGTCGATGCAAGCTATGTTTGACTCGCTCACAGGTTTAGGTAATCGCCATTACTACAGTCAAAGTCTTAGCAATGCGACCGCCAGAGCCCATAGAAAACAAGGTTCTGTCGCACTCATAGTGCTCGATTTAGATAACTTTAAACAGCTAAATGATAAATTCGGCCATAAATGTGGTGATTATATTCTGAAGGAATTTGGCGACATCATTCGTGCGACCATACGTAATACGGATCAAGCATTCCGTATCGGCGGTGACGAATTCGTTATTATTGTCCAAGGCAATATTCATGCGGCAGGCTTGCTATGCGAACGGATTGTCTCGGCCATCAATCAGCACAGTAGTTTCACCCAGTTTGGAGTGAGCTGTAGTCTAGGTGCGGCAGAATCACACGATACCATTGAAGCCGAACAACTTTATGAACTTGCCGATAAGGCGCTATATCAAGCCAAAGCAGCGGGACGTAACTGCTATAAACTCATCCAAAATCAATTAGTTTAGACGCGCAGGGATGCCAAATGAAATGCGATAACAAACTCGCAGCGCGTAATCTGTGAAGGTTCAAAACTAAAGGAAAGTTACTATCTCAATGTAGATATCAAGGAGGATTCGAATCAAACTGACGTGCTGCGACCTACGCTTTCTTACTTTGCTGCTTTCCTACTTCAAAAGAATAATGCTGCAACCACTCACAAATACACCTGCGACAACTCCCAACCTGAACCCCTTGCTTCGCCAACAGGCACTTAAACAAGCTCTTGAAAAAAAGTTTAAACAAGCACTCAAACAGAAGTTTGAGAGACCTGCAAACCTAGTCCATTCAACTCAACAATAAAGCTTTTTTCAACCCACAGCCCAATCGCCATAACCAGTTGCTCGTTATAAAACACGAAACCGACCTTTTCACGTACCCAAGGCGGAACGCCAAACTCTTGCCACAGTTTCTTTAATTCTCGGCCCTTGCCACGGGAATGGGGATGACAGCGACATTGCCCCGCGAGTTGATAACGCACACTCACCACTTCATCTGGCCGAGGAAAGCGGGCTCTAGGCCCTTGTTTAGAGGCACTGAGACGTATCAGCTCACCACAAGTAACACCCGCAGACATCACATCTAATTGAGTAACGTCTGATTGAGTCACGTCCAATTGAGTGATATGGCCCTGCACTAAAGGATTTAGGAGCTGCGAAGGAAATGCCCAGCTAGCAGGCTTAACATGACGCATGCGGGTTTGATACTTAAATAAATACACTTGATTAGCAAAGCGGCGGATTTCACATTCACCGACACGAATATGCACTTTGGCATCATCTTTCGCGGTTAAAACCTGAGTGATGATCTGATTAAGCTGCACCTTTGAGGGCAAGGCAAAACCTTGTGATTCGATAAAACCCCGCAAGAGTAATGCTTGCCAATCGGCTGACTGCTCGGCAAAACCATCGAGCTTGAATACACTTTGAGTATGGTAAGGCGCTTGGGTTAACCATAAAGGTAAACGTTCACTGACCTGCACATCCAACGTTGCCTGTTGCTCAGCGCACAATGCCGCGCTGCGACTCGCGGTTGTCGCAATACTCGGCCAACGCGCTTTCAAGCGTGGAATGATTTCTAAACGTAAAAAATTACGATCGTACTTATCGTCTTGATTACTTTCATCTTCGATATGCACTAAGCCTTGCTGTTTTGCGTAGGCTTCAATTTGCTCACGGCTAATATCCAATAACGGCCGCAGTTGTCTGCCTTGTGCTAATGCTTGTACTTGCCCCATGGCCGCCAGCCCCTTCGGGCCCTGACCACGTTTCAGCGCCAGCAGAATAGTTTCCAGCTGATCATCTTCATGATGGGCCGTCAGCAACACATCATTTGCACTTAAATGCCGTTCAATCGCTTGATAACGGACTTTTCGTGCTTCGGCTTCAAGGCTTAATCTGGGTCCGCGATTAACTGTCACTCGCTCAACCGTCACAGGCAAACCATAATGCTGACCGCGCTCAAGACAATGCTGCGCCCAAACCTCAGCGTTATCACTTAGACCATGGTGCACATACACCAATTGATAGTTAAACTCGGGATGTTGCCGCGCAAACTGACTTAAGCCAAAGGCTAATACTTCGGAATCAACCCCGCCACTGTAAGCCAGCACTAACTTGCAGTCAGGCGCTAAGGGTTGCGCAGCCAAAAAAGCACTAATATGCGCGCTGAGATCGCCAGCAGTCAATGCTTCGTCAAACTTAGCCGACATAAGTTAACTTCATCTGTTTACACCTAAGACATTCACCAACATTAGAATAAAATTCTCACCTTGTTTGGCCCGAGGAGCGATTCGAGCGAGAGCATTAAATCATCGGTCGGATTCACTCGCCAAGCATCGGCTAACCTAAACTGACCTTTGGCTTGGGCTTGAGTGTAGTTGATCACCACAGGCACAGCGCCGTTACGCCACGGGCTTAGGGCTTGCTCGAAAGTGTCTAACGCCGATGGCGTTAACTCGCTGCCATCCATATCAATTTCCAGCGCCTTGGCAAAGTGGCTGCGCGCCTCACTGATATCGATGATGTTACGCGCCGTCATGCGGTTACCGCCGGCAAAATCATCGTAACTCACCTCACCTTCACAAATGAGGATGCGGTCTTTCTCCAGCAGATGATTAAATTTTTCAAAGGCTTCGGTAAACAACATGATTTCGAGACGTGCGCTCTTATCGTCGAGCGTCAACAGGCCCATTTTCGAGCCGCGCTTGGTCAGCATCACTCGCGTTGCCACCACTAACCCAGCAGCCTTAGCGGTTTTACCGCGCTCGGTCGGATGCACATCTTTCAAACGACCGGACGTGTAATGCTTCAGCTCTTTTAAATATTGATTGATCGGATGACCAGTCAAATACAAGCCTAAGGTTTCGCGCTCGCCTTCGAGCCAAATTTTATCTGGCCATGGGGTACATTCGACAAACTGCTGCTTACTGTCTTCGGGTTCACTGTTGAGCAAACCAAACATATCGTGTTGGCCAATCGCCTCGGCTTTGGCATGTTGATCGGCGGCGCGAATCGCTTCGGGCAAGGTTGCCATCATAGACGCACGATGCGGCCCTAGAGTATCGAGTGCACCCGCGCAGATCAGCTTTTCAATCACGCGCTTGTTGAGTTTTTTCAAATCGATACGGGCACAGAAATCGAATAAATCCACGAAAGGGCCATCTTTTCGCGCCTCTAAAATCGATTCAACTGGACCTTCACCCACGCCTTTAATGGCGCCAATGCCATAAACAATGCGCAAATCATCATCGACGGTAAATTTGAACAAGCCTTTGTTCACATCCGGAGGAATGAGCGGTAGTCCCATACGCTCGCATTCATCGACCAAAGTCACAATTTTATCTGTGTTGTCCATATCGGCCGACATTACCGCCGCCATAAACTGCGAAGGATAATGGGTTTTCAGCCATAAGGTCTGATAAGACACAAGCGCATAGGCGGCTGAGTGAGATTTGTTAAAACCGTAGCCGGCGAACTTTTCCACTAAGTCGAAGATCTTCATCGACAAGTCGCCGTCGACGCCGTTATTGATTGCGCCCTCTTTAAAGATACTGCGCTGCTTGGCCATCTCTTCGGGCTTTTTCTTACCCATAGCACGGCGGAGCATATCGGCGCCGCCAAGGGTGTAACCCGACAACACCTGTGCAATCTGCATCACTTGCTCTTGATACAGAATAATGCCGTAGGTCGGTGATAGCAGTTCTTTTAGTGATTCATGCTGGTACTGAGAATCGGGATAAGACACTTCTTCGCGCCCATGCTTACGCTCGATGAAGTTATCTACCATGCCCGATTGCAAAGGCCCAGGGCGGAACAATGCCACCAGTGCAATCATGTCTTCGAAACAGTCGGGCTGCAGACGCTTAATCAAATCCTTCATACCACGGGATTCGAGCTGGAATACCGCTGTGGTTTCATACTTTTGCAACAGGCGGAACGACGCAGGATCCGTTAACGGAATCGCTTCAATACGCACAGGCGGACGACCGTTTTTGACTTCGACCTTATTCACCATCTCCAGTGCCCAGTCGATGATAGTCAAAGTACGTAAACCCAAAAAGTCGAATTTAACCAGACCTGCAGTTTCGACGTCGTTTTTATCGAATTGGGTTACTGGGTTTTTACCTTCAGCGTCGCAATAGAGCGGCGCAAAATCGGTAATTTTTGTCGGTGCAATCACCACACCACCCGCGTGCTTACCGGCGTTACGGGTCACACCTTCGAGCTTGCGGCACATGTCGATCAGATCTTTGACGTCTTCATCGGCATCATAGGATTCTTGCAGTGCAGGCTCAACCTCAAACGCTTTCGCCAGCGTCATGCCTGGTTCTGGTGGAATGAGTTTAGAAATTCGATCAACAAAACCATAGGGATGACCCAGCACACGGCCAACGTCGCGAATAACCGCTTTCGCCGCCATAGTACCGAAGGTGATGATTTGCGATACCGCTTCACGGCCGTACAATTCGGCCACGTGATCAATAACCTCATCACGTCTATCCATACAAAAGTCGACGTCAAAGTCGGGCATGGAAACCCGCTCTGGATTGAGGAATCGCTCGAACAATAAGTCAAATTCCAATGGGTCTAAATCGGTAATCTTAAGCGCATAGGCCACGAGTGAACCCGCGCCCGAGCCACGACCAGGCCCTACTGGAATACCGTTATCTTTACCCCATTGGATGAACTCCATTACGATCAAGAAGTAACCAGGGAACCCCATCTGGTTGATCACTTTAAGTTCAATGTCGAGGCGCTCATCGTATTCGCCGCGTTTCTCGGCGCGCACCTCAGGATCGGGGAACAAAAACTCGAGCCGCTCTTCAAGACCCTTCTTCGAACAATCGACCAGAAAGTCTTCGATGGACATATCGCCCGTCGGGAAGTTGGGCAGGAAATATTCGTATAAACGGATCGTTACATTACAGCGTTTAGCGATTTCGACACTGTTCGCCAACGCCGCAGGAATGTCGGCGAATAGTTCACACATTTCCTCTTCGCTACGCAAATACTGCTGTTCACTGTATTTTTTAGGTCGGCGAGGATCGGCAAGGGTAAAGCCATCGTGGATAGCGACGCGAATTTCATGGGCATCGAAATCTTCAGGTTTAAGGAACACCACCTGATTGGTGGCGACCACGGGAATCCCTTTCTCCTGCGCTAAGGCCACAGCCATGTGCAGATAGCGCTCTTCGTCTGGGCGTCCAGTGCGGATAAGTTCAAGAAAATAGCGATCGGCGAAATGGGTTTGATAAAACTCACATAAAGATTCGACTTGTGTGCCATTGCCCTTGAGGAGCGCCTTACCCAGATCGCCCTCTTTGGCACCTGATAACAACAAAATGCCTTCGTTATAGGTGAGTAACCACTCTTGGTCTATCACTACACGGCCAGCCACTTGGCCACGCAAATAGGCCTGACTGATAATTTGGGTCAGATTCTGATAACCGACATTGTTCATCGCAATAATGGTCAAGGCGCATAATTCGCCTTCAAATCCGGGCACTTGCATCCAAAAATCGGCGCCGATAATCGGCTTAATCCCCGCACCATGGCAACCACTGTAAAACTTCACCAAACCACAAAAGTTGTTTTGATCAGTCAGGGCGACAGCCGCCATTCCCTGCGCTTCCACCTGCGCCAAAATTGGCTTAACCTTGGCCACGCCATCGGTCATAGAGAAGTCACTGTGGACACGAAGATGCACAAAACGAGGATCGGACATAATTAGGATTATCTTTGAATAGCAGGTTAACAATAACTAGAAAGCAGCCTAACAAAGTCACGCAGCCAGAGCCAGTGACTTTGCAGGATAACGGCAACTATATACCCAAACAACCTCAAGATACCTATTTCGGCTTGTTTGGGTCAAATGCTAAAAATCAGCGCTCACAGTCCCAGTAATGCTTTGACGGGTTTGAAACTTTTACGGTACTGGTCAAACACACCATGTTCGGCGATGGCCGCAAAATGCGCCTTAGTCGGATAGCCCTTATGCTGAGCAAAACCGTATTGCGGATAAGCAGCATCGAGCACATCCATCTCTCGATCCCGCGTCACTTTGGCGATAATCGATGCGGCACTAATACTGGCAATTAAACCATCACCTTTAATGATGCTGTGACTGGTAAGCGAGACGCCATTATGGGCAACAAATGCCGGACTGCGATTGCCATCGACTAACACCAACGCAGGCGCAATCTTAAGCCCTGCAACCGCGCGCTGCATTGCCAACATAGTGGCATGCAAGATATTAAGCGTATCGATTTCAGCAGGACTTGCGCGGCCCACGTGATAACACAGGGCCTTTTCACAAATCTCATCAAACAAAGCTTCGCGACGCTTCTCACTGAGTTTCTTGGAATCATTCAGACCACTGATGGGCTTGTTTGGATCCAAAATCACTGCGGCAGTGACGACGTCGCCGACTAAGGGGCCACGGCCGACTTCATCCACTCCGGCAATCAACCCCGTCGAAAAGGCCAGCAAATCGGCTTCAGTTAAACTTTTATAGGTTGCCACTAATTAGCCTCCGGCGATTTAGCCTGAGTGTGTTTAGGCTCAACCAGCGCTATTACCGCTTCTGCAGCTTTTAAGCTCGCATCACAACGTAATACTTGGTGTAGTGCTTCAAACTCGGCTTTGAGCGGCGCAAAATCGCGATTGAGCTCAAGGGTCACGGCCGCCGCAATTTTCTCTGGGGTGCAATCTTCTTGGATAAGTTCTGGGACGAGATCTTTTCCAGCAAGCAAATTCGGTAACGAGAAACGCTCGACCTGCATCATGCGCTTAGCAATGCGATAGGTTATCGGGCTCACGCGATAAGCCACCACCATAGGACGCTTGACTAACATGGCTTCTAACGTCGCAGTGCCAGAGGCCAATAAAATACCATCGGCCGCTGCCATCACTTCACGGGACTGGCCTTCAATCATGTGGATTTCAAGATCTGGCGCAAAATCTTTCAGCGCTTGCTCAAATTGGTCACGACGTTTTTGATTCACCAGCGGCGTCACAAAACGTATGTCTGGGAAATTTTGTCTAATCAATAAAGCCGCTTTCACAAACGGCTCGGCCAGTTGCTTTAGCTCACCGCCGCGGGAACCGGGCAGGATCGCTAAGTATTCAGCATCGGTATCTAATCCAAGCAAGGCACGGGCTGCTGCCTTATCGCTTTGCATGGGAATATCGTCGGCCAAAGTATGACCCACAAAGGTACAAGGCACCTGATGCTGATCGTAAAAGGCTTTCTCAAAAGGCAACAGTGACAACACCATATGGGTGGCTTTGGCGATTTTGAATATCCGTTTTGGACGCCACGCCCACACAGACGGGCTCACATAATGGACCGTCTTAATGCCACGCGCTTTGAGTTTAAGCTCAAGGCCAATATTAAAATCCGGTGCATCAATACCAATAAAACAATCGGGCTTAAGCGCGGTAATCTCTTTAATCAGGGAGGCACGTACTGTTAATAAACGAGGCAAACGGGATAGCACTTCTACAATCCCCATCACGGCGAGTTCTTCCATCGCAAACAGGGATTTAAAGCCGAGGGCTTCCATGCGGGGACCACCAATACCGACAAAGCGCGCATCGGGGTGATTCTTTTGCAGCGCCGCCATTAAACCTGCGCCTAAAATATCGCCCGAGAGTTCTCCGGCAACCATGGCAAACACTAATGGAGTCTTATTGCTCATAAACCAATCATGTCTCATGAATGAATGACATTGGATGACGGGGCGAACAACAGCTAAAACACATCATTCCAAGCCATACTGATGTAAATTAATGATTAAGCTAATTGATGGTTGAATGCACAAGGACATTACTAACGACGAAATCTAACCACCCAATAGGCTTAAGCCAATAATACAAAAGGGCATAAAAATGCCCTTTTGTTGTCGTGTGGTCATCAAGTTAGCGAATAATGCCGCGACTCGATGACTTTACAAATTCAAGGAACAATTTCACTTGCTCATCGTTCTGCGCATCTTCAGCCAACGCTTCAATCGCTTCTTCAACAGTCAAGCTGCTGCGATATAAGGTTTTATAAGCGCGGCGCACCGCCAATTGGCTTTCTTTAGAAAAACCACGACGCTTCATGCCTTCGCTGTTTAAACCGCGTGGAATCGTCGGTTGACCCGCCGCCATCACAAAGGGAGGTACATCCTGCAGCACTAAAGAACAACCTGCAGTAAACGCATGGGCACCGATATGCACAAACTGGTGAACACCTGTCATGCCGCCTAAAATCGCCCAATCACCCACATGTACGTGACCCGCGATAGAAGCGTTATTGGCCATGATCACATTGTCGCCGACCACACAGTCATGGGCGATATGTACATAGTTCATAAACAGGTTGTTCGACCCAATACGCGTCTCACTGTTATCTTGGACTGTACCGCGGTGGATAGTC
Organism: Shewanella sp. N2AIL; assembly: GCF_022690845.1. Lineage (NCBI taxonomy): Bacteria > Pseudomonadati > Pseudomonadota > Gammaproteobacteria > Alteromonadales > Shewanellaceae > Shewanella > Shewanella sp. N2AIL. The sequence continues at coordinate 303,428 of NZ_JALBYT010000001.1, read as the reverse complement.
ACGTTTTCACGGATGACGTTATTGTCACCAATGATCAATCGTGTGGGTTCGCCAGCGTACTTTTTGTCTTGGCACTCTTCGCCTACTGAGGCGAATTGAAAAATACGATTACCTTTGCCGATAATCGTTGGGCCTTTAACAACCACATGGGAACTCAACCAACAATCATCGCCAATTTCAACGCCTGCACCGATATAGGTCCAAGGGCCAATAGTGACGTTATTGCCAATTTTTGCATCGGGATGCACAAACGCTAATGTATCTATCACTGACTAATCTCTCTGCGGGCACACATGATTTCAGCGGAACAAACCACTTCACCATCCACTTTGGCCTCACCGTAGAAGACGCCAATCCCGCGGCGCTCTTTAATCATTTTGACATCAAAATGGATTTGATCTCCTGGCTCAACAACACGTCTAAAACGCGCATTGTCGATACCAGCAAAGTAATACAACACCCCTGGAGGCGGCACATCACTGCTCATGGTTTTAAATGCTAACAGGCCAGTTGCCTGCGCCATGGCTTCTAAAATAAGCACGCCTGGCATCACAGGCTGAATCGGGAAATGTCCCTGAAAAAATGGCTCATTTATTGAAACGTTTTTAATCGCCTGCAGACTGACACCTGGGGTGTAGTCCAGCACACGATCGATCAATAAGAATGGATATCTATGGGGCAGATATTTAAGTATTTCTTTAATATCCATAGTGTTCATTTGATTAGACACGAACCGAGTTCCTCAAATTGCCTTGGAGCAATTAATCTGGTGTTTTTAAATTTTTTTCCAACGTTTTAACACGATGGAACAGTTCATCTAACTGACGGAAACGAACTGTGTTTTTACGCCAAAGTTTATTGTCCATTGCCACAGTGGCAGAAGAGTATAAACCAGGCTCACGCATAGTACTGGTAATGTTAGTCCCACCAGACACATGCACACCATCGGCAATGCTCAAATGACCTGCGATGGCACAACTACCACCAATAATACAATATTTACCTATGGTGACACTGCCTGCGACAGTCGTACTGCCTGCGATAGCGGTATTCTCACCGATAATATCGTTATGGGCAATTTGTACTTGGTTATCAATAATCACCCCATCGTGGATCTCGGTATGGCCTAATGCACCCCGATCTACCGTTGAATTAGCACCTATCTCAACCCGATCGCCGATACGAACGCCGCCCGTTTGTGGGATTTTAATCCACTGACCGCGATCATTGGCATAACCAAAACCATCGGAGCCTAATACGGCGCCCGAATGGATAATACAATCTTGTCCTAAATGCACATCGTGATAGACAGTGACATTAGCCCACAAACGCGTTTTTGAGCCAATAACCACATCTTGTCCGAGCACGACACCGGCACCTATCTGGACATTTTCACCTAAAATGACGTTCGCACCAATAACCGCATTCGCCCCAATCGCAACACCTTCACCTATATGGGCAGAAGCGTCAATTTGAGCCGAAGGATGGATACCCACCGCCGCTTTCGGCGTAGTGTCCAAGTACTGGGCAACACGGGCAAAACCGACGTAAGGATCTTTTACAATTAACGCAGTACCTTGATAATCCTGCGCATCTTTAGCTGACAATAACACCGCACTCGCTTGAGTTTCCTCAAGCTGAGAGCGATATTTACTGTTGGCTAAAAAAGAGATTTGACCTGCTTTGGCATGTTCTAAGGTCGCCACACTATTAATAATTAGCGTTTCGTCGCCTTGGATATCACCGTCTAATAACAGGCCTAGCTCTTTTAAAGTCACACTATTCATCTATTACTTGCCTTTGCTTAAGGCTTCAACCACTTTGCCACTGATGTCAGCGTTAGGCTTAACATAAATGACTGCACCACGTTGTAATACCAAATCATATTGGTCTTTTTCAGCGATAGTGTTGATGGCTTTCTGCACTTTAACTAACAGTTTATTTTGCTCTTCACCTTGGCGACGACGTAAGTCTTCATCCAATGCTTTGCCTTTTAACTGATATTCAGATTTTAGCGATTCCATTTTACGAACCAGTTCCGTTTTTTGTGCATCGTTCATTAACGCACCATCACGTTGCTGCTTCTCCATCAGAGAGCGCATTTCTTCTTGCATTTTTTGGACATCAGCCATGCGATCGCCAAATTCTTTCTTCAGAGATTGAGAGATCTGTTCACGTTGTGGCAGCTGTTCGAACACAGCACCCATATCCACTACGGCAATTTTCTCAGCATGTGCCATTAACGGCGCGCCTAACAAAACTAACGTCATCAGCGCGCGATTTACCATCTTGTTCAAAATAAACTCCTTGTTACCTTGTTATAGTCAGCAAAACTTGCCGAGTGTATGCCTTTTAAAAAGTTTTGCCAATATTGAAAGAGAAGATCTCTGTTTGGTCGCCTTCGTATTCTTTAATCGGCCACGCTAAGCTAAACACCATAGGACCCATAGGTGATAACCACTGCACACTTAAGCCCCAAGAGGCGCGTAAACGTGCTGGATCACTGTAATCCTGTAACTTAGCAAACTCGTCTGCTGGCAAGCTATTTTTATAATAATCGTAATCAAACTCAGTATCCCAGACGTTACCCGCATCAACGAAGAAACTTGTACGCACTGAGTTTGTGTAAGCCTCATCCAAGAATGGTGTTGGGACAATCAACTCCATGCTCGCTGTCGCAAGGGCGTTACCACCGATTGAGCGACCAGAACTCACTTGAATACTATCAGGATCCGGCTGAGGGAAATTGCAGCCGTCACCGGATGGATCGAAGCAAGGTTCGCTGCCACTATACATATAGAAGGAGCGAGGACCGACTGAGTTTGACTTAAAGCCACGTAGCGAGCTACTACCACCTGAGTAATAGTTTTCCCAGAAAGGCAGAATTTGGTCGTTATCATTAAACTGACCATAACCGTTACCATAACCTAATCGACCACGGGCCAAAAACACAAAGCTCTGACTACGGTTTATAGGGAAATAGAAGTTAGTGTCAAAGTCTGTCTTAAAGTACTGTAAATCAGACCCTGGCGAGGTCATTTTACCGTTTAAACGTTGAGACGAACCGTCTGTTGGGAAAGTCCCACGGTTCAAGGTGCTACGAGACCAACCCAAACTCAGTTCAAAGTTATCGAAACTTAGGTCCGCATTTGGATCGTTATCACGGTAGATGTTATAGAAACGACGCGCTTGCTCATAGGCAGAGATTTCAGAAATCGTGTTATGACGATAACCTATGCCACCGTTGATACGGTTGTATTCATTGATCGGGAAACCCGAGTTCAACGCCACACCGTAAGAACTGTTTTTATAACGTTCTAAGTTAGCTTCATTGGCGTCAAACTCGCTCCAATAAATACTACCGCCTAAACTGACATGGTCTTTGGTCCAATAAGGATCGGTATAAGACAAGTTAACGTTTTTAGAGTACTTATTGGTACTCAAGCTGATACCCGCTTGATTACCTGTGCCTAAGAAGTTATTTTGCTGCACACCAAACTGCAAGCTCAGGCCTGATTCAGTACCATAACCGACACCGGCGTTGAATGAGCCCGACGGCTGCTCTTTCACTTTCACCGCGACATCGACTAAATCATCAGTGCCAGGCACTTGAATGGTTTCAGTGTCAACGGTTTCAAAAAATCCAAGACGGTTAAGGTTAGCTTTTGAAAGCTCAACTTGCGCTGAGTTTAACCAAGCCCCTTCCATCTGACGCAGTTCACGGCGCATCACTTCATCTTTGGTCACTGTGTTACCAGTGAAGTTAATCGCACGCACGTAAACACGTTTACCCGGTTTAACATTGATGTTTAAGGTCACTTCTTTAGTCTTATCATCAATTTCAGGATACGTTTTGACTTCTGGGTAGGCATAACCGAAGCGGCCTAAATACTTACTGTACATTTCTTCGGTGAAAGTCACATCACCGCCGTTGTACATATCACCCGCTTTGATCGGCAGAATTGATTTCATCAACTCTTCACGGCCCATCAAATCACCCGTCAGGTTTACTTCTTTAACTTTATATTTCTCACCTTCATCTACGTTGATGGTGATATATAAACCTTTACGGTCAGGTGTCATCGCCACTTGAGTCGAGGTGACTTCAAAGCGGATATAACCTTTATTGTGATAATAGGTTTTGATGGTCTCGAGATCGGCCTGCAGCTTTTGCTTCTGATAACGGCGTTCGCCGAACAGATCCCACCAAGCCACATAATCTTTAAGTTCCAGCATGCCAATCAACTCAGCATCGGTGAACTCATGATTACCGACCACGTTAATTTGGCGGATTTCGGCCGCTAAACCTTCGGTGAACTTAAATTTCAGCTCAACCCGGTTACGGGGTAAGTTGATCACTTGAGCTTCCACTTTAGCGCCGTATTTACCCACGCCGTAGTAGAAATCCTGCAGACCCTTTTCAATACCGGTCAACATAGTGCGATCGAGCGACTCACCGACTTTAACGCCAGAACCGTCCAGACTTTCCTGTAACTGTTCGTCTTTAATGTCTTTGTTGCCATCGAATGTCACGGCACTGATGGTAGGACGTTCAGTGACTTTCACCACTAATACGCCGCCATCTCGGCTCACGGAGACATTTTCAAAGTTAGTCGATGCATACAAGCTTTTAATGGCTTGTTGAATTCTTAACTGGTCAACAGTGTCACCTACTTTTACTGGTAAGCTTAACAGGGCAGCACCGAGTGCAACTCGCTGCAAACCTTCAACTTGGATGTCGGTCACTTCAAACGGTTGGAAAGTATCAGCCAACACAGTCCCTGAAAACGACGCACCGACGAATAACATCGAGGCAAAAAGTTTATTCAATCTCATAGAGCACTTCTAATTATTAGTCTGTCCTTGCTCAGAGTCGGGCAAAATCATTGAAAAGCGCAATGCTCATCAACATCAGCAGTATTGCTGCCCCAAATCTGAATCCTATTTCCTGCACCTTTTCAGGTACAGGTTTACCAGTTATTACTTCAATAAAGTAATACAGCAGGTGTCCCCCATCGAGCACAGGTAAAGGCAACAAGTTAATGATGCCTAAATTGACGCTGATGAGCGCGAGGAACCCGAGAAAATAGACCAAGCCATAGTTTGCACTACTGCCCGCACCCTGTGCGATCGAGATGGGTCCACTCAGGTTTTTCACCGACACATCGCCGGTAAATAATTTGCCAATCATCTTAAAGCTCACAGCAACAAGTTGCCATGTTTTATCCGCTGCGATGCCGAAAGAATCGATTGGTCCATATTCAAGTTGTAAACGCATATTGTCTGGCCATGGCGCTTGGGTTGGGCTCACCCCAAGCATACCTATCTCTTGGCCATCGGCGCTTTTGCTGCTTAACGGTGTCACTGCCACGTTAAACTGTTCGCCATTACGACGCACAGTTAAGCTCACAGGCACATTGGCAGAATGTTGAATAATGTCAACAAAAGCCTGCCAATCGGTATAATTTTTACCATTTATCGCCACTAAGGTATCGCCGACTTTCAGCTCACTCTTGGCTGCGGCGCTGTCAGGGCTAATAGCAGCAATTGTAGGGTCGATTTCTGGGCGATATATCCCTAAACCTAAGGTGGTAATCGGCGATTCTTTTTCAGGATCAAAATGCCAATTGCGGGTATCTAAGGTATAAGAGCGCGCGCTGGAATCTAGGCCCTGCAAACCGCTCAATGGCGTCAGCGATATACTCAGGCTTTCATCGCCTATGTGGCCCACTAAGGCTAAATTCACTTCTTCCCAGTTACGCACAGCCTGGCCGGAAATAGCCGTAATTTGCATGGGCTCAGTGACCTGGATTTGCGCGGCAGCAGTTCCAGGTGTTGTCGATGTGATCACAGGTTTCAGTGACGGCACACCAATCAGATACATAAAATACAGGGCAACGATGGCAAAAATAAAATTCGCAATCGGGCCAGCAGCCACAATCGCAATGCGCTGCCATACGGTTTTACGATTGAATGCTTGATCTTTTAATGCTTCTGGGACGTCTTCAACGCGCTCATCGAGCATTTTGACATAGCCACCGAGTGGGATCATGGCTAACACGTATTCAGTGCCGTCTTTACCGACACGACGCCAAATCGCCTTACCGAAACCAATGGAGAAACGTTCGACTTTGACACCACAACGGCGTGCGACATAGAAATGGCCGTATTCGTGGGCTGTGATTAACAGGCCCAGTGCAACGATGAAAGAACCTAAGTTCCATAAAAAATCTAACATCCCACTCCTTACGTCATTGATTTAATCACTCAGCGATTGCTAAGCGATGCTTGCTAAGGTCTCACGCGCATAGACGCGGGTTTGCGCATCTAAGGCTAAAATATCTTCTATGCTGCCCATAGGGCGCTTAGGCACAGTCACTAAACAAGCTTCGTTCACTTTTGCAATTTGAGTAAAGCCAATTTGTCCCTGTAAAAAAGCTTCAACGGCCATCTCATTGGCAGCATTTAACACAGTTGTCGCCTCTTGGCCTTGGGCACACGCGTCAATTGCCAGAGCTAAACAGGGGAAACGTTCAAAATCAGGTTCATAAAAGCTTAACTGTCCGACTTTGAAAAAATCTAAAGGTTCAACGCCAGAATGAATTCTTTGCGGATAAGCCATGCAATGGGCAATAGGCGTACGCATATCTGGGTTACCCATTTGGGCAATAACTGAGCCATCACGGTACTGCACCATAGAGTGGATCACGCTTTGCGGATGGATAACCACCTTCAGTTGCTCAGCCTGAGTGTTAAACAACCAACGCGCCTCAATAAACTCTAAGCCCTTATTCATCATAGTGGCGGAGTCGACGGAGATTTTAGGTCCCATGGACCAATTAGGATGTTTACAGGCTTGGGCTGGTGTCATGGCGGCCAGTGTCGCCAGTTCGGACCGCAGGAAAGGTCCGCCAGAACCGGTTAACAGAATATGGGAAATACCCGACGCCGCTAAGTCACAACGGCCAAGGTTGGCTTGCACTTCTTGGGGGAGACATTGGAAGATGGCATTATGCTCACTGTCCACAGGCAAGAGCACAGCGCCAGAGCGCTTAGTTGCCTCAATAAACAGCTCACCTGACATGACTAAGGCTTCTTTGTTGGCCAGTAATACCCGCTTTCCCGCCTTTATGGCTTCAAGCGTCGGTACTAGCCCTGCAGCCCCAACAATCGCAGCCATCACGGTATCCACTTCAGCAGCGGTTACTAAACCGAGTAAATCATTCATGCCTGTGGTGACTTGGATATTGAGCGTCGCAGGTAAAACGGCACGCAACTGTTTTGCTGCCGCTTCATCCACCATATGCGCCACTTTCGGTTTATGGGCCACACAGAGTGCAAGCATCTTATCAACGCTCGCGTTGGCCACTAATCCATACACGCTATAAGCGAGTGGATTAGCCGAGATCACACTTAAGGTACTGGCACCTATAGAGCCGGTAGCACCCAAAATCACCATATTTTGCATAGCGTTACATCCAGAATGCAATGTAGATCAGGGTAAACACCGGCAAGGCTGCAGTCAGGCTGTCGATGCGGTCGAGCACGCCGCCGTGACCGGGCAAAATAGTGCCAGAATCTTTGATACAGGCCGCACGCTTAAACATACTTTCAGATAAATCACCCAGTGCTGACACTAAGGCAACAAATAAGGTCACGGCCACAACTAAGCCCAGTTCTTGCTCAGGCGAATAATACATCACCGCACCAACCACTATCATAGTGGTCACTAAACCACCGAGTAAGCCTTCAAGCGTTTTAGCTGGACTTACCGCTGGCATCAGTTTGGTTTTACCTATCGCCTTGCCAACGAAGTAAGCGCCTGAATCCGCAGCCCACACAATCAACATCACCAATAACACCAACACAGGGCCGTAATAAGGCGAAGCTTGAGAGCTAATGGATTTGAGCGCGATCAGGGCGACAAAACAAGGTATTAAGGTTAGCTGCCCAAACATGGACTTAAACATAGGATTCTTTTGCCAGAACTTAGCGCTTTTAGGATAAGTCACCACTAATAATAGTGAGGCAAACCACCAAAGTGCGCCAATGTAGAGAATGGCTAAATAGATAGGGTGTAACTGATGGCTTAACCAAACCGCATCGATTGGCACAATCAGATTAATTGCCACCAACAAGATACCGACCGTACAAGTGAAGCTCCACTGGGTGACGTCACACTGATTATCGATAATTCTTCCCCATTCCTTTGCAGCAATGAGAAAGACGCCGACCAAGGCCCAAGCGAAGTAGTTGGCAGGGAGTAAAAAGATCGCCCCCAAAACTAATGGAACTAACCAAATTGCTGTTATTATTCGTTGTTTTAGCAAAAAAAATCCCTCATGAGGTTTTACAATGCACGCATCTCATCAATCTGACTTCCAGTCAAACCAAAGCGGCGCTGGCGACTTGCAAAAATGGCAATCGCTTCATGAAAAGCCTGTTCATCGAAATCAGGCCAAAGGGTGTCGGTAAACACCAATTCTGCATAGGCAGCCTGCCACAGCACAAAATTGCTGATGCGACAGTCACCGCCCGTGCGGATCATTAAATCAACTTCACTCTGATTTTGCATGCACAAATGTGCACTCAAGGCTTCTTCGGTGAACTGACTGCTGGTCATTTCGCCAGTTTCGACCTTTTCAGCTAATTTTTGGGCTGCTTGAAGTATGTCCCAACGGCCACCATAGTTAGCGGCAACATTCAGAACCAAGCCAGTATTGCCTGATGTCTTCTCTTGCGCAGCTGCAATTTGCTTCTGTAAGCGCGCCGAAAAACGGCTAATATCACCAATAATCTTCAGCTTAACCTGATTCTTATGCAGCAATTTAATTTCGCGCTGTAATACGGTAAAAAACAATTCCATCAGCAAGCGGACTTCTTTATCGGGTCTACGCCAATTCTCGCTAGAAAATGCAAACAACGTTAGCGATTCAATGCCCAATTGGCTTGCCGTGCTTACGGCTCTTCTAACGGCCTTAACACCAGCCTTATGTCCCAACACTCGAGGTTTACCTTGGGTTTGTGCCCAGCGCCCATTGCCATCCATGATAATGGCAACATGCTTAGGTAACGACTGTTTCACGAGTTCGGGTAATTGTCCCGGCAAGGTCGTTTGAGTGTGTAAATCACTCTCACTCGTCCTAGGGTGCGGATCAAGTTCCACTGTGGATGACATCTAATACAGCCCTTTAAAATAGACAAACGCCGTGTAGTATACCCCTACACGGCGCATCAACTCTAGCTTATCGAACTTGAGATTAGACTTCCATCAACTCAATTTCTTTGGCCGCTAAAATCTCATCAATCTTTTTAATGTGAGCATCGGTGAACTTTTGTACTTCTTCTTCGCTGCGACGAACATCATCTTCAGTACAAGCTTTGGCTTTCTCAAGTTTTTTCACTTCAGAAATGGCATCACGACGTACGTTACGGATGGCGATACGACCGTTTTCAGCTTCGTTACGCACAACTTTAATGAAGTCTTTACGACGTTCCTCAGTCAGCGCGGGTAATGGAATACGTAATGTCGCGCCTGCTGACATAGGGTTCAGACCTAAATCTGAGCTCATAATGGCCTTTTCAACGGCTTGGATAGCACTACGATCGAATACAGTCACAGACAGAGTGCGAGAGTCTTCAACACCCACGTTAGCCACTTGGTTCAGTGGTGTCATAGTTCCGTAGTAAGACACTTGAATTGAATCAAGCAGGCTTGGGTGGGCACGACCTGTACGCACTTTTGCCATTTGGTTTTTAGTTGCGTCTACACATTTACCCATGCGTTCTTGCGCATCTTTCTTAATGTTCTCAATCACGTTAAATGTCCTTCTTGGTCATTAAATAACTTTTTTCGCTCTGATCAGCGTGCCTTCTTCTTCACCCATGATAACGCGGCGTAGAGCGCCAGGCTTGTTCATGTTGAAGACTAAAATAGGCATGTCGTGATCACGCGCCATAGTAAAGGCTGCTAAGTCCATTACTTTTAATTCTTTTTCCAGAATTTCCGCATAAGTCACTTCATCATACTTAACGGCGTCTGGGTTCTTCATTGGATCTTCGGAGTATACACCGTCGACTTTAGTGCCTTTCAACACAACTTCAGCTTCGATTTCAATGCCGCGTAAACAGGCCGCAGAATCGGTCGTGCAGAAAGGATTACCTGTACCGGCAGCAAAAATAACCACTCGGCCAGATTTTAGCAAGCTGATCGCTTCAGCCCAATTGTAATCGTCACACACACCCTTTAACGGGATAGCTGACATCAGACGGGCATTAACATAGGCACGGTGCAAGGCGTCGCGCATTGCCAAGCCGTTCATAACCGTTGCCAGCATACCCATGTGATCGCCCACCACACGGTTCATGCCTGCTTTTGCTAGGCCTTCACCGCGAAACAGATTACCACCACCAATAACCACACCCACCTGAATACCCAGCTCAACCAGCTCTTTCACTTCCTGAGCCATGCGATCTAATACTTTGGGGTCGATGCCGAAGCCTTCGTCACCCATCAGTGCTTCGCCACTTAATTTAAGAAGAATGCGTCTAAATGCGGGTTTTGGATTGGTGCTCATAATTTTTATCCTGGTCATAACAAGACCGCAGCTATTGCCGCGGTCTTGGGGGTATTTAGCGTTGGCGATTAAGCCTTTTTAGAAGCAGCGATTTGAGCAGCAACTTCAGCTGCGAAATCTTCTTCTTTCTTCTCAATACCTTCACCCACTTCTAAACGAATGAAGTTAGTGACTTTAGCGCCTTTCTCTTTCAGAATTTCGCCAACAGTTTTCTTTGGTTCCATGATGTAAGCTTGACCAGTCAGAGAAATCTCACCGGTGAACTTCTTCATACGACCAAGAACCATCTTCTCAGCGATCTCTGCCGATTTGCCTTCGTTCATTGACATTTCGATTTGCAGAGCTTGTTCTCTTGCAACGATTTCTGCAGGAACATCTTCTGGGTTCACGTATTCAGGCTTAGAAGCAGCAACGTGCATTGCGATGTGCTTTAAGGTTTCTTCGTCAGCTTCACCGGCTACAACAACACCAATGCGCTCACCGTGACGGTATGAAGATAGGTTTGCACCATCGATGTACTCAACACGACGAATGTTGATGTTCTCACCGATTTTAGTTACCAGAGCAACACGTGCATCTTCGAACTGTGCTTTTAAATCTTCAAGTGTCACTTTAGATGCTGCAGCAACATCTAACACTGCGTTTGCGAAGCCTAAGAAGTTTGAATCTTTAGCAACGAAGTCAGTTTGACAGTTAACTTCTAACAGCGCAGCGAAACCTTCGCCATTCTTGATTAAAATAGTACCGTCAGCAGCGATGTTACCCGCTTTTTTAGCCGCTTTAGCAGCGCCAGACTTACGCATGTTGTCAATCGCTAACTCCATGTCACCGTTAGCTTCTGTCAGAGCGTTTTTACAATCCATCATGCCTGCGCCAGTACGGTCGCGCAGTTCTTTAACTTGGGCAGCAGTAATTGCCATTGTTAAATCCTCTATAAAAAATCGACTAATTTGCAGATATAAAACAGGGGCCGAATGGCCCCTGTTAACCAATCAAAAATCTTGGTTAATAAGGGTGATGAAACTCATCCCGCCTTATTATTATTCGGCTTCTACGAAACCGTCTTGCTCAGCTTGAACAGCCAAATCTTGACCACGGCCAGCTTTAGCAGCAGCAGCAACAGAAGTAGTGTACAGGCGGATAGCACGCATAGCGTCGTCGTTACCAGGAACGATGTAGTTAACACCATCTGGCGCAGAGTTAGTATCAACAACTGCAACAACAGGGATACCCAGGTTGTTAGCTTCTTTAATAGCGATATGCTCATGGTCAGCACCGATGACGAATAATACGTCTGGCAGGCCGCCCATGTTTTTAATACCACCTAAAGATTTTTCCAGCTTTTCAAGCTCACGAGTACGCATCAGCGCTTCTTTCTTGGTCAGCTTGTCGAAAGTACCATCTACTGATTGGCTTTCCAGTTCTTTCAGACGTTTGATTGACTGACGAACGGTTTTCCAGTTAGTCAGCATACCGCCTAACCAGCGGTGATCAACATAGTACTGGTCACAAGACAGAGCAGCTTCTTTGATCGCTTCGCCAGCAGCACGTTTAGTACCAACGAATAATACTTTACCTTTCTTTGAAGCTACGTTGCTGATGAAAGCCAGCGCTTCATTGAACATTGGCACAGTATGCTCAAGGTTGATGATGTGAACACCGTTGCGAGCACCGAAAATGAATGGCTTCATTTTTGGGTTCCAGTAACGGGTTTGGTGACCGAAGTGGACACCGGCCTGAAGCATATCGCGCATTGAAACTGTAGTCATTTCTATTACCTTAAAATTTAGGGGGTTAGACCTCCACGTATCCCATGTCTTCGACCCCGCAATTGATAACTGAGGGCACCCCGAAGAATGTGTCGACACGTGTGTGATTTAGTATTTAGACAAATAGCCATGTATAATGGCCGCCATCTTTAGTCTTGCAAGTATCTAAGCAGAGTAAAAGCTGGCTTGGACAATTCATCAAGACTTAAACATAACGGCGCGCTTTATACCATAAATAGCCCTAAAGCACAAATTTTTGCATTAGGTTGCGTGACCAACAGACATTAAAGACACAAGAGAAAACGCAATGAGTATAGTCATCAAGACAGCTGAAGAAATTGAAAAAATGCGTGCTGCGGGCAAACTTGCCGCACAAGTATTAGAAATGATCGCTCCGCACGTTAAGCCGGGCGTGACCACCAATGAACTCAATGACCTCTGCGCCAAATATACCGAAGAGCAAGGTGCGATTTCGGCGCCGCTTAACTATCATGGTTTTCCTAAGTCCATTTGTACTTCTGTAAACCATGTCATTTGCCACGGTATTCCGAACGACAACCCACCATTGAAAGAAGGCGATATCCTCAATATCGACATCACAGTGATTAAAGACGGCTATCACGGCGATACCTCAATGATGTTTTTAATCGGTGAAGTGAGCGCGAAGGACAAACGTCTGTGCCGCATCGCGCAAGAAAGCCTGTATTTGGCTATTCGTAAGGTGCGTCCGGGCCTAAAACTGGGTGAAATTGGCAATACTATCGAAAAATTCATCAAAGCAAGCAAAACAGGCCTTGAGAAATATTCCATCGTGCAAGATTATTGTGGCCACGGTATTGGCTCGGGTTTCCATGAGGAACCGCAAGTTATGCATTACCGCAACGGCGATAACACAGTATTACGCCCAGGCATGTGTTTCACTATTGAACCTATGATCAATGCTGGTCGCCACACGACCATACTCGATCGCGATGATAAGTGGACGGTGACCACCTCCGATGGTAAAAATTCTGCCCAGTGGGAACATACCCTACTTGTGACTGAAAAAGGGGTTGAAGTACTGACCCTGCGTGAGGATGAAGATTTCCCACGCATCATCAATCACGAGCGATAGGCCAAACCAACAAAAATAAAAACAAGGGACTCGATGAATATAGCTCTGCTCGCTAAACAATCATTAATCGAACAGAATCAGACTCTTTTAGCCAGTTTCAAGGCTAAAACCCCGATTGAAGAGCTAGTCACGCAGCGCTGTCAATTTGTCGATGCCCTTGTAAAGCAAGCTTGGGAACAGCACGGTCTAAGGGAATTTGATATTTCCCTGATTGCCGTAGGCGGCTATGGCCGTGGGGAGCTGCATCCTCACTCAGATGTCGACTTGCTGTTCCTGTTTAATGATATCTTGTCACCCGCCGCCGAAGCGGCACTCAGTCAGTTTATTGCCTTTCTGTGGGATGCTAATCTCGAAATCGGCCACAGTGTCCGTACGTTAAACGACACTATTACTCTCGGCCGTGAAGACATCACTATAGCGACTAACCTGTTAGAGGCACGACTGCTCGAAGGGCCCGAGTTTTTATTCGATCAACTTTACGATGCCATTCGTCAAAGTGACTTTTGGACCTCAAGCGATTTTTTTATCGCAAAACGGGATGAGCAAAATGCCCGCCATGCCAGAGCCAGTGCCTTCGATTTAGAACCCAATATCAAGAGTTGCCCCGGTGGCCTTAGGGATATTCAAACCATTGCTTGGGTAGCGATGCGGCACTTCGGCGCCGCTCGCCTCGAAGAATTAGTCCAATACGACTTTTTAGAGCAAGGTGAATTAGAAGAATTGCTCGAATGTCAGCACTTTTTATGGAAGCTGCGCTTTGCCCTGCACATGGTGGTGGGGCGCGATGAAAATCGCTTACTGTTTGATGTGCAGCGCCAAGTTGCTGAACTTATGGGGTATGAAGACGCCACCCAGCTTGCTGTTGAGCAGATGATGAAACGCTACTATCGCACGGTACGCCGAGTGATGGAGCTGAACGAAATGTTGCTGCAGCTATTTAAACGGGCAACGCTGGGGCACACAAAAGCCTTAGAAATTCAATCGATAGACAAACACTACCAGCGCCGCGGCACCTTTATCGAAGCGCTCAGTGATGATCTGTTCGATAGCGGCGAAGAAATTGTGCGGCTATTTTTGTTGGTCGCTAAAAACTCCAACATCAAAGGCATTTACGCGCCAACACTGCGTTCACTGCGCCGTGCAAGACGCGCCCAGCCGCAAGCCTTGCAAGAAAACCCGCTTTGCCGCCAAGCCTTTATGGAAATTTTGCGCCATCCTCGCGGCATTGTTGCCTTGTCTTTAATGCACAAACACGGCGTGTTATCGGCCTATTTACCGGCATGGCGAAATATTGAAGGTCAGATGCAGTTTGACCTGTTCCATGCCTACACAGTCGATGAACATACCCACAGATTGCTGCTCAATATTGAGCGTTTTTCTCAAGCCGAACAAAAAGAAGAATTTCCCTTAGGCTCGATTCTCATCAACCAACTGCCGAAAAAGGGCTTACTGGTATTAGGCGCGATCTTCCACGATATCGCCAAAGGCCGCGGTGGCGATCACAGTAAACTTGGCGGCGCCGACGCCCTCGCCTTTTGTAAGCTACACGGGTTAAACGATCACGATGGTCGTCTAGTCGCTTGGCTGGTTGAGAATCATCTGGTGATGTCTGTCACCGCCCAGCGCCGAGATATTTCCGATCCCGATGTGGTGGCCGATTTTGCCAATAAAGTCCGCGATGCCGTGCATTTAAGCTATCTGTACTGCTTAACCGTTGCTGATATCTGCGCCACCAACGAAAAAACCTGGAACAACTGGAAAGGCTCACTGCTTCGCGACTTGTACTTTTCGACCCAAAGGGTGCTCGCCCGCGGTAAAGAAAAACCCGTCGACATTCGTGCCAGGGTTCGTGAATACCAAGCCAAGGCGAAAAAAGAACTGCTGCGCCGTGGACTGAAAGAGAAAGATCTCGATACCCTGTGGCAACGTTTTAAGGCAGATTACTTTTTACGCCACCAGCCCAATCAAGTCGCGTGGCACGCCGAAGCGATTTTAAAGCATAAACAACAGGATGAGCCATTAGTCTTAGTGTCCAAACACACGACTCGTGGTGGCACTGAGCTTTTTGTCTATTGCCAAGACAGACCTAAATTGTTCGCAACTGTGATGGCGGTACTCGACAATAAAAATATCAACGTCCATGATGCCAACATCATGACCTCAAAAGATAATTATGCCCTCGATACCTTTGTGATCTTAGAGCAAGATGGCGCGCCCGTTAGCCAGCTGTCACGTATTCAAAGTATCCGTAAGGCGCTCGAAAAAGCCCTGTCGAGCGACAGCCCAAAACTGCCACGCTTTAGAAAACTGTCGCGCAAGATGAAACCTTTTAATGTTCCGACACAAGTGAGTTTCCTCGAAAGTAGTCGTCATGGTACAAGTATGATGGAGCTTATCGCCTTAGATTCGCCAGGATTACTGGCAAAAGTCGGCGATATCTTTTACCGTTGTAACACGACGTTACTCGCGGCCAAGATCACCACCATTGGTGAGCGAGCCGAAGACTTTTTTATGCTGCAAACCAACGATGGCCTGCAGCTTAACGAAACCCAAGAGAATACCCTCAGGGACGCTTTAATCAGTGCCTTGAGTGCAAAGAATATCGAATCAGTTAATTAACGAGACCAGTGGGAGAAGTAAATGGAGGCTTTACGCCAACGTATTGAGGCGGCTTTTGAAGCTCGCGCCGACATCACGCCAAGCACAGTTGACGCCAGCGTGCGTGACGATGTGCAAAATGTCATCAATATGCTCGACAAAGGTGAAGTCCGTGTCGCCGAGAAAATCGACGGACAATGGCATGTACACCAATGGCTGAAAAAGGCGGTATTACTGTCCTTCCGTATTTTCGATAACGTGGTTATCGATGGCGCCGAAACCAAATACTTCGACAAAGTGCCGTTAAAATTTGCCGAATATGATGAAGCTCGCTTTAAAGCGGAAGCCATTCGCGTGGTGCCTTCGGCTACAGTGCGTAAAGGCTCATTCATCGGTAAAAATACCGTCTTGATGCCATCCTATGTGAACTTAGGCGCCTATGTTGATGAAGGCACTATGGTTGACACTTGGGCGACCGTTGGCTCATGTGCACAAATCGGTAAAAACGTGCATTTATCTGGCGGCGTGGGTATTGGTGGCGTACTTGAGCCATTACAAGCGGGCCCAACCATCATCGAAGATAACTGCTTTATCGGTGCACGTTCTGAGATTGTTGAAGGCGTTGTGGTTGAAGAAGGCTCAGTGATTTCTATGGGCGTGTATATCGGCCAAAGCACTCGAATTTATGATCGCGAAACTGGTGAAGTGCATTATGGTCGTGTACCAGCAGGTTCCGTTGTCGTTTCTGGCAACCTGCCCTCTGCCTGTGGCAAGTACAGCCTCTATGCCGCCATTATCGTTAAGAAAGTGGATGCAAAAACCCGCGGTAAAGTGGGTATCAACGAATTACTGCGTATTGTTGATTAACAGTATTCGTTCGATAACATGAGTTCCATAAAAGATGCCCGAGGGCATCTTTTTCATTGTCGGTAAAATTTAGCCTATAGTTGCGCTGTCATTATCAGGCTTACAAATAAAATGTTTAATAAGGCACTTAAATCAAATGCTCAACTTCACGAAATGCATTTCTCGTCATGGCAATGGCCCGCCAGCCGATAATCCCCAATGGCTGCTGTGCTTTGTTTATCACCACAAGATATTCTGAATCCAAAAGATTCAACTGCAATAAGGCATCTTCCGATGTCGCCACCTCACTGATGGTAGGCACCGAATGCTGCATGATCTGATGGGCTTTTTTATGTAAAGATGCCCTATCCTGCTCACGCTCAGCCGCTGTGCCAAGTAATGGGCTAAACCAATGCTCCAGCAATTGATGAGTGATCACGCCAATTATCTTATGTTGCTCATCTAATACCACAGCCACCTTAGCGCGAGCAGCAGTAAGCAAACGCTTAACGTCGGCTAATTCATGGTCGAGGGAAATCGTGACGAGAGGTTCAAGGGGCGCGGCACCAATATGATCGCTAATACTCAACTCACGATTAATCAAAATCGCTAAACAGGTTTCGACTATCTCAGGATCAAACAGAGTCCCTTTACCCGCACGCAGCACTTCGGTCATTTTCTCCAGCCCTAAGGATGGACGATAGGGCCTGTGGGATAATATTGAATCGGCAACATCGGCGACGGCAATAATTTTCGCCTCATATAAAATAGCCTTATCCTTTAAACCCGCAGGATAGCCCGAGCCATCTAGCCGCTCATGATGCTGTAAAATCATCTCTTTGATGGGCCATGGAAACTCCACATCCTCAATAATTTCAGCGCCATGGAGTGGATGGGTCTGTATTAATGCGTATTCTTCTTTCGAAAGCTTCGAAGGCTTGGTCAAGATCTGCGATGGAATGGCCAACTTGCCGATATCATGGACTAAGGCACCAATTTTAAGCCCTTCTAGGCGCTGGGGATCTAAGCCTAATTTCTCACCAATCAAATAACTTAATTGCGCCACCGACTTTTGATGCCCTGCGGTATAGGCATCTTTTAGTTCCAATGCCTCAGAAATGGCACTAATAAGCTGGGTTAACGACTGAGATAACTGCTCTTTTTGCGATTTAATGATTTTGGACTGGCGAGAGACTGCCCGTAATGTGCGTGGCAGTTCGATAGTGTGCCATAGGATGCTGGCGAAGGTGAGTAATGATCTTGCATCATTGCGACTATAGGGCTCGTTACGATCGACCACGCACACTATCCCGACCAAGCGGCTGCGAAACAAAATCGGCACCGCCAAATAACGCCCTGCAAGTAACAGTTTATCTAAGGGCAAATCCCCTAAGCGTCTTTGGGAGTCGGTTTGATTTTGGATGATCGGCTTATAATCTCGTACGCATTCGAGCCATACGCGGCTTTCAAGTTCAGACACTTGGGTATTATCTTCGATGAAATCGGCTTGATTCACCTCGGCGGGAGGATAGTCTGAACGTGCCGCGAGCGTGAGTGTTTTTGACTTTTCGTTATGCAGCAGAATAAACCCATATCGACTGCCCGTAAGCGACATCGCCTTGGAGACGGCGACTTTAAATACTTCTTCTTGGGAGGATTTAATCACATCTTCAATGTGTTGCAGCCAAGCATCGCTGGCTTGAATCGCTCGACGATAATCCGAGTGCAACTCCTTCATCTGCGGATCTTCAAAATTGATGTCGGATAGAATCAAATACCATCCCATTTCAGGCAAAGAATGCAGCGCGAGATGCACACGTATACCTCGATGGTCTTGTAATTGAAAACCTATCTCTTGCCCACGTCGCCTCACGATATCGGCGCACAACTCGGTATTAAAGGCACTAAACAGTTGGCTAATGGGTTGATTAATGATTTGCGCCGCCGAGCGTTTACAACGGCTGTAAAAGGCTTGGCTCATCCGTAGCACGCGAAATTGCTCATCAAGCTGTGCCCAAGACAAATTCAAACTATCGGGCAAGTCTTTCATTCCAACGATAAGGCTTTGACTAGTTGACATCCAGCACTCCAGTCTTTGATTAGAGCATGGGCGACACGCTTTAGCGTGATATTCGCCCGAATGTGAGCACTATAAAATCTCCAATAAACATAATGATAGCTGATCCCATGACATACGCTGATTAAAATAGGCTGAGCTGAATGTCATGTTATCGCTACGCTTGTCATTACCTTAGCGCGACTGCCTACGCTTTAGAAGACGATCGTTTTATTGCCGTACACGACCACTTGCTCGTTAAGCACTAACTGCAGCGCTTTGCTCAGCACACTCTTTTCAACATCGCGCCCTGCACGCGCCATTTCTAAGGCGCTATAACTGTGATCGACGGGAATCACGTCTTGCTTGATAATCGGCCCCTCATCGAGGCAATTATTCACAAAATGCGCCGTCGCACCGATAATTTTCACCCCGCGCTCCCAAGCCTGACGATAAGGTGCTGCGCCAATAAAAGCAGGTAAGAAAGAATGGTGAATGTTGATGATGCGATTAGGATATTGCGCCACAAAATCAGGCGTTAATACCCGCATGTACTTAGCCAAGACTAAATAATCGGGTTCGTATTGAGATACCGCAGCCAACAGTGCTTGCTCGTGTTGAATTCGGTCTAAGCCTTCGTGACTCACCAGATGAAAGGGAATGTTAAACTTTTCGGCCAGTTCGCGCAGCGCGTCATGGTTGCCTACCACAGCGGCAATCTCGACACTTAAACCACCGTAATAGGCTTTCATCAACAGATCGCCTAAACAGTGCGCTTCTTTCGTCACTAACACCACAATGCGTTTCTTGCCAGCGCTGACCAAGGTCATGTGATTCTTAGCAGGCAGCACGTCGCGCAGATCCTGCAATAACTGTTCGCTGTTAAAAATGCCCTCTAACTCAGTTCGCATAAAGAAACGCCCTTGGGCATTATCCACAAACTCACTGTTTTTAATGATGTTCAGTTTATGGGTAAAACAAACACTGGTGATTTTGGCGATAAGGCCTTGGGCATCGGCGCAATCCGTCAGTAAGATTTTACGTTCTATGGATGGCGAAGTATTACCGCGAGTTTCGGTCATTTGTTGCAAAGTTGGATCTCCTATATTGTCCCTACATCGAGTTTGCCATAGCAAATCGTGCTGAACAGCATGAAAATCCTATAATGCGAAAATAAAAATGACATTTCAGAGGCTTGAATCAATAAAATGTAAAAATTAAGCAGTTAATTTTGTAAAAATACAATCCTAGCGGCGAGTATCTAAGTAACGCTGCAATACTTTACGCAGGGTTTCGGCCTTAGTGCCATAAACCACCTGCACACCTTTGCCCATAACGATCACGCCCTTAGCACCCAACTGACTCAAACGCACCTTATTGACTAACTCAGGCTTATGTACGCTCAAGCGTAACCGAGTTAAACAGGCATTGAGTTCAACGATATTGTCACGCCCACCAAGCGCCGCAATAATCGCCCGTAAACTTTCTTTAGGTCCTTTACTGTCACTGTCGTTAAGCTCAAGCCTGCCGGGCGTTTTCAAATTAAAAGCTAAAATACTCAACCTAAACAAAAGGTAATATATTATGGCGGTCAAAGGCCCGAGGAAAATAAACCAGCTGGCATTTCGGGACAATGGAAATAATAACGTAAAGTCCACCAGCCCTTGGGAGAACACTATGCTGTGGTGAATATCGAGCATGATACAGACAAAATAAGCGAGCCCAGTGAGTAAGGCGTGAATGATAAATAGGATTGGCGCCACAAACATAAAGGCAAATTCAATAGGTTCAGTCACCCCTGTTAACCAACTAGCCGCCCCCGCCGAGAGCATAATGCCCGCCACGCGATTGCGCTCAGAAGGATCGGCGCAGCGCCACATTGCCAGCGCCGCCGCAGGTAATCCCCACATTTTAATCAGATAACCACCGGCAAGGTTTCCCGCCTGCGGATCGCCCGCTAAATAACGCGCCACCTCACCACGGACGACTTCATGCCCTAATAACTGATATTGACCCACTTCTAAGTAAAAAGGCGCATTCCAAATATGGTGCAACCCAAGGGGAATAAGTAACCGCTCTAATGCGCCATACACGCCAAAGGCAATGGCTGGTTTTTGATAAACCGCCCAGTCAGATACTCGCTCAATCAATAGCGCTAAGGGTGGCCACACATGGGCGAGTACATAACCTAAGCCCATCGCTAAGGGAATGATCAGCAAAGATGCACTGCGGCGTCCCTCAAAGAAGGAGAAAATCGCAGGCAAACGTATATATTGACTCCAGCGCACCGCAAGACAAGTAATACCGCCGAGCATCATGCCACCCGCAATCCCCGTATCTAAGGTATCCATCCCCAATAAAGGCTGGGTTGGGAGTCGATATAAATCGGCCAGTGCGGCTAATGTCGCCGTCATCACCCCATAACCAAACACCGCCGTAAAGGCGGCAATGCCTTGATCGCGGCAAAAGCCAATAGCGACCGCCACGGCAAATAACATCGGCATGATGGCGAAAATGAGCTTGCCCACCGCCAACATCAACACTGTCAGCTCTTCGGGCATAAAAGGAATAGGACTAACGGTGAGGCCGAGCATGACCCCAGCGGCAGGTAAAATGGCAATAGGAATAAGCAGCGCTTGGCTTAAGCGCTGGGCAAATTTAAACCACTGCTGAGTAACGAAACTGCCTAAGCGACGAGCTCGGTTTTGACGACTTGATTCCAGCGTTCTAGCCATTTTATCGCTTCAACCTCAGGTTCCATGGTTTCACAGGCATCGATTTCTAATAATTCTACAAGTGGTTTAGCGCCAAGTTCACTCAAGAGCACATCTACAGCCCTACCGGCGCCGCAGAAAGTTTCATAACTTGAATCACCCAGTGCGATCACACTGTAGTTAAGCGCGGGCAAATAGGGCGCAAGATTTTTAAGATTATGATACCAAGGCTGAATATCTTCGGGTAAGTCCCCTTGGCCCGTCGTAGAAGTCACCACCACTAACAATTCATCCTGCGGAGGAATAAAGCTGGCGACGTCATTTGGTTGCCACAATGTGACATCATAACCTAAAACTTGCATTTCTTTCTCTAGGGTTTCGGCGGCAAATTGTGCACTACCATAGACAGTGCCAAACACCAGATTCACCTTTTTCATGATACACTCCACATTGCGTTGCAAACCTTATTAGGCTGACCTTACTTTATTGTTCAGCGGATGGGCAAGCTAAGGCGCAAAATTTTTATAAATCAAGTCATTGAGCATGAGGAAATATCTGATGCGACAGTCCACCCGCCAAAAACACCTCAAGCAA
The DNA here is from genome assembly GCF_022690845.1 of Shewanella sp. N2AIL. Lineage (NCBI taxonomy): Bacteria > Pseudomonadati > Pseudomonadota > Gammaproteobacteria > Alteromonadales > Shewanellaceae > Shewanella > Shewanella sp. N2AIL. Next base: position 281,160 of record NZ_JALBYT010000001.1, on the reverse strand, counting down.
CACCACAAAACAACCCATATTCGACGTAAAAATTACTTCCACTCCGCCCAGCAAAATCTCACATCGCCACTCGCACCTACCTCTGGATTCTCAACCTTAGCCGTCATGATGCAAGAATTGCGTCCACAAACCGCACAAACACCGCAACGCCTCGACTAATTACCGCCAGACTCATTTTGATTGGACAGTTTTAATTGAACCGTTTTAATTGAACCGTTTTAATTGAACAGTGTTGATTCGACTGTTATGGGTTCGATAGTTTTGATTCGACTGCTTTCGTGTCAATAACCAAGCCAAGCGAATGACTTTTGATGCCACTCACTTGGCTGACGGCCAATTATGTCCAGATTGTCTCAGTTGAGATTGTCTGAGTTAAGGTCATGAGTTACGCATTTCCAGCTGGTATTTCATCCGTGGCGATTAACAACTCAGCCTGTTGACTCAAGGTCGCCTCGTCCCAACCTAGCTCGGCAAACACGGTTTCCCACTCAGGCTCGAGCTCGGTTTCTATGCTGAGCCGAACTTGAGTGACAGGATGGGTGAAGCTGAGCTTTTTCGCGATAAGCCACAGGCGATTAATGCCAAAATGCTCGCGGAAAAACGCATTTTGCTTACCGTCACCATGGGTGGTATCACCGACAATAGGGTGACGTAAATGCGCCATGTGTCTTCTGAGCTGATGTTTACGCCCCGTTTTAGGGCTTAAGCGTACCAGTGCAAATCGGCTAGCGGGATATCGGCCTGACGGATACGGAATTTCAGTATTGAGTAACGGCTCATACGCCGTCACAGCCTCTTGCGCCGCTTTGTTGGGATCGGCATTCTTATCGCCCAATTCATCCAACTCAACCTTAAGCGCATAGTCTAAAATACCGCTCTCGTGCATATTACCGCGCACTAAAGCCAAATATTGCTTTTCAATCGTATGGGAAGCAAATTGCTCACACAGTGCATTGGCGACTTCACTGCTCTTGGCAAACAAAAGCACGCCAGATGTCGGCCTGTCGAGACGATGTACAGGAAATACATGACAGCCCACTAAGTCGCGGGTTAGCTGCATGGCAAAAAAACGCTCCCGACGCGCTAAATAACTGCGGTGGACCAATAAGCCAGCAGGTTTATGAATTGCCACTAAGTGCGCATCTTCATAAAGAATTTCAATCTCAGGCGCCTGCTCTTCTGAATCATCCTCTTGGGTTGCATTCAGTGTATTTTCAGGCGTTTCAAGCCAGATATCATCTTGATTCATTTAACAACATATCCAATTCATTCAATACGCCAATCAGAGCTTGGCGCGGGGGCATATCCTGCCAAACATGTTCAGCCATAGGGGCTATCGCAATTTGCGTCGGCAATGGCGCACCCGTTTCGATTAAAGTCTGCATTCTAGGCAGCAAAATAAACTGCAGCCACTGCTCAAGGGGCATAAGATCACAGGCAAAAGGTGCTGTGCTTGCCATTGCTGCGGCAGAAGGCGCTTGCTCAGACCACAACTCGGCCGCTTGCAGCGCGTGAGTAATCTGAGCCAATTTAGCTTGGGTTTGACTGTATAACATAGCTTTCAGATCCATTCTCATATTAGCCCTGTGTGATTCGAAAACTTCCCACAATTCACTGGCCGAATAGGTCGATTAAAGTGCCGCAATCATACCATCCAGACGCACTTCCCCCTATAATGGCGCCAATTTATTGAGCCTCTTTGATTGATATGGCAGCCAAATGACTGAAATTACAACTTTAAGCCAGTTTTTAACCACAGCCAAAACCCAGTTCCAAGTGTATGATCTTGGCCGTAGGGTGCAACATATTGATATGCTCGCGTTTCACCAAATCGAATCTCTGTCAGCCCCTTATCCTTATCCCATTCAAGGGCATGCACAATTTGCTATTGTCTTTTGGGATGCTAGCCAGCAGCACTTTATTTGGTTTCTAAAACTGGCGTTAGATGAGCAAGGATTACTGTCGCCCGCGCCTCGCTCACAATTTATCGAAATGATATTAGCGGCACTAGGGCAAGATCCCACTCAGCCGCTCAGTGATGAGCAGCAAGAACGACTCGCAAATAACCCCTTTAATTTCAAGCCAAGCCAGGAAAAACTGGCCGTATTTAACGCACTCGTTCGTAAACAACTTGGCCAACGCGCTTCATCACAATACGAGTTTGCCGTGCAATATCTGTCAGGCCAAGTTGCCCCATCACAATGGCAACATATTGGGATGCAAGGCATAGCCGATGTGTGTGTACGCGCAAAAGAATTTGATCATGAGCAGCACTTGGTATCGAGTTTTAATACAGCCGCCATTGAAGTGCAAATCGCCCTATGCCAATGTCTTGAACACTTACTGATTAGCGACACTCTCGCCGATAAGATTCTCGCGAAACTTCAAGACGCAGCGCCAGAACACCAAGCCTATTTCCTTCGCGCTTTGGCTTCTAGCGCCAAACACAGCCAAAAAGCGTTTGCGCATCTACACGGCCAATCCTCTTTAGATACCAATGCCCTCATCAGCATTGCCGGACGTAACTGGTCGGTATTAAAACAAGATTCAAGTCGCAGTCTTTACTTAGAAGCCCTCGCACTGCAGCCCCAAGCCTTTTTTAATCAGGTCTTTGCTGATATTGTGGCAATTCCTAGTTTGCGCAATCAACTACTAGGCGAATTAAGAAATCCCAATCGAAGTGTTCAACTATCACAAGCCATAGGTGGTTTGTTTAAGGCAGCTAGCAAATGATGTCAGATTTACTGTTAATTATTGGCCTCGTCGTGATTGCCGCATTCTTTTGGCAACTACGCCAAATGGCAGAGTTGAGCCGTATTTTTGCCGAAAAAGAATGTTGGCGACAAAAAGTGCAACTGTTAGCCATTGCTATGGAAACTGCCCGCCCTAGCATTGGCGGCACGACGGGGATCTGCTGGAAGGCGAAATATTTATTTGAATTCAGCACCGACGGCATTAACCAATACCGTGGCCATATTTGGATGCAAGGCAAGAAAATTCAAAAGATTGAATGGCCTATCTTCCCAGAGCCCGAATGGCATGAAGCGCCGACGTCACAGGGTAAGTTTGGCGGGTGTGGTACGCAAAGTGGTTGTAACTCAGGCAAATGCCATTAAGCTTTTATCGACAATGTTGGCTCAAATAAAATGTGAGCCAGAATTGAGAATAATCAGTCATTCTCTGGTGCTACAAAATAACTCACTGTAAAAGTTAAAAAAGAAAGGGCGCGGCCCTAAAGCCACGCCCTCCTATTCTCTGTTAAGCTATCCCGCTATTTTTGTGCTCCCTGCACCATCCATGCGTCAATCTGCGTCCTGCTTCATCCCTGCTCAATCCTTGAGGTCCTTGTACTCATGTACTTCCCTATCTCTTGGTCATCCAGTCCCAAGCTTGCTCTTTCCTGAGCGGTTCCATCATCATCCATGAAACGGGTATTGCATCCATTCAATTGCACTCCCTGTGCCATTGCAATCCTATGCAATGAGTCTATCAATCCTTGATAGTCTCCCTTCCTTGGTATTGGCTCTCTTTCATCCTGAAAGGCCTATATCCCTATCTTTCCTTAAGTCACATTCCTTAGTCACTGTTCGATCATCCTGATCGCCAACATCCTGTTGCCCGCAATTCCTTCTACAAGATGAATTCTACGCCAACCAACGAAAGTACTCATTGTGGATTATTTAAAATGTTAACAAAAATGGTGAGCTCAACTGATAACAAACAGGTTAACCTACTGATATGAATATAAATAATAACAACCCCCAAGACATAACCATCCTTTGAACCTACAAATTACTTACATACTTGTAGGAGATCTCTTACACGGAAGATGGCAATTCGAATCAAAAGTAAGCAAAACGCTAGATGTCTCCCCTGAGGACTTATGCATAAACCGCTATCGCTCAAAATTCGACAAGCATTCGGCGCATGACCAGAACACAGACAACACAGAGAGTAAATCATTGGGCAATAAGAGAAGTAGGACTGGTGAACATGCTTTACGGTGAGAAGTCTTTAAGCAGAGTTAAGATAAAGTCTGTGTGAATAGCGTTATAGCTTGGCAAAGCCAGATTAATGCTGAAAATGAACCAAAGAAAAGGGCGCAACTAAAGTGCGCCCCATTTATCCTTTGTAAGCCGTCCTGCTCGATTTGTGCTCCCTGCACCATCCATGCGTCTGCTTGCGTCCTGCGTCGTCCCTGTAATCCCTTTTCGTCCCTGTGTATCAAACTTACGTGAGATAACACTCAGTCCCTTGACCTGTAAATCCTTTTTACAGAGCCTGTCACTTCCTATGACGTATTCCTATTGCATCCTGCAAAATTTATTTTCCATAGATTAGTACAAGCTGTTCACCCTTATACTTTATCCTTATCTCGACACATCCTGTTTCGAGTTCATGCTTAATCCTTAAGCGTGTCCTGTATTCTTCCTGAAATTCATCATCCTGACGATACAACTCACTGTCCCTAATCATCCTTGAAAAGCAATCCTGCTTTTCCTTAGCCTATCCGAGGCGAATGACAGTTTTCCTACCGTCAGCGATTTCAACCTTGAAATCTTAATTCGTTGCTTCTTGCGTCCCTTTGGCCTGTTTCGCTTTCCTTGCTATCCATTTGCTTTGGCCATGAGTGAATTCTACGTTAACCGCAACTTTTTTGTTCGGCTCAAAGAACGGACTACAAAATAAATTACAGTTGAACAGAAGGTAAATAATTATAAGTTAATGATTATAATTAAAATTAAACGCAACAGAACAAAAAACAATCAAAAATAAAACATTATGTCCTACAGCGTTTGTAAGCGATCTCTCACACGGGCATGGGCATCTCACTCGGACGGCTTTTTTAACGCTTAAAAAAGCCGCTGATCATCTGAGCAAACATCACCCAATCAGCCATTAAACTGTAAAAGGGATACTGAAATGTCGCGGGTCGATTCTTCTCAAATACTAAGTGTCCCACCCACGCAAAACCGTAGCCAACGACCGGAATAAACCAACATAGCCACCAAGCTTGTGAAACCAAGGCAATGCCAATCAGCAGCAGGACTAAGCAACTGCCAACAAAGTGTAATTGCCGGCAAGTCGGGTGCTGGTGTTGGGATAAATAGAAAGGATAGAAATCGGCGAACCGTTTATAAGAGTGAGTCATCTTGTTGAACCGAATAGAATAATAACTGACCATGGACACTGCCGATATTGAGCTCGCCTAAAGAGACAAAGTCATGCTGGGTAAATAACTGCAGATGGCTCTCTTGAGCGACAAACACACCAATGCCATCCAAATCCGGCTGCTCATCACACCAACTCACTACCGCTTGCACTAACTTATGTCCGAGTCCTTTGTGCTGCTCGTTCGGTGCAAGGGCGATAAACTGCAAAATACCGCAGTGCTTACTGGGTAAGAGTTCGACAATACTGGACTCTTTTTTCATCAACGCTTGGGTCGATTGCCAGCCAGTACCTAACAACATCTTTAAGCGCCAATGCCAGTAACGCCCTTCTCCCAAAGGCACTTCTTGCGTTACCACACAGGCTAAACCAACCAGTCTTTCATGGTCGAACAAACCTATGAGTGCTTGTTTTTGTTGCCATAACGTATTGAGTTCTTCGCGGATCGCGGCGCGCAGTTTTTGCTCGTAAGCGGCTTTATCTGAGGTAAAAAGTGAATCGACAAAAAAAGGGTCATCATGGTAAGCGTTATAGAGGATAGAGGCGGCAATGCGTAAGTCTTCCGCGGTCAAATAGACTGCACGGCAGTCTTCCAAGGTTTCATTGTCCATTATTAGTATTCCTTGACTTAGCTCACACTTTTTATGAGTAACAATTAATTTACCAAGGAAACGGAAAAGTGCAAATTTTAATCATAGATTGCATTTTTCAATCAGGCGCTTACTCTAAACGAAGGCACTATACTGAAAAGGAAACAATGATGGATACAACTCCAGTAGACCTAAGCCACTTATTCGAGCAACTCGGTTTAGACAGTAGCGATGAGGCCATAGCGCAATTTATTGCAACCCATGATATCGACCATCACATCCATCTAAGCCAAGCGCCCTTTTGGACCCCAGCTCAAAAGAGCTTTATCATCGAAGGCCTAGAAGCTGATGCCCTCTGGACTGAGCCCATTGAGCAACTCGATACTCAGCTACGTAAGCTATAAAACTCGCAGGGTTAAATTTTACTGTAAGCCGTTTCACCCCAACCCACTAAGGCATTGTTGCTCAGCACGATAGGTGTGCATTCGTCCTTAGTGGTTTTTCCATCGCCATTATTGCGCTGGGTACGATAAAACAACACTAAGACTTCTTTATTAGATTCACCTTGTTGAGCACTTTGTTGAATGTAGGCTTCACTAAAATCAGCGGTGCCCATTAAGATCATCAATTGGTCTTTGGGCATCCCTAAACTCAGTTTTGTTAAGTTCGTGCGGTTTTTATCCTGCACTTTCTCCCATGATGCGCTGCTATCCCAACCCGATTCGCCATCACCGACATTGACCACACAGCCGCTAAGACCTAAGCTTGCAAGCCCTAAAAAAGTGATGGCGATAAGTTTGTTATTCAATTTATGGTTAATCATGTGACATCCTGTGTGATTATTATTGTTGCTTGAAAAAGCGATTTAGGCAGGACAATAGGCAAAATAGATGCCAAATGACAACACACTGTTTTTAAATGAAAAAACTTACACGTTCTTTTGAGATGGGTTTAACTCATTCAACAAATTAAGGAATTTTGCTAATTATGAGTCCACTTGACCAAGTATTAGCGGCTGCACGTTCGCTCGAAGCCTGCGGTAAAGTACCGAGCCTTGCCTTAATAAAAACCCGTTTAGGTAGCAGCCTACCTTTACCGATATTGATCCAAGGCTTACAGCAATTTAAATCTATGCCTAAGGCGGATCGTGAGCGTTTAGCAGAGTTACAAGCCATCAGCCCGACAATCGAAGCCGCTGCAACTAACGATACCTTGACGCTTGCGCTGCTTGCCGAGCGTCTGCAGATACAACAGACGCATTTTGAGCGTCATGCTGAGCAGCAAAAAGCAGAAATCATGCAATTAAAAAATGAACTGCTTGAACTAAAACAACGCATCAACTTATTAGAATCCCAAGGAAAAACCGCTTAATGTTTGTCACTGAACTGCGCTTCGAATGCTTCGCCGACACCACTATCTCTGCCGCCGAAAAAGCCATTAATCAACTCCTCGAAGCCTATCGAGCTAATGGCCAAATCTTAGGGCGAGAATTTGCGGTCGCCTTTAATGACGGTGAGTTTAGAGTGCGTTTACTGATGCCAGAGAAAAGCAGTTTAGCGCATAAATATCACAGCCCTTGGGTTAAAAAAGCCTTAGCAGAGTTAACCGACGCTAAGCTACTCGCGCCGCGGGAAAAGTTTATCGGTCAGGACATTAATTCTGAGGTCAGCAATACCGACACACCGAGCTGGCAACTGCTGTATACCAGCTTTGTACACATGTGCTCGCCCCTGCGCAGCGGCGATAATCTATTGCCCATTCCTTTATATCGACTCCCAGCAACCTTTAATGGCGATCACAAACGCATTATCCGTTGGCAGACCGAATGGCAAGCGTGTGACGAGTTACAAATGGCGGCGGCCACCAAAGCAGAATTTGCCGCACTTGAGGAATTATCAAGTCCAGACAGTGATTTATTTCGCAGAGGTTGGGATTTGCGCGGCCGTATCGAATATCTCACTAAAATCCCGACTTATTACTACTTATACCGCGTCGGTGGCCAAGATTTAGCCTCAGAAAAAGCGCGGCCTTGTCCACGCTGTGGTAGTCATGATTGGAAACTCGATGAACCTTTATTGGATATGTTCCACTTTCGCTGCGAGCCTTGCCGCATAGTATCGAATCTGTCTTGGGATCATCAGTAACATCATTTTATCCCGCCAAAGACCTCAACCTAAGAATCAGCCATGCTTAGGTTGAGCGTTCACGCTCAAACTCAGTGTGGTAGAGCGTTCACACTCTGGCTAAACGTGGTTGAAGGCTAAGAGCTCGCCGCAAGATAGCGTCAAGCTCCCGCCAACTAGCGTTTACCGAAGAGGTTTTGCCACATACGTTTAAAGCTGGCAAAAATCCCCGGATGTTCTAATGCGGGCATAGGCAGTTCTTCATGTTTAACGGGCGGTGCTATCCGTGGTGATAACGCCCCAATAAATTCCGCTAAACTTGGCGACAGTTGCTGGGTGGGGATCTCACCGGGAAGCTCTATCCACACGCTGCCATCACTGTTGTTGATGGTGAGCATTTTATCGCCCTCATCTAACAAACCGATAAACCACGTCGGTGGCTGCTTGAGTTTTTTCTTCATCATCAGATGACCGATCAGGTTTTGTTGCAGGCAGGTAAAATCATCCTCATTCCACACTTGCAGTAACTCACCCGTGCCCCATTCTGAGTCGAACAATAAAGGCGCAGAAAAATACTGACCGTAAAAATGATTGATTTCTGGCCATAAAGTCAACTCAAGCGCATGCTCAACATTGGCAAAACTGCCTTCGACTTCGCGTTTAACCGGCTGCCAAGAAACGGCTTGATCAAGATCAGCATGAAATTCGCCTTGAATACACACAGAAGCCTCACCCTGTGGGTAATAACGCGGTAGTTCACCTAAACTCGTTAGGTAAGCTTGATGGTAGTTTTGCAAAAATTTATCGAGTGCAGGCAGACAAGACACTTAAGCACAATCCAATTTCAGGTATAATGTGCGCCTATTTTGACATGGAAACAGTATTGATGACACAGAATCACGATCCCTATAGTGATGCGCAAGCGCTTGTTGGCCTGACTTTAGGTAAAGCCACAGACTATCAAGCCGAGTATGATGCGTCGCTGCTGCAAGGGGTTCCACGCTCACTAAACCGTAATGCTATTGCACTCACTGGGACGTTACCGTTTCATGGTGCCGATATCTGGACGGGTTATGAGCTGTCTTGGTTAAATGCTAAAGGTAAGCCTATGGTGGCCATAGCTGAATTTCATTTAAGCTATGAAAGCCTGAACCTGATTGAGTCGAAATCGTTCAAACTGTATCTCAATAGCTTTAATCAAACCAAGTTCGATAGCATAGATTCACTGCAAAAGACCTTAGTAGCAGACTTAAGTCAATGTGCTCAAGGTGATATTAGCGTTAAAATCATCGAACCAAAAAGCTTTGGCATTCAGCGTATTATCGAGTTACCAGGCACGTGTATTGACGATCTCGATATTGAAGTCAGCGATTATAGTTTTAATCCTGATTACTTGGAAAACAGCACGGACGATAAGCAAACGGTTGCGGAAACGCTTAATTCAAACCTGCTGAAATCCAACTGTTTGATCACTTCGCAACCCGACTGGGGCAGCGTGATGATCCGTTATCAAGGGCCTAAAATCGATCGCGAGAAACTACTGCGCTATTTGATTTCTTTCCGCCAACATAACGAGTTCCACGAGCAATGTGTCGAGCGGATTTTTGTCGATTTGAAGCGTTTCTGTCATTGCACTAAATTGACCGTTTACGCCCGCTACACGCGCCGCGGCGGTTTAGATATCAACCCGTATCGCAGTGACTTCGAGCAACCTGGCGAAAGCCACAGACTCGCAAGACAGTAATTAACGTTCGTTCGAGTATCAGATTACGAACTAAGGTTTATAACTGAGAAAAAACCAAGGTTAAAAACCGAAACTAAGCTCTGAATCGCTCGCCTAGCTGCTAGCAAGATTCAGAGCTTTTTCATTTACAGTGCTCGCACTGGCATCGAGCAATAAGCTTCGCAGCCATTGATGGCTCGGGTATTCAAGATATTGGCGATGCGATTCAAACCACTATCCCTAAGGCGGTGCGCGATACTTGGTATACCAATGGTTACCATGGTACCTACAGCCATAATGCGAAAGCCGTGTACAACATGTATTTAGGCTATTTCGATATGAATCCAGCCAACTTAAACCCGCTACCGACTAAGGATGAAGCGAAGAAATTTGTCGAGTATATGGGCGGTGCTAAAGCTGTGGTTAAACATGCCAAGGCCGACTATGCCCAAGGGGAATACCGTTTCGTGGCGACGGCACTGAATAAAGTAGTCATGGCAGAACCCGATAACGAAAAGGCCAGACAATTACTTGCCGATACCTATGAGCAACTGGGCTACCAAGCGGAAGGTGCAGGCTGGCGCAACATTTATCTTACCGGCGCCCAAGAGTTACGCGTAGGGATCCAACCCGGCGCACCCAAATCGGCATCGGCAGATATTTTAGGTGAAATGGATATCTCGACTCTGTTTGACTTCCTCGCCGTAAAAGTCGATAGCATCAAGGCCGCTGACCTTGGACTCATCAGGCTTAATGTGATTAACCCCGATACCAAAGACACACTCTACGTGGAGCTAAGCAACGGTAACTTAAGCAATATTAAGGTTGAGAAACCAATGGAGGCCGACACCAATCTTTATATTGATAAGCGCTATATTACCGGGATTTTACTCGGCAAAGTAACCCTCAAAGACTTACTTGCCAACGGCACGGCCAAACTCGAGGGCGATAAAGCGGCCTTCAGTAAGATAGCGTCGACCTTAGTAAAATTTGATGAAAACTTTGAAATCGTCCCGCTAGCTAGCGCGAAATAATGACATCAACGCCTTGAAGCTTCAGGGCTTTTTTATGGGAAAACGGACTAGCGCATATTCACCTTGAACGCCTCTAGCACAGGGGGATTGGCATCATCCCAAGCACATTCAGGATGATGTTGTCAGTTCAGAAAGCAGAATTAGTTAGCAGGGGCTGGCGTTGGAGTTGGCGCTAAAGTTTTACACTCAAGTAATAATTGCTGGAAATGCGCACCTAAGTCTTGTTGGGCAAATTGCTCGCTCGCGGTCGCCATTTGCTTCAGGCTTTGTAACGCTTGATCTAAACCTTGTTGCTCGATAAGGCTTTTAGCATAGGCCGCCGCATCCGCGCCCTTTTGTAACAGACTCGCTACCTGATCGAAACTGATGTCCTGCTGCATCACTTTCTGTAAGTCACCCAGTAATTCTGCCACCTTGGCCGACTCCACCAGCGAGCCTTCAACATTCACTAATTTGCCCAGCGGATCTTGGCTAAGTTTTTCAGCCACGCAGGCTGAAACTGTGCCCGCTGCCGCGCTTTGGGCGACAACATCTAAGCCATTGGCACGAATTTGCTCAACCACTTGCTGCAACTGTGGATCTTGGGCCAACCAAGCCTGCTCTAATTGCTGCTTTTCATCGCCACCAAAATAACCACAACCAGATAACAACACCAGCATAGTGGCCGGCAATACGCACTTAATCCGTTTCATTGCTAAACCTCATTTATTTCATTCAAATTCAAAATATTATGGGCGTGACTATATCCAGCAATGTTTAACCGAAGATGAATTATACCAATCACATTAAATATCTAATCAGTTCAGAGCCTTACAGGCATCCCAATCCAAGGCGTATTGACGCAAAAATGGTTATTCCCTTTTAAGTCAATGCAACACCGGAGTGGGATGCCTGTAAGACTCCCGAAGGGCGGGTTTCAACGCGCTTTATACTGCGTTTAAGGCTTTCGACAGAGCACCACTATGCCTTCAAGCCTTCGCCTTGTCTAAAGCGCGTTGAACTCCCGCTGAATGAACAGATATTTAATACGATTGGTATTAAACTGTCTGATAACAAGATAACGCGCAGAAAGAATTATGGCTAAACGCAATCGCAGATCTTAGCGGTTTAGGTGAGTTTACTGGCGCGAAGAACGCACCCTCTTTCGCCGTTAATAATCGGCAAGTAAGACTTCTATGCTGCTCAGCTGCGCGGTTAGCGTTATGGGAAGCGCAGCATTACCGGCATGCGCTAAGCTAACCGCAAAGCGATACTCCTCGGTCAAACGACCAAAGTGCGTCTGCCAATGCAAGGAGTCAGCTAAATCCAGTGTGTGTATTGGGATTTGTAGCGGGATTTTTAGCGAGATATGTGGATAAACATTAAGCATTGAAGCTACGCCGCAGGCTTGCCTCAATCCGGCATCTTGGCATGATAACTCAAGCGATTCTGCCGCCAATTGCTCAAACGGCTTAAGCTCAAAGGCAAAGGATTTGAGCGACTGCGCTAAACCTAAACCAGTCGCCTTAATATAGGACTCCTTTAGCGCCCATAAATCGAAAAAGCGCTGCCGCTGACTTGCTTCATCGGCGAGAGCGAGCAAGGCCGCGGTTTCTTGGGGAGAAAAATAGTGATTTAGGATTGGATAGATATCCGTCTTCGGCCGTGACCTTTCAATATCGACCCCAAATAAACCAGACACAACACCATGAAACTGAGCCACACCAATCAATAACCAATCGCCGCTATGGCTTAGGTTAAACTCGAGACCAGTTTGCAGCCGTAATGTCGCCGTTAAACTCGGTTTGCCCTTAGCTCCATATTCAAAACACCACTCATGTGGCGATAAATCCGCATATCGAGATAACACGGTCCGTAGCGCCGCCCTCACCTGTACCCCCTTTATTTGCGCCTTGGGATCGCGATAACGCCTGACCTTTGCGAGTTCATCATCACTTAACCAAGACTCGGCAAGTGATGTTTGCGCCGCTGAAATATCGTTCAGTGGAATAAAAAATAGATCCACATTCACGCCGTTTTTGCTAGATGTTAGAGAGTCGGTCATTCGAGAGCCTAGCTGTACAAAGCCCTGCGGCTGATGAGTTATCATTGTCTGACTTTTTGGGGAGCAGTTAGCAACATTCTTATCTGGGTTCATTATTGTCTAGGTTCATCATTATCTGAGTTCATTATGCATCTTAAATAGTTTCAACTAAGCCCTATTTCAATTCTTAGCCGCACTCTAATAAGAGCAATTCTTAGAACGACTATTAGCTCAATCCCAAGCGCAAATTTTTACTGCAATTGCGCCAAGATCCCCCCCAAAAAAATTAGCAGGTTTAGCCACACAGCCTCATTCATGGCTAAAGGGACGTAAGCCAATATTGGGCTATATTACCCCGATAACTCAAAAAAGCTGCCTTCATCGCCGCTACAAATATAATTCTTCCACTATCAAAGTATTAAACAGTCCAAGCGGTAAGCGAAAACCCAACATAACGCACAGAAAATACCATTACTCAGCGAAAGCCAATAAATTCCAGTCCCAGATGATTGTATCGACCCCGAACCTCAGGTAATCTGCATCCCCATTAAGTGACACAGATGATAAGCACAGGTTTTACTATGGGTGTCACGACATTAGTCATAAATGTCAGTCGTGACTCAGCCAACATCGCTTATCAGTCCCAATAGATTATGTCGGATGATAATTATTTTTAATGGCAACTCGCGACTCTCAATCTAAAGCGCCGTCATACGCCCCCAAGAGCACGACTCCAGTGGCGCAAAAAGACAGCACACCTCGGCATCGCAACGCCACCACTACGCCTGAAATGCGACTCTTTATCCAACAATCGGATCTGAGCGTGAGCCAGCTGGCAAAGATTTTAAATATTACCGAGGCAACGGTGCGTAAGTGGCGTAAGCGTGAGTCCATCAGCAACAGTTCGAACACGCCCCACCATCTCAACACGACGCTCACGCCGATGGAAGAATACGTGGTGGTGGGATTACGCTACCAACTCAGACTCACCTTAGATAGATTGCTCCACGTCACCCAAACCTACATTAATCCCAATGTGTCGCGCTCCGGCCTTGCCCGTTGTTTAAAGCGCTACGGCATATCGCGGCTCGATGAGTTTGAAGCACCACAAGTACCCGAACGCTATTTTAATCAATTACCTGTGACTCAAGGCAGCGATATCCAAACCTATACGCTCAATCCAGAAACCTTGGCCAAGGCGCTGGCTCTGCCAAGTACCGACGGTGATACTGTGGTGCAAGTGGTCTCACTCACCATACCGCCGCAGCTTACTGAGCAAGCTCCAAGTTCAGTGCTATTAGGCATAGATACGGCAAGTGATTGGATTTACCTCGATATTTATCAAGACAGCAATACTCAAGCGACCAATAGATATATCGCCTATGTCCTCCGACATGGGCCGTTTCATTTACGAAAGTTGCTCGTTCGCAACTATCACACCTTCTTAGCCCGTTTTCCCGGTGCCCATGGCACGCCAAAGACAAGCGCGGCTGAATCCCAAAACAAGGTCACCGTATCCAGGTCGACCCGTGGAGACTCTTTATGAGCCATACCCCTTCTGTACCTAATTCTGCGACTGAGTCAAAAAAAGATAAACGACTCAACAAACGTTTGAAAGATATGCCCGTTGCCATCGTCGGCATGGCCAGTATCTTCGCTAACTCGCGTTATTTAAATAAATTTTGGGATTTGATCAGCGAAAAAATCGATGCCATTACTGACATCCCAGACACCCATTGGCGCGCCGAAGATTATTACGATGCAGACAAAAGCAAAGCCGATAAAAGCTACTGTAAACGCGGTGGTTTTTTGCCTGAAGTCGACTTTAATCCCATGGAATTCGGTCTGCCGCCCAATATTCTTGAGCTGACAGATACCTCGCAACTGCTGTCGCTGATTGTCGCCAAAGAAGTGCTCGCCGATGCCAATCTGCCCACCGATTACGATCGTGATCGTATCGGTATCACGCTAGGCGTGGGCGGTGGTCAAAAAATCAGTCAGAGCTTGAACTCGCGCCTGCAATATCCAGTATTGAAAAAAGTATTCAAAAGCAGCGGCCTGAGCGATGAAGACAGCGAAATGCTGATCAAAAAGTTCCAAGACCAATATATCCACTGGGAAGAAAACTCTTTCCCTGGGTCCTTAGGCAACGTGATTGCAGGCCGTATCGCCAACCGTTTTGATTTTGGCGGCATGAACTGTGTGGTCGATGCTGCCTGCGCGGGCTCGCTTGCCGCTATGCGTATGGCGTTGACTGAACTGACCGAAGGTCGCAGCGACATGATGATCACCGGCGGCGTCTGTACCGACAACTCGCCATCAATGTACATGAGCTTCTCAAAAACGCCGGCCTTCACCACTAACGAAACCATTCAACCCTTTGATATCGATTCAAAAGGCATGATGATCGGCGAAGGTATCGGCATGGTCGCGCTTAAACGCCTTGAAGATGCCGAGCGCGATGGCGACCGAATTTATGCCGTCATCAAAGGCGTTGGCGCCTCATCGGACGGTAAGTTTAAGAGTATTTATGCGCCGCGCCCTGAAGGCCAAGCTAAAGCATTGGAGCGCGCTTACGACGATGCAGGTTTTGCACCGCACAGCATTGGTTTGGTTGAAGCCCACGGCACCGGCACAGCTGCAGGTGATGTGGCCGAATTCAATGGCTTAAAATCGGTATTCGCCCAAGGCAACGACACCAATCAACATATCGCGTTAGGTTCAGTGAAATCCCAAGTGGGCCACACTAAATCAACTGCGGGCACTGCCGGGGTGATAAAAGCCGCGCTAGCACTGCATCACAAGGTATTGCCTGCGACCATTAACGTCAGCCAGCCTAATCCAAAACTGAATATTGAAAGCTCGCCATTCTATTTAAATACCGAAACGCGCCCTTGGCTGCAACGCACTGACGGTACGCCGCGCCGCGCTGGCGTCAGCTCCTTTGGTTTTGGCGGCACGAACTTCCATCTTGTATTAGAAGAATACAAACCTGAGCACAGCCGTGACGAGCAATATCGTCAGCGCAGTGTGCCGCAGACGCTATTGTTTGCCGCAGCCAATAAAGCCGCGCTGCTTAGCGAGTTAAAAGCTGCGCTGAGCCAAAGTGTGAACACGAACGCGAATAAGAGCAGCGCTGCGAGTCTGAACGCTATCGCTCAGCAATATCCGCTACGCACACTGGCAAGCACAGATGCCCGTTTAGGTTTTGTGGCTAAGGATATCGCACAGCTGCAAGCTCAGTTAAATCAATCGATTGCGCATTTAGAAACCAATGCAATTGAAGCGTGGCAATTACCTTCTGGTATCAGCTACCGCTCTCATGCCTTAGTGGCTAAGAATGAATCAAAGAAAGTGGCCGCCCTGTTTGCCGGTCAAGGTTCACAGTACCTGAACATGGGCCGCGAACTCGCCTGCCATTTCCCAGAAATGCGCCAACAAGTGATGGCCAGCGATAAAGTATTTGCTCACCACGGCCAAACACCGTTATCCAATATCCTCTACCCTATTCCAGCATTCGATGCCGATGCGGTTAAAGCCCAAGAAGCGGCGCTGACCAATACAATGTTCGCCCAAAGCGCCATAGGCGCGGTTTCAATGGCGCAATATTCGCTATTAACTCAAGCGGGTTTTGCCCCCGATATGGTGGCAGGTCACAGCTTTGGTGAACTGTCAGCCCTGTGCGCGGCAGGCGTGATTTCGAGTGTTGATTACGTCGAACTGGCCTTCGCCCGTGGGCACGCCATGGCGCAAACGCCAAATGATACTGGCGCTCAAGTCGATTTAGGCAAGATGTTTGCCATCATCCTCAAACAAAAGAGTGATATCGATGCGCTTAATCGCTGTTTAGCTCAGTTTGATGGCGTTAAAATTGCCAACTACAACGCGCCGACACAATTAGTCATCGCAGGTGGCACAGAGCAAACTCAGCTGGCTGCTAAAGCCATTAGCGAACTGGGCTTTAAGGCGATTGCCCTGCCCGTCTCAGGCGCGTTCCATACCCCATTGGTTGGACACGCACAAAAGCCATTTGCCAAAGCCATTGATAAAGCTAAATTCAGCGCGCCTTCAGTCGCACTTTATGCCAACGGTACGGGTCAATTGCACCCAAGCGATGGCAAAGCCATTAAAGCAGAATTTAAACAACACATGCTGCAATCGGTTCATTTTAGCGAACAACTGCAGGCCATGTATGACGCTGGCGCCCGTGTGTTTGTTGAGTTTGGTCCTAAGAACATACTGCAAAAGTTAGTTGAAAATACCTTAGGTGAACACTTAAATGAGCTTTGCCTTGTCAGCATGAACCCGAATCCTAAGGGCGACAGTGACAGTCAATTACGCTTAGCCGCAGTGCAATTAGCCGTAGCCGGCGTGGCGTTAACTGAGGTTGACCCCTATCAAGCCGTCACGTCACAAGAAATTGCCGAACGTGAAGCGCCATCAGCGATGAACATCAAACTCACTGCCACTAACCATATTAGTGCTGCAACCAAAGCTAAGATGGCTAAATCCCTCGCCACAGGCAGCGTGACTAGCCAAGTGCAATATGTGGATCGCATCGTTGAAACGGTTGTCGAAAAAGAAGTCGAAAAAATTGTTGAGAAACAAGTCATCGTCGAAAAAGTGGTTGAAAAAATAATAGAAGTGGAAGCGAATCAAGTGGCAACTGTTGAAATGAAACAAACATCCCCAAGCGTGACGCAAGGCTTAAGCAATCACCAGCAACAAGCGACGGCGCAGTTGAGCCCAAGCGTCAGCGGCGATGCATTAACGGCATTTTTCAGCGCACAATCTCAAGCGGCGCAGTTGCATCAACAGTTTTTAGCTATCCCGCAGCAATACGGCGATACCTTCACGACACTGATGACTGAACAAGCCAAGATGGCAAGCCTTGGCATTGCAATCCCTGAAAGCCTGCAACGCTCGATGGAAATGTTCCACCAGCATCAAGCGCAAACCCTGCAAAGCCACGCCGAATTTATGCAACTGCAAAGCAGTAGCTGCCAAGCGGCCTTGGCCATGCTAAACAATGCGCCGATTAACTTTACTCCAGCAGTTGCAAGTCAGCCACGAGCAACTGCGCCGGCTCCTGCACCTGTTGCGGCAACGACAATGCCACATAATGCTGCACCAGTAGCGGCTCAGGCTGTTGCGACGAGACCAGCAGTTAGCACGCCTGTTGTGCCTGTTATGCAAACGGCTCCTGTTGCTTATGCGCCTGCTGCAACAGTACAAGTTGCGCCAGCAGCTCCTGTTGTAGTTATGCCAGAGATGACATCTGCGACACCAGCAACAAGCGGTTTAAGCGCTGCGTTAGTGCAACAAACCATGATGGCTGTGGTTGCCGATAAAACAGGCTATCCCACTGAAATGCTGGAACTTGGCATGGATATGGAAGCCGATCTAGGTATCGATTCGATTAAGCGCGTTGAAATTTTAGGCACAGTGCAAGACGAACTGCCGGGCTTACCTGAACTCAGCCCAGAAGATCTGGCCGAGTGTCGTACCTTAGGCGAAATCGTTGACTACATGAACAGCAAACTGCCAGCAGCGGGTTCAATTATCGTAGCGCCTATTACTGCTGCAAATGTGGCAACTCAAGTGGCAACAGCCGCACCTGCCGCTAACGGTTTAAGCGCTGCGTTAGTGCATGCTTCTGAAATCGAGAGCACCATGATGGCTGTGGTCGCCGATAAAACGGGCTACCCCACTGAAATGCTTGAACTCAGCATGGATATGGAAGCCGATTTAGGTATTGATTCTATTAAGCGCGTTGAAATCTTAGGCACAGTACAAGACGAACTGCCGGGTTTACCAGAACTCAGCCCAGAAGATCTGGCCGAGTGTCGCACCTTGGGTGAAATCGTTGACTACATGAACAGCAAATTGCCTGCGGCTGGCCAAGTTGTAGTTTCTACAACAGCACAAGCCGCGCCTGCCGCCAGTGGTTTAAGCGCTGCGTTAGTGCAACAAACTATGATGGCTGTGGTGGCTGACAAGACAGGCTATCCGGCTGAAATGTTGGAGCTCAGCATGGATATGGAAGCCGATCTAGGTATCGATTCAATTAAGCGCGTTGAAATCTTAGGCACAGTGCAAGACGAGCTGCCGGGTTTACCAGAGCTCAGCCCAGAAGATCTGGCCGAGTGTCGCACCTTAGGTGAAATCGTTAACTATATGAACAGCAAACTGCCAGCTGTGGGATCAGTTATCGTAGCAACTCATATGACAACTGCCGCGCCTGCCGCCAGCGGTTTAAGCGCTGCGTTAGTGCAACAAACCATGATGGCTGTGGTCGCCGACAAGACGGGCTATCCCACTGAAATGCTGGAACTCAGCATGGATATGGAAGCCGATCTAGGTATCGATTCTATCAAGCGCGTTGAAATCTTAGGCACAGTGCAAGATGAGCTACCGGGCTTACCTGAGCTGAATCCTGAAGATCTGGCAGAGTGTCGCACCTTAGGCGAAATCGTTGAACTCTTTTCGAAAGAAATAGGGAACAGCAAACTATCTGCGGTTGGCTCGGTTTCAGCTACAACAGCAGCGCAAGTCACTGTTACCGCTACAACAAATAATGGCTTAAGTGCTGAAAAAGTCCAACAAACCATGATGTCAGTGGTGGCCGACAAGACGGGCTACCCCACTGAAATGCTGGAACTCAGCATGGATATGGAAGCCGATTTAGGTATCGATTCCATCAAGCGCGTTGAAATCTTAGGCACAGTACAAGACGAGCTACCAGGCTTACCTGAGCTGAATCCTGAAGATCTGGCCGAGTGTCGCACCTTAGGTGAAATCGTTAGTTATATGCAAGGTAAGCTAGGCCAGAATGTAGCGCCAATTAGCGCTGTCGTTCAGCCTGAACCTACTATCGATTTGCCACCCCATGATTTACCACCACACAGTGAGGTGGTGCTAAAAAAGTTGCCAGCGGCGGCTGAGCTAGCGCAACAATCAGCACAAAAAGCTCTGCCACGCGTTTTTGCTAAAGATGCCTGCATTATCATTAGCGATGATGGTCACAATGCTGGCGTACTTGCCGAGAAATTGCATGCTCAAGGTCTAACGGTTGCGGTTGTGCGCTCGCCAGAAAGCCTTGTAGCCAGTGCATCACCGCTCAATAGCCACATTGCCAGCTTCACATTGGCGGCGATTGACGATGCCAGTATCAGCGCAGTAATTAATGAGATCAAAAGCTTAGGTCAGGTTGCAGGCTTTATTCATCTGCAACCACAACATAAAACCTCAGCCGATGCGAAAGGTTTAGTGTTGTCCAGTGCCGCCAAAGCGTCGGTCGAGCAAGCGTTCTTGTTCGCCAAGCACTTACAACCGCTTTTAACAACAGCAGCAACGGCCAATACTGACAGCAGCTTTATCAGCGTCAGTCGTATCGACGGTGGTTTTGGTTATCTTAACCACAGCCAAATTGCCCGCAGCGAGTTAAACCAAGCGGCATTGGCAGGTCTGACTAAAACCTTGAGCCACGAGTGGTCGAGCGTGCATTGCCGCGCCTTAGATATCGCGCCAGCACTTGATGCCAAACAACTGGCCAATGCGGTGATCGCTGAGTTATTTGCAACCGATAAGCTATTAGAAGTCGGTGTGAGTGAAAGTGGTGTGAGTGAAGCCGGCGCAACTGAAACGCTGGCACGCGTGACCTTAGTTGCAGGCAAGGCTGATACCCGCCACGGCGCAGCTAACTTAACGAGTGCTGATAAAATTCTAGTGACCGGTGGCGCAAAAGGCGTGACCTTTGAATGTGCCTTGAGTCTGGCAAAACGCAGCAAGGCGCACTTTATCCTTGCCGGCAGAAGCAGCCAACAAACCATTCCCACTTGGGCACAAGGTAAAAATAACAGCGAACTTAAAGCCGCTGCCATTGCCCACATTCAAAGCTTGGGCGAGAAACCCACGCCAAAACAAGTGGATGCCTTAGTATGGCCAGTTCAAAGCAGCCTAGAAATTGCAGCCGCACTAGAAGCCTTTTCCGCTGTAGGTGCCAGCGCTGAGTACTTAAGCCTCGATGTTAACAATCCAGACGCGATTGCCAGCACGATAGTGCCGATTACCGAGTTATCACCTATTACCGGCATCATCCATGGTGCGGGCGTACTCGCCGATAAACACATCCAAGACAAAACCTTAGATGAGTTAGCACGGGTGTATGGCACTAAGGTCACAGGCATTAGCAATCTGCTTGTCGCACTGGATTTAGATAAAGTAAAACTGATCGCCCTGTTCTCTTCGGCGGCGGGTTTTTACGGCAATACCGGCCAAAGCGATTACGCTATGTCCAACGACATACTCAACAAAGCCGCACTGCAACTGGCGCAGCAACTGCCAAATGCCAAAGTGATGAGCTTCGATTGGGGTCCGTGGGACGGCGGTATGGTGAACCCTGCGCTGAAAAAGATGTTTATGGATCGCGGTGTTTATGTGATCCCGTTAAAGGCGGGTGCTGAGTTATTTGCGAGCCAATTACTGAGCAACACAGGCGCACAATTGCTGGTCGGTACTGACATGCAAGGCAGCGCACCTCATGACGACACTTCTAATAAAGTGCAAGAGACTGAAGGTGGCAATCTAAAAAAGCCTGAAGCGGATCTGACCACTGACTCGTCGGGTCCGCATGTTTTGCCTAACGCTGTAAATCCAAGCGCAGTAAATATAAGCGCTGTAAAACTGCAGCGCACACTGGACCCTAAGGCAATGATCTTTATTGAAGATCATTGCATCAACGGTAATCCCGTATTACCGACTGTGTGCGCGATTCAGTGGATGCGTGAAGCCGCCTTTGATGTGCTCAAGCAGCCTGTCAAAGTGCAAAGCTACAAGCTGTTGAAGGGCATTATTTTCGACACTGTTACGTTAGCAAACGGTGCGTTAGAAAACGGCGCGCCCATCACGCTAGAACTTGAGCTTGCACCGATTGCGTTAACGGATAAAGCCGCGAAAGACACAGACGAGTGCTTGAGTGGACAATTCAGTGCCTTAATCAGCTTTGAAGGTCGTCCGCAATATCAAGCCATCTTAGTGATTGATGATGCGCCTAGTGATAACTTAGCCACTAATAGCAAAGCAACTGTCTTTGACGCGCATAGCTTGGCAGGACTTTCTGTCATCACAACCGCGAGCAGCATTTACAGCGACGGCACGCTTTTCCACGGACCAAGACTGCAAGGTATTGATTCTGTGGTGAAGTTTGACGATGCGAGCTTAGTCGCCAAGGTAAGCCTTCCACATGTTGCGTTAGCGGACTGCGGGAGTTTTGTGCCCAATCTGGCCCCTAAAGGCTCACAAGCTTTTGCAGAAGATTTGTTGCTGCAGGCGATGCTGGTATGGGCGAGACTCAAATATGGCGCGGCGAGTTTGCCATCAAGCATTGGTGAGTTTATCTCCCATGCGCCGTTTGCCTTTGGCGATAAAGGGTATCTAGTGCTCGAGGTGGTAAAACACTCTGGCCGTGCCCTTGAAGCCAATATTGCACTGTATCATCAAGATGGTCGTTTAAGCTGCGAGATGAACAACGCCAAAGTCACGATTAGCAAAAATCTTAACGGTGCGTTTTTAGCGAATAAAGTTGCTAATAAAAGCATTGAAAGCGTGGAGGCGAAAGTCGAGTGAACTTAGCCCCCCCTTTAGCTACGACCCATAGCGGCCAAGTTGAAACATCGATAGCTGACACAGCTAATGTCGACAAGGCTATTGCAGACACGGTTATTACTGAAAAGCTTGCCAAGCCACTGCGTATTGCAGTGTTGCTTGGCGATGCGGTCAACCTTGACTCTCACTCAGCCCAAGTATTAGGGACGTTTACTGAACGTGAAAGAGTTCAAATTTGCGCTGCCGATGCCAACCAATCGACAGTACATAGGCCGACAGCTCATGAACCAAAAGAGCATGAACCGTCAGTGTATGAGCAAAGGTCGCTCACTGCCTTGTTAGGCCAAGCAACAACAGCCATTGAGCAAGGCAAGCTCGTTGAACTTAAATTTGAGGATGGTAATCTACCCCAGTCTCTGTATTTGCTCGATGGTTTACGCGCCGCCAAACTGCGTCTTCACGCCCACGCGTTTATTGCTGGCTTTGCCGCTGGCAATGAGGTTACAGATGTTGCAAATGCGGCGACTGTTGCAAGTAAGGCGTTAGCGGCAGCAAAGCGCAGCCCAGCTCAAACCGTTCAACATCAGACTGTCGCCAACACTCTCAACGAGGCATTTGTTGCGCTGCGCCAAGGCGTAACCGCCCTCGCGGCGCGAACACAAGCGCCGCTTCATGGCGCTACTGATATAAAACAGACAAACAACACCAATCATCAAGCTGGCTATTGGTTTAGCGACCAACATCAAGCGCGGGTGTTGTGTCTAAATCTTGTAGCAAAGACGTCACATCAAGCGGATGAGTCTCGAAATCTAAGCCAAAGCCTAGTGCTGACCCAAGGCACACAACTCGCCGCGCCCAAAGCCCTTGTCGATGAAAACAGGCTGTTTGTGCCGATAAGTGGTGACAGTATTAATGAGCTAAAAGCAAAGTTGTTTCAGTTACTTAATTCACTAGACATTGGCGCACCAGACACGTCATTTGCATCACATCAACTCGCATTCTGGTTTGAACGCTATGATGCCAACGCGCCTCTGGCGTTAGTCTTAATGGCAGCATCGATTGATGACCTCAAACTTGAAGCCAAAGCCATGCTTACGGCGCTTGAAAATGATGCTATTCGTCATCATGGTCAACACTTTAAGACACCAGCGGGCAGCTGCTTTACCGCTAAGCCGCTAGGGGATGCGGGACTCACCTTTGTATATCCCGGCGTTGGCACGGTTTACGCCAATATGTTCAATAACTTGCATGAGTATTTCCCCGCGCTGTATCACCAGTTAGAACGTGAAGGCGATTTAAGCGCCATGCTGCAATCACCGCAGATTTATGCGGCAGATGTTAAAACCGCGGCTGGCATGAACCTAAGTCAGCAAGCAATTAGTGGCGTGGGTGCCAGTTATCTATTCACTAAACTATTGACCCAAGTCTTTAATATTAAGCCAAAAATGGCGCTGGGTTACTCAATGGGCGAAGCCGCCATGTGGGCCAGCCTAGATGTGTGGCAAACACCTCACGGGATGATCAACGCCACTGAAAATAGCGATATTTTCAACCATGCCATTTCTGGTGAGCTAACCGCAGTCCGCCGAGCATGGCAGCTTGCGGATGATGAAGCCATAGTGTGGAACAGCTTTGTGGTGCGCGCTGATAGCCATGAAATCAAGGCATTATTGCCAGAGTTTCCTCGTGCTTATTTAGCCATCACTCAAGGTGATACTTGCGTCATTGCAGGCTGCGAAGCGAGCTGTAAAGCCCTACTTGCCAAGTTAGGTAAGCGCGGGATTGCTGCCAATCGCGTCACGGCAATGCATACCGCACCTGCCATGCTAGTCCACGGGCAAGTACAAGATTTCTATACTCAAGCGCTAAAACCCGAGGCACTGAAACCTAAGGCGCTGAAAGCGGCGGCGCAAGATCTGCCTATTCGCTTTATCAGCGCAGCGCAAACTGCGCCAGTAATCGTGGATAGCAACAGCATTGGCCGCGCGATTGCCGATACCTTTTGTTCGCCACTCGACTTTAGTGCGCTCATTCAAAATGCCACTGAGCAAGGCGCAAGGCTGTTTGTCGAAGTGGGCGCCGATAGGCAAACCAGCACACTCATAGATAAAATTAGCCACGCCCACGCAAGCCAAAGCACTGCGAACGCGGCGACAGCCGCCATTGCTTGCAATGCCAAAGGTGCTGACGCGATCATCAGCTTACTCAAGTGTTTAGCTCAGCTAATAAGCCACAGAGTACCGCTTTCGCTCACGCCGCTCATTCAGTCATTAAGTGCTAACAAAACCCCTTTATCATCAGAAGTATCACCAGAAGGAGAACCCCAGTGAGTTCTCAGCATTCCCCTGCGATTGATAAAACTACCGTGCCTACCATTGCGTCAAACAGCGCATCAAAAAGTGCGTCAAAAATTGCGATTGTCGGTCTCGCGACTCAATATCCTGACGCCGATAATCCCCAAACCTTTTGGCAAAATCTGTTGGATAAAAAAGACTCACGCACCCAAATCAGCCGCGAAAAGCTCAATGCCAATCCCGCCGATTACCAAGGTGTGCAGGGTCAGTCTGACCGTTTTTACTGTGATAAAGGCGGCTACATCCAACACTTCCAGTTTGATGCCAAAGGTTATCAACTGCCAGAGTCCGCCTTTGACGGTTTAGATGAAAGCTTTTTATGGGCACTCGATTGCAGTCGCAAAGCCCTTCAAGACGCAGGGATTACCCCAAGCGATGCCGTACTGGCGCGCACAGGTATCGTGATGGGAACCTTGTCGTTCCCGACCGCCCGCTCCAACGAACTGTTTTTGCCTCTGTATCATCAAACCGTTGAAAAGGCGCTGCAAAACAAACTTAACCAAAGTGCTTTTCAACTGGCTGATTTTAACCAAGCTCACGCTGGAGAAGCGTTAAACGTCGAGCAAGTATTAAACGTCGCCAATGGCGCCGTTGCACACACAGCCTCAAAGCTGGTCAGCGATGCACTCGGTTTAGGTGGTACTCAGTTAAGTCTGGACGCCGCCTGCGCCAGCTCGGTTTATGCACTTAAACTCGCCTGCGATTACCTGACCACAGGCAAGGCCGATATGATGCTTGCGGGCGCAGTATCGGGCGCTGATCCCTTCTTTATCAACATGGGATTCTCGATTTTTCACGCCTATCCAGATCACGGTATTTCAGCGCCCTTTGATAGCAACAGCAAAGGCTTATTCGCCGGAGAAGGCGCTGGGGTGTTAGTCTTAAAACGCTTAGAAGATGCCGAACGCGATGGTGACAACATCTATGCCGTCGTCTGCGGCATTGGATTGTCGAACGACGGTAAAGGCCAGTTTGTATTAAGCCCCAACAGCAAGGGCCAAGTGCAAGCCTTCGAGCGCGCCTATAGCGCGGCAAACACTCAGCCTGCCAATATCGAAGTGATTGAATGCCATGCCACCGGCACACCGCTCGGTGATAAGGTCGAGCTCGCCTCGATGGAGCGCTTCTTCGAGGACAAACTCGCGGGCTCTTCAGTGCCGCTGATCGGTTCAGCAAAATCCAACTTAGGCCATTTACTCACCGCCGCAGGAATGCCGGGGATCATGAAGATGATTTTTGCCATGCGCTCGGGCCGACTGCCGCCAAGTATTAATTTATCAGCGCCGATATCTTCGCCTAAGGGCTTATTTAGCGCTAAAAATCTGCCAACAGAATTACATGCTTGGCCAGATAAAGCCGGCAATGACCGCCGCCACGCGGGTGTTTCTGTGTTTGGTTTTGGCGGCTGTAACGCGCATTTGTTGCTGGAATCCTATGCTGCCAATACAAACAAAAAGAGTGAACAAGCCGCAGTAAGTTACCAGCATACGCCATTAAATATCATTGGTTTAGCATCGCACTTTGGGCCTTTATCCTCTATTAATGCACTGGATAACACGATTCAAGCTCGGCAACATGCCTTTATCCCGCTGCCCGCTAAACGCTGGAAAGGCTTAGACAAACATCCTGATATTCTGGCCAACTTTGGTTTAACCGGAACTGGCCTCGCAGCCGCACCACAGGGCGCGTATATTGACCAGTTCGATTTTGACTTCCTGCGCTTTAAAGTGCCGCCTAATGAGGATGATCGCCTGATCTCCCAGCAACTGCTGTTGATCAAAGTGGCCGATGAAGCGATTCGTGATGCCAACTTAAAGCCCGGCGGCAAGGTGGCTGTATTAGTGGCGATGGAAACCGAACTGGAATTACATCAGTTCCGTGGCCGCGTAAATCTACACACACAACTGGCCGACAGCCTTAAAACACAAGGAATAACACTCACACAAGCTGAGTATCTCGCCCTTGAAAAAATCGCCATGGACAGTGTGCTCGATGCCGCCAAACTGAACCAATACACCAGTTTTATTGGCAATATCATGGCGTCACGCATCGCATCCCTTTGGGACTTTAACGGCCCTGCCTTTACCATTTCGGCGGCGGAGCAATCGGTCGCCCGCTGTATCGATGTAGCCGAAAATCTGTTGTCCCAAGAGTCCTTAGATGCCGTAGTGATCGCCGCCGTCGATTTAAGTGGCAGTCTAGAGCAAGTGATCCTCAAAAACGCCGTATCGCCAGTGGCATTTAATGCCACTGACACTGGTTGGAAAGTCGGTGAAGGTGCAGGCGCATTAGTGCTAACTGCTGAAAATTCAAATACTAATGCTCTACTTAATGATGCCAATAGCAACAGCTATGGTCACATCAGCGGCCAAGTGTTTGGTGCTATGTGTGACATGCAAGGTCACAGCAACACAGCGCGCATCTGCGATGACTTGTTAACCCAAGCCAAGGTGAATAGCAGCCAAATTAGTTTGATTGAAACCAGTATTGCAGTTGAGCAACTTGCCGATCCAAAGCTGGTACTCAATACGCTGCTGCCGAGTGTGAACCAGCGCAGCCAAGCCGCTGATACCATTGGCCACAACTTTGCCGCTGCGGGCATGGCGAGTATTTTGAGCGCCCTGCTTCAGCTTAAAAATCATGGGCAATTAAAAAACCAAGCACAGCCACAAGCTAATCAAGTGCAGCACGCGCTCGTTGCCACGTTTAGCCAAGGTAAATGCTCGCAGTTATTGCTCAGTCAAAGTGCCACGCAAGCACACAGTTTGCAGCAAAGGCTTGAACAAGACTTAACGCTTTCGGAGCAAAAACACTTAATAAAACAAGTGACACTTGGTGGCCGCGATATCTATCAGCATATCCTAGATACGCCGCTCGCGGACATCGATGCAATACAGCAAAAAGCCCAAGCCATCACTGCATTGCCAAAGCGCAGCCAGCGCAAGCATTTGGCCCAAATAGCGAGCAAAGACACTCGTGGCTTTGCAACAAGCAGCCCAACCACGGCTCTACAAAAAGAGACATTAAGCAGCATGCCAATTAATGCCCTAAGCACGCCCAATAACAACGCCGCTCAAGCAGAGCTAAAAGACGCTGCATTTATACGTAATCAGCAACTCGCCCGTGAAGCTCATTTAGCCTTTTTACAAAGCCGTGAGCAAGGCCTGAAACTGGCCGATGCCTTGATGAAAGCCCAGCTTGCCAGCGAGTTAGCCGTCAATGACCAAGCTGCGCCAGTACAACAGCAAGCCATTGTTCAGGCATCTGCAACAACGGTTCTTCCACATCCTGTGCTTTATCCAAACCATGCAAAAGTGCCTCAGTACACGCCGCCAACACCGATAAGCAAGCCTTGTATTTGGGATTATGCGGATTTAGTCGAGTACGCCGAAGGTGATATCGCTAACGTCTTTGGCCAAGATTACGCCATTATCGACAGCTACTCGCGTCGTGTACGCCTGCCAACCACAGACTATTTGCTGGTATCTCGGGTGACGAAATTAAACGCCCAGATGAACCAATATCAGCCTTGCACTATGACCACAGAATACGACATTCCTGTGGACGCGCCGTATTTGGTCGATGGTCAAATTCCGTGGGCCGTGGCCGTTGAATCGGGTCAATGCGACTTAATGCTGATCAGCTACTTAGGTATCGACTTTGAAAACAAGGGCGAGCGCGTTTATCGTCTGCTCGATTGCACCCTGACCTTCCTTGGCGACTTACCGCGCGGTGGCGACACTCTGCGCTACGATATTTCCATCAATCACTTTGCCCGCAATGGCGATACCTTGTTGTTCTTCTTCTCCTACGAATGTTTCGTGGGCGACAAGCTGATCCTGAAAATGGATGGCGGCTGTGCCGGTTTCTTCACCGACAAGGAACTTGCCGACGGCAAAGGCGTTATTAACACCGAAGCCGAAATCAAGGCGCGCAACCTCGCCTTGAACAATCCGAATAAGCCGCGCTTTAATCCGTTACTGAACTGCGCGCAAAACCAATTTGATTACAGCCAAATCCATAAACTGCTCGGCGCCGATATCGGTGGCTGTTTTGGCGGCGCACACGCGGCGCATCAAGCCCAATATGGTTTGCAGCCCTCTTTATGTTTTGCATCCGAAAAATTCCTGATGATTGAACAGGTCAGCAATCTTGAGGTGCATGGCGGTGCGTGGGGCTTAGGTTCAGTCCAAGGCCATAAGCAGCTCGAAGCCGATCATTGGTATTTCCCGTGTCATTTCAAGGGCGACCAAGTGATGGCGGGGTCGTTAATGGCCGAAGGCTGTGGTCAATTACTGCAATTCTTTATGCTGCATATTGGAATGCACGCCAGTACAGAAGAAGGGGGTGTCAAAAATGGTCGTTTCCAACCGCTCGAAAACGCATCACAAAAAGTGCGCTGTCGCGGTCAAGTGTTGCCGCAATCTGGCCTGCTCACCTACCGTATGGAAATCACCGAAATCGGCATGAATCCGCGCCCGTATGCTAAGGCGAATATCGATATTCTGCTTAATGGCAAAGTGGTGGTGGATTTCCAAAACCTTGGAGTGATGATCAAAGAAGAAGCCGAATGCACTCGCTACATTGCGGATAGCGATACTAATACTTCACTGATTACAACCACAGCCGCCGCGCCTTTGATGGCCCAGCTGCCAGATTTAACTGCGCTAACCAATAAAGGCGTAGTGCCGCTTAAGCATGTACCTGCGCCGATTGCGCCAGCGGATTCAAAGTACGCAAACCGCGTGCCCGACACCCTGCCGTTCACGCCGTATCACATGTTCGAATTTGCCACGGGCGATATCGAAAACTGCTTCGGCCCCGATTTCAGCATCTATCGCGGCCTTATTCCACCGCGCACGCCTTGCGGTGATTTACAGCTCACGACTCGCGTCATTGCGATTGACGGCAAACGCGGCGAGCTGAAAAAGCCTTCTTCGTGTATCGCCGAATACGAAGTGCCAGCAAACGCTTGGTATTACGATAAAAACAGCCATCACGCTGTGATGCCCTATTCTGTGCTAATGGAAATATCACTGCAGCCAAACGGCTTTATCTCAGGCTATATGGGCACCACCTTGGGCTTCCCCGGCCAAGAGCTGTTTTTCCGTAACTTAGACGGTAGCGGTAAGTTGCTGCGCCACGTGGATTTACGCGGCAAAACAATCGTAAACGACTCACGTTTGTTATCGACTGTGATTGCCGGCAGCAACATCATCCAGAATTTCAGCTTCGAGTTAAGCTGCGATGGCGAGCCTTTCTACCAAGGTAAAGCGGTATTTGGTTACTTCAAGGGCGATGCGCTCAAAAACCAACTCGGCATAGACAACGGCAAGATCACTCAGCCTTGGCATGTGCAAAATGGTATAGCCGCCGATAGCCAAATCAATCTGTTAGATAAACAGCATCGCAGCTTTAACGCACCAGAAGGTCAGCCGCATTACCGTTTAGCGGGCGGTCAGCTTAACTTTATCGACAAGGCTGAAATCGTAACAGCCGGCGGTAAAGCGGGCCTTGGCTATTTATACGCCGAGCGCACCATTGACCCGAGTGATTGGTTCTTCCAATTCCACTTCCATCAAGATCCGGTAATGCCAGGCTCATTAGGGGTTGAAGCCATTATCGAGCTGATGCAAACCTATGCGATTGACCAAGACCTTGGTGCGGGCTTTAAGAGTCCAAAATTCGGCCAGATATTATCGGATATCAAATGGAAGTATCGCGGCCAAATTAACCCATTAAACAAGCAGATGTCGCTGGATGTGCACATTACCAGCGTGACAGACGACAATGGCAAACGCATCATTATGGGCGATGCCAACTTGAGTAAAGATGGTCTGCGGATTTATGAAGTCAAAGATATCGCCATCTGTATTGAAGAAGCTTAATGCGGTAAATTCTATTTATTGAATCACTTAAAAATAATCCTGCCGCTGCGTTGGCTTTTTACACCCGAACTTTTTACTCAAGTAATAGCAACGCAGCAGCATTAAAAACGAGACCCAAGATGACTAGCCATACTCTAGATCAATTCAATAGTAATAACGAAAAACTCAGCCCTTGGCCGTGGCAAGTCAACGATGCAGAGCTGAGCTTTGATATCGACTCATTAGGCAAAAAACTCAAAGATTTAAGCCAAGCCTGCTACTTAGTGAATCACAGCGAAAAAGGCTTAGGCATAGCGCAAACGGCCGAAGTGACCACCAGTGACAGCCAAGCGCCATTGGGCTCACACCCTGTCAGCGCCTTTGCCCCTGCCCTTGGCACCCAAAGTTTAGGCGACAGTAATTTTCGCCGCGTCCACGGCGTCAAATACGCTTACTACGCCGGCGCTATGGCTAACGGTATTGCCTCGGAAGAACTGGTTATCGCCCTTGGCCAAGCGGGTATTTTATGCTCATTTGGCGCGGCGGGGTTAATTCCATCGCGCGTTGAAGCGGCCATTACTCGCATTCAAGCGGCGCTGCCCAATGGCCCTTACGCTTTTAACTTAATTCACAGCCCAAGCGAGCCCGCATTAGAGCGCGGCAGCGTTGAGCTGTTTTTAAAACATAAAGTGCGCACAGTCGAAGCCTCGGCATTTTTAGGTTTAACGCCGCAGATCGTCTATTACCGCGCCGCAGGTTTGAGCCGCGACGAACATGGCGAGATAGTCATTGGCAACAAAGTCATCGCTAAAATCAGCCGCACCGAAGTCGCGACTAAGTTTATGGAGCCGGCGCCTGCCAAAATCCTCCAGCAATTAGTGAGTGATGGTCTTATTAGCCAAGACCAAATGGCGATGGCGCAACTTGTGCCAATGGCGGATGACATCACGGCCGAAGCCGATTCTGGCGGCCATACCGACAATCGTCCATTGGTCACGCTATTGCCGACGATTTTGGCGCTCAAAGATGAAATCCAAGCTAAGTATCAATATAAAACGCCAATCCGTGTTGGCGCAGGCGGCGGCGTCGGCACACCCGATGCAGCATTAGCCACCTTCAACATGGGCGCGGCATTCATCGTCACAGGTTCAATCAACCAAGCCTGCGTCGAAGCGGGCGCCAGCGAACACACCCGTAAGTTACTCGCCACCACCGAAATGGCCGATGTGACTATGGCGCCTGCCGCCGATATGTTCGAAATGGGCGTGAAATTACAAGTGGTAAAGCGTGGCACCCTGTTCCCGATGCGCGCCAATAAGCTTTATGAAATCTACACCCGTTACGATTCGATTGATACCATCCCTGAGGACGAGCGTAAAAAGCTCGAAGAGCAAGTGTTCCGCTCATCACTCGATGACATTTGGGCTGGCACTGTAGCCCACTTTAACGAGCGCGATCCTAAGCAAATCGAGCGTGCACTGGATAACCCGAAACGTAAGATGGCACTTATTTTCCGCTGGTATTTGGGTCTGTCTAGCCGCTGGTCAAACACAGGTGAAGTTGGCCGCGAAATGGATTACCAAATCTGGGCAGGCCCAGCGCTCGGTGCATTTAATGCGTGGGCGAAAGGCAGTTATTTAGATGACTATAAGGCCCGTAATGCGGTGGATTTAGCCAAACATTTAATGGTGGGCGCAGCGTATCAATCCCGCATTAACTTGCTGTTATCCCAAGGCGCGAGCATTCCGGTCACACTACTACGCTGGAAACCGCTGAATCGTTTTTAAGCACTACGGGACAACAGATACATCAAGTAGGGATTCAACTCCCTACTTGATGCAATCTTTTTCACTACCTCGTTAAATCGAAGCCGCCTACCTTATTGCCAATCTAATCCCTTGAGTTATTGACTCTGTTTGTGCCAATGCCGCTAAGCACTGGCGCTCCAGTGGCACGCCGTAAACCCATCCTTGGGGGCTCAACGGAAAAGTCCCTTTTTCCGATGGCCACTGCCGCGATAGTGCTCGCCTGCAACCAATCGAATACATGCTGCGTAATTTATGAATGGGTTGCGAGGCAAACTTTGATAGGACATATCCCCTCCCCAAAACTCTACATACACCACATGATTTGTGAATAAGGCTTTTTATCATTCAAAAGTATCGTTTTGTGCATTATTTCAAATAATACTTTTAATCAAGTCTTAATATTCAATATCTTATGAAAAATGCGCCAAACAAAATACGTAGAAATAATACAGATGCATACTTTCTACCCAGAATGATATTTGCTATCGTCTAAACCTCATTATAAATCATTAAGTTGCGAGTCACCTCGCCAAGTGATTGAAGGTAAGATTATGCGTATTATATAAGTGTAAAATATCTATGAGCATAGAAGATCAAGGTTCAGTTGACGCCATTGGAATAGATCAAGAAGGTGTCGTGGTGCTAACCATCTCAGATCATTTGGAATGGGATGACGGGCATCTATTTCTACTTCAGGAGAAAATTAATACCTACTTGGCTTTCTTGGAGTCTGGTGAAGTATTTGAAACCTATCCAGATTCAAAAGGTAGAGAGTTTAAAATTAATATTCTATGCAAGTATGAGCCTACTGCTTCTGCAATGTGGTTCATATCACAATGCACAGATATCATTAATCAAGCGGGGGTTCGGTTTGGTTATGAGGTGAACACTTAACAAGGCCTAGCAGCATTGCGTCTTTCAAACTTAACATTTGCTCGCTGTTGGCGGCGTTAAACAACTTGGCGGGCCACTGTCGTAACTTTGACGTAAGGTTGTCATAACTAAAATCAAGAGTTTCGGATGATGATTAGCCTCTAGCAATCATTATTAGGAACTAGAAAATGGAACAGATGATAAACAAAGACTTAGTTAAGAAGCTTCGAAACGAACGTTCTTGGTCACAAGATCAACTTGCCACAATCTCAGGACTGAGCATTCGTACTATCCAGAGAATAGAAAGCGAAGGCACAAGTTCTTTAGAATCAAAAAGAGCGTTAGCGGCAGCTTTTGATATTAACGTAAGCAATCTAGATATTAATACCACCGCAGCTGGCACTTTGGCATCCATTCATCGTGGTCGTAAATTTGGGTTAGCGGGTGCCACCCTGGGTCTTTTAAGCGCCTATATTGGAATATCTATATCTTTTGCCTCAGGGCATATTACGTCGGGTGAAGCAGGAATATATTATGGAGGTCTTGGTGCGTTCTATGGTATTTGCTGTGCCGTCATTGCCGTACTTTCTAACAGATATCATACAAATGCTGCTTAATAGGACGCTGTGAAGCTGCAGCCTCTGCTGCTGGCGGTGATAGTTAATGCGCAAGTGCTGACCTTACCGCAAAGTATTGCCTCTTTCTCAGCCTAGCTATCGACGTCTTCATCTAAGCCGATACTCAAATGGTATCGGCTTTTTTATGCTGTGCTCCTCTATTTTCTGACTGAAACTCTTACCGAAGCTTAGGTAAAAATTGCCTGTACTACGTTTAGTACATTCGCGTCCACTTAAAACCAATCAATTAAATTTCATTTAAAATCAATAAACTAATTAAAATATGCAAAGTTGGCATTATGTTCGCAATCTAGAAATAACCATTAGCCGTTACCTTACAAATGACACAAACGGTCATGCGAAGGATTAAGACAAGGGCAGGAGGTTCATATGTTAGGTTGGACATTAGTATTTCTGGTTGTTGCTGTTATTGCAGGCCTATTAGGATTTACTGGGATAGCTGGCGCAGCGGCGGGCATAGCGAAAATCATTTTCTTAATCTTTATTGTGTTATTAGTGATTTCCCTGCTGGTTAATGCCTTTAGAGGCAAGTCACCGCGACTTTAATTTTTTTAGAAAAGGAGATGTATATGAAACCATTTACTCTGATGACAAGCGCTTCACTGGCATTATTACTCGCCCTCGGTTTAACCGCTTGTAGCGATAACAAAGCCGAAGACGCGGGCGAAAAAATTGATGAAGTGATGACAGATACAGGTAATGCCATCGAAGATGCCTGTGAAGAAGTCAAAGAAGGTGTTAAAGCTAAAGATACTAAGTGCTAAGCAAACCTCACTTTAGGGTGGCAATAGACTCGTCTACTGCCACCCTTTTGAGTTAGCACCTGATTTAAACTTAAGTTAGAACCTAGTTTCAACGACGCGATTCACCGATGCAGTCAGCCGTTTAACATGCAGCGGTAAAATCAAATGAACAGCATTGGAGGGCGCGTATGCTAAGCAAAATCCACATCAAATATTTCTACTTAGCAGGTGCCGTACTGCTAGCCTATTTTGCGGTAACGGGCACGTCTCCCCTGCTCACCTTTATTTGGGCTTGGACAAGCCTGTCGCTATTTTTAGTCGGTTCAGCCTACTGGTTTAATCTCGCCAGCATTTTTAGAAAGCGCCAAGATGGCACTATCCCTTGGTATATTCGCTGGGGCTTTATTCCGTTTTTATTGGGCTGTCGGCTGTATAATCATTGGGCCAGAAAACGCGACTCTGTGCCGTCGATGCAAAAGATAGATGAGCAGTTGTATCTCGGCTGCCGATTATTTTCTGCGGATCTGCAGAAAATCAAAGCCAATAAGATTACCGCCATTCTTGATGTGACCGCCGAGTTTGATGGCTTAGATTGGTCGCAGTTTGAAGATCATATCGAGTATTTGAACATTCCCATCCTCGACCATAGCGTGCCGACCAGTGCCCAGCTCAATCAAGCCGTTAACTGGTTGCATCGCCAAGTGCGCGCCAATAAACAGGTGCTGATCCACTGTGCTATGGGGCGCGGCCGCTCAGTGCTGGTACTCGCCGCCTATTTAGTCTGTAAAGATAAACAGCGCAACTTCGCAGAAGTACTGCAACAAATAAAGCAAGTTCGCAAAACCGCGGGCTTAAACAAATGGCAATTACGCGCCCTTGAACACATGCTCAAGCAAGGCAAAATCAACATCCATAAAGTGGCGTGGATTATCGCTAACCCTGTCTCTGGCGGCGGCAAATGGCAACAATATGGCGAGCAAATCCAAGACGAACTAAAAGCCTATTTTGACCTAACGTTAAAACTCACTACCGAAAATATCACCGCAAATACCTTCGCCAAAAAAGCCCGCAATAGCGGCGCAGATATCATTATTGCCTGTGGTGGCGATGGCACAGTGACAGAGGTAGCATCGGAAATAGTGAACACTGATATCGCCTTAGGGATCATTCCGTTAGGCACGACTAACGCCCTCAGCCACGCGCTATTTGGTTTAGGCAGTAAGCTCATTCCTGTCTCTCAGGCGCTGGACAATATTATCCAAGGGCATTACCAAGCCATTGATACAGCTCGTTGTAATGAACAATTAGTCTTGTTACTTGTGGGGATTGGCTTTGAACAGCAGATGATTGAATCGGCCAACCGTGAACGTAAAAATGCCCTCGGCCAGTTTGCCTACCTCGATGGTTTATGGCGCGCCGTCAATGCCGATGTCACTTTAACCATACAGCTCAGCTTAGATGATGCCGAGCCCACAACATTAACCACCCATAGCCTCATCGTTGCCAATGCAGCACCGTTTACCAGCGTATTAGCGCAAGGCGATGGCGAGCCAAACATGACAGATGGCCTGCTCGATATTACCTGGCTAGATTCGGGGGATGAACCTAAGGAGCAGCTCCTTAGCCTGGCCGAATTAGCCATTGCTGGATGGGTAAAAGAAGGTAATAAAGACACACATTCAAAGCGACCTAGCGCGCCTTCTACCGCGACCAAAGTCCACCACGCCCATGCGAAAAAAGTGAGCATTAGCAGTCAGCCCAAATGTAAATATGTGATTGATGGTGAAATCTTTGAACCCGCTGATCTCACCATTGAAGTTCACCCCGCATCCCTTAAGGTATTTGTGCCTTATCAGGAAATAACTGAAGAGGATGGGTGATACATCTTGCTGGCACGCTTGAGTCATTACTAGGAACGACTTCCCATAAGCATTCTTCCTGCACTAAACAACCCGACATATTTTCAATAAAGCTTTCAGGTAACACTTGCTTTTTAAGGGCTGGCAGAACGGTTTTTACGTAATTGTCATAATCTAGGTTCGACGCCCAGCGCGTCATAACGATGAAGTAGTCACTCTGTTTTAGACTGCGGGCGACACAACCGCCAAGCATGCCCTCTGCTTGTCCAAGATGGGCGTTCCAAATCGTTCGTTGATCACTTAAAAAACGTTCGACATCTTGCACTACTCGGCAATAAGCCAACCGAATGACATTGTCACTTTGATCTGCAGGATGATGAGTTAGCGAAGGGATACTCAGTATATTTTCAAAATAATGGACATCACACTGTTTATAAGTTGTTTGCTGACCACTTTTGGAGAACAGCTCGTCGTGAACTGACCCCATGAAAGCCGTAACATCCTCGAGTGACTGCCATACGCCCACAATAATCGCCTGCCTTTCGAGTTGACTCCAACCACCGAACTGGCCTCTAAAAACTATGCGGTTGCTCAACGCTTTCCATATCTGTTGGCTTTGAGAAAAATCTTGCTCTTGTTCATTTTCAACCTGACAAGTAATCAACTTTACTATCGTCAAATCTCGCTCCTAACGCTGCAAATAGTGACCTAGCGTAGTGAAATCCAATTCCAAAGAGCCGATGCCACTTGGCTTAAACCTCCTTGCTAGCAACCACATCAACGGTACGCTTAAGATGGCTAAAGCCGCAGGATAAAGCTCAATGAGATATTAAATTCACTCACATCTACGGCTTTTGAGCGCAAAAAACTATTCCACCGTCGATTCACCCGCTTCGACTTGCTGCTCGTACTTGCTGAGCTTGTTGTAGAGGGTTTTTACGCTGATCCCCAGTTGCTCGGCGGTATCGGTTTTATTGCCTTGAGTGGTTTCTAATGCTTGATAAATGGCGATTTTTTCTAAGTCATCTAAACGCATGCCCTGCGGGATAACGACTTGGTCATCGCAAGATGTCCCCATTTCACTTGCCTGTGGCAACTGTAAATGACTGGGTAAAATCTCTTGATCTGCCAAAATATAGGCTCGCTCAATGGCATGTTTTAATTCACGCACATTCCCTGGCCAAGGATATGCCGCAATCATCTGCGCACTGTCTTCAGCGAGGCTTTTATTCTGCTTTTCGGCCACATTACGATAGGCAAGAAAATGCTGCGCTAGCCCGAGAATATCATCGCCACGTTCCCTTAATGGCGGAACGCGGATAGGGAACTGGGCCAAACGGAAATACAAATCTTCGCGAAATTGCCCAGCCTCAATCGCCACTATGGGATCACGATTAGTTGCCGCCACAATCCGCACATTGGCATGCTGCACTTTGGCACCGCCAACGGGACGATATTCGCTATTTTCAAGCACTCTGAGTAACTTCACTTGATGCTCAATCGGCATTTCGGTGACTTCATCAAGAAATAAGGTTCCACCTTCTGCCTGATCAAATACGCCTTTGTGATCGCGATTCGCACCAGTGAAAGCGCCTTTGACATGACCAAACAGCTCACTATCGACCAACTCAGGGCTTAATGCACCGCAGTTAATTGCAATAAAAGGCTCGTTCAATCTCGGGCTGGCAAGATGTATGGTATTGGCAACGAGCTCTTTCCCTGCGCCACTCTCACCAATAATCAGCACATTACTGTCGGTCGCAGAAACGCGACGTATCGTACGATACAGCTTGTGCATAGCTGCAGAGGAACCGACAAGCAAACCATATTGGTCTAGCTCGCTGGAAAAAGGCCGAGGCCGGATTGGTGATGACACTAGATACTGGGCAAAATCGGCGAAGATGTCACTGATCAACGTCATATCGTAGGGTTTACGAAAATGATAACAGGCAAAATTCGACATTAACTGATCAAGATTGGGGTTCGGCTGACCATCGGAGAGAAAAATAAACTCGATATTAGACAAGGCCGTATTGTCCAGCAGCCCAAGATAATCCTCACGGCTAAGGCTGGACAGCTCAATGATGGCAACATCAATGTGGTTCGCCTCAAGCTGCTCTATCCAAGGTAAATCATCGACACTGCGTAGCTTATTAAAGTCGGCTGCGCCGGCGAGTTCAATGATAGCTTGCTCGGCGTTTACATCCTGCAGGTGATAAAAAAGTGTCAATCGAGCCATGCTATCCCACTCCCTGTGTATGAAGGGCTACTGTATGTCAGTCGTGAAATTTTAACAACAGCAACGGTAATAGTTGCCGATATTCTAAGAGGATGGCGCAAGTAACCGAGAATATCAGCCTAAAAATCAGCCTGTTAACATACCATTAAAAATGAGAACAAAATATGCATGGTAGCTGAACGAAACGCAATTAGTTAAGCCAAACCGTTAAACAGGACTGTGCCGAACACTGGCATTTGGAGGCATTCATGAAGTCTAATGTTGTGCAACATCAGACTGATATCCGCGCCGATATCAGTTTGATTGATGAAATAATAAAGCTCAATCAAGAAGGGCTAACATTCTACAATCAGGCAATGACGTACGTCGAAGACTATAACCTTAAGCGTATTTTTTCGACCAAAGCGAATATCCACCAACGAATGTTGACGCGTTTTGAACAGCTGCGCCCTCTAACTGGTGAGCCTATTCATGGTCTAAGTCATGCAATACCAGTGACTTATACTCAAGTGACCAAATTGCTGCAACAATGCCATATGGCACAAGCGATGGCCGCACTTGTCGCCATTGAACAACAAGTGTTAATCCAGATGAAACAAGCAGTAAGGCAAGCACATCAGCCACAGCTTGCCAATCAGCTTGCAGAAGGCGCAGCTTGGCTGCAAATCAGTTGCGATGGTATGAGTTCGCTCAATTCTGGTTAATCCTTTGCACTTGTTACATCAGTTTGTATCAGTGCGCATCAGTATGAGCCTCTTTACCTGGCAATATCCAGCTTTAACGCACCGCGCAACTCCACACACTATTTCGCACACACTTTACCGCACACAGTCGTGCGGTTTTTTATGCTTTAAAGATGACTCGGCTTGCCAGAAAAAATTACATTTTGTCGGTAAAAAAGACCGACTTAAACAAAAGACTCCTTCTGTCAAAATATCAAAAACAGCACATAAAAGCTTTAAAATCAACACTTTAACCATATTGGCACGATTCACGCATTATCTAACATCGAGAAAATAACGGAGGATATGATTATGAAAACCACAACAGCATCAGTACTAGCGACCTTACTTGTCGGTTCAATCAGTTTAAATGTCGCAGCGGCTCAAGATTGGAAGGACGGGGCTAAGGATGCGTGGATCGATGGTAAAGCTGAAACCACTTTACTGCTCAACACTAACCTCAATTCCTTTGACATTATAACGGATGTTAAAGACGGAAACGTGACGTTAACGGGTAAAGTGGAAAGCAGTGTCGATAAAGCTCTTGCCACTGAACTGATCAAAAGTTTAGACGGCGTAAAAGATGTCGATAACCAACTCACTGTAATGAATGAGAAAGAAGGCACCAGTGAAGTTGTCGCGACTTTGACCGATTCTAAGGTTGCCACAGTCGTCAAAACCCGTTTACTGTTTTCAACCGATGTTTCCGGCACCCAGATTAATGTGGATGTCGCTAATGGTATCGTCACCTTAAAAGGTGAAGTTGCTAGCGATGCCGAACGTCAGTTAGCGCTGAAAATTGCCGAGAATACCGACGATGTGAAAAAAGTTGTCGATAAAATCAAAGTCGTTAAAAAAGCCTCTTAACGCTAGCTAAAGCTGCACTTTCTGAAATTAGCTTTCAAAAGTAGCGCTTTAACAGTCAGAGTTAAGTACCAGGCGTTAATCTTGCCTCAACTTTTGAACTCGATTGATAAGAAAAAGTAATAACAAAAAACCAGCCTAGGCTGGTTTTTTTATGTCCATTATTTCACTCAATCAAGCAAGGTCTTCTAGGCCACGTAGATAAGACTAGGTTTGAGAAAACGAAATCAAGGTAGGAAAATTGAACGACATCAGGCTAATGCTGGAAGCGATAACACCTTAAGCAATAGTGCCTGAAACTATATTTTCAGAAACAATCATGCCTAAAACAATCATGCCTGAAGTCGCGTTAAAATGCTGGCTCAGCGCTGGCTTCAAAGCCAAACTGGAACTCATAAAAATGCTGACCATTTTCAATACTGATGGCCATAGTGCCCGTTAATCCCTGCAACTCGCCCGCGCCGGAATGGGGAACCACTTCTAAGATCAAACGGTTTTGTCCATCGGTCATAATGCCAAAATGTTGCAGCACGAAACTCCCCTGCTTACCACACACCTTGCCAACCACTTGCTCAATCGCCACATAGCCAGCCGAGCCTTTGACTGACGTCATTGCACTGAGCATTTCCCCTTGGCTACGGCCCTCAAGCTCGCCATAAAAGGTTTTATCTAAACCCATACGCCCAAGCGTCACACCGCCCACACCCGTAGCATAGGTGCTATCTGGAGTGAGCTTAACATCAAATTTCCCAGTGATTTTGCTAACTTGCATGACACTCTCCTTGTCAAAACATTATGCCAAGTCTATCTACCCGAGAATGCTTGCCGCTGCGGCAAGCATCACACACGGAACGAAAAATAACTTAGCACAAGCCTGCACAGATCCATAATGCATTTACTCCCGACCCGTTGCGCACGACTACTCACTACTGAGTTATGTTAGTGATGCCAGTTTCGCTGACTGTCACCTCTAAGGTTTTGACGATTTCAGGGCTTTCAGACATAGGTTGATCAGGCGCTCTATCGCGATAAGTCACGGCAATTTTGAATGGGGCTTCGAAGGGATAAACAGGTTCAATATTGTCCACCTCAATGCGATCGCCCAGCATGACGCTGCCTAAATGCTTCAAGTTATTGTGTTCAAAATCGAGGCTAAACAAGCCAAGATACCAAAATGCCCCCGAACCTTGAGTCGTCACAATAAACGGTGCCACAAAGGGCATAGTCTGCATTTTAGGATCATCTTGAATTGGCGCGTTACTCTGGGTATCGGGCTCTAAAGCGGGATCGAAATTTAACGGCGTAATGCGCAAATAATCCAGTAATACTCGGCCTTTTACCTCGCCATCTTGATAATCGCCCATCGCAAATTCCGTTTGCTTGATCTTAATAAAATGGGTCAAGGCAACCGATTTATCGCCCTCTGGTAAGGTAATTTCAAACTGGTTAGCGGTATTTAAGCTAAAGAGTTTAAGCATCACTTCCGACGCATTCGCCACCGGCTTAACCTCAAGCGGTGTCACCACTTCAACCTCATTGGCCTGTGCCTGCGTTTTTTCCTGCGCCATGGCCTCGTCGTATTGCATGACCTTACCATCTTCCATCACCATATAAATATCATCATTGGTCATGTTGAAACGGTAAATACCGGCGGCGAGTATGGCTAATATCACTAAGGTGCCCGCTAAGGTTAACTTTACAAACGTACTCATTTTCTCTCCCCAATCGCGCGCTTTGTGCGCTGCTTTTCTAACACTGATCAACTTCAAATCAATGTTGGAGCAGTATTACAGATACTGAGTTAAAGCGGAGTGGGTAAAGTGTAAAAAAGTGACGCTATTTTGAGTTTTGTCAGGCTAAGTTCAGCAACATACCCTTTACTCGGCAAACATAATGGGCCGAGTAAATACTCAGCCCAAGACTTAGCTACTTCTCGTTTTTCCACAAGGCTGGGGTTTGGTTCGGTTGCCAATTACTTTGGGAGAAATGGGCTTGCACTAAGGAATAGATTTTATCTTGATACGAGACAAAATCAGGCTGCTGATAATCATGCTGATCCTGCCAAGCGGGGGCATAGTTATCTAGCGTGTCGAAACGGTATCCTTGGCGCTGCGCCTCTTCCACAAAGCGTTTAATTTTAGGCAAGTTGATGGTCGCACCTTGACCACGGTGGGCATTTTCAAACAGGAAGTCGTGGGTCAAGATCACCACTTTACCGTCGTGCAAACCATCGCTACAGTCTAAGTTCTGCGTGCGACTGTTAAGAGGGTTCATTGTGGTGCCAGCACAGGTGTTGATCACTTGATTGATTTTATCCACCAGCTCAACCCCATCGGCCATAGATTCAGCGGGAAAAGCCACGCCCCAATCCTCTGGCCCCCAATCAAAGTCCCAACCAAATATCTTATAGTCACTCTCGGCGAGCATGTTTTGAATTTGCACCGCAACTTGCGAACTGTTGGTAGAGGTTTCAGCAGTACAAGCAAAAGCAGGGTCCCAAGGCGGCACAGTATCAGAGGTGGCACACAAGCCGTCGCCTTTGAGTTTACTGCTCACTCGCCAGCCATTGGTATAGGGCAAACGCGCCAACTTAGTCATCTTGTTGTTGGGATAACTGGCGGCATTAGGAATAAGTTCAACCACTTTGGCGGTATTCGTCACAAAGTAGGTAAAGTCGGTAGCCGCATCTTGATAGGATTTAACTGGCCAGAGACCCACTTGATTGCAATAAACTGCCCCCGATTGCACACCATCGGTGCAGTTATGCAGCATATGATCGTAACTGTGGTTTGCCAGAATATGACCATCGTCTAGCAAACGTTGTAAGGCGACAGCCGCTAACGCTTCGTTTTCATCCCCTTCGCCATACATATGAAAAGCATTGATAAAGAACGTCGCCTTGATATTGGCGTCTTTTAAGGCGTCTAACAGTCCTAATGTCGCATCAATTGGACCATCATCAAAGGTGAGGTAAATGGTTTTATCGCTGGCGTGGGCAACACTTAAGCTCGCTAAACAAAGTCCAACTGCGGCGGCTATCGATTTCAGTTTCATGATCTCATCCTGTAGATAATGCTTAAAGCTAATGTTTAAAATTAATGAGTTAATGCCCATTGTGTCTAAACTCGTACACAGTGGCGGCACTCATTCGCTCGGCATCTCTATAGTGAGTAATCCAGCTGGCGTTAGTTATACCATCCTAGCAACAAGCCATACTTTTCTACGCTAAGTCGATAAATCTCCCATCAGCATTCAAGTTGAAATCACCGCCGCCCTCGCGTTAAACACAATAGAAAAATACCAATCCTAGTGTGAAAAGTACCGCATCAACAATTCGATAACAGGTAAGTTAACTGGAGAAAAAAACAACACTAAAGCACTACAGGGACGCTATAACATGTCAGAAGGTCAACTATTTAAGAGCTCTTTGCTCGCATTGTGTATCGCTAACGCCTTATTCGGGATGAGCTCAACCGCAGTCGCGGCGGAGCAACAAGAGGCAACGGCAGAAAATATGGAGGTGATCCAAGTACGCGGCATACGTCGCTCGATTGAAGCCTCGATGAATACCAAACGTTTCGCCGACTCCACGGTCGATGCCATCACCTCGGAAGACATAGGTAAGTTTCCCGATAAAAACATCGGTGATGCGCTGCAGCGAATTTCAGGAGTCACAGTCGATAGGCA
The DNA here is from genome assembly GCF_022690845.1 of Shewanella sp. N2AIL. Taxonomy (NCBI): domain Bacteria; kingdom Pseudomonadati; phylum Pseudomonadota; class Gammaproteobacteria; order Alteromonadales; family Shewanellaceae; genus Shewanella; species Shewanella sp. N2AIL. The sequence continues at coordinate 237,235 of NZ_JALBYT010000001.1, read as the reverse complement.
ATACGGCGAAGTAAGCGGTGTCACTATTCGCGGTACAGCGCCAGAGCAGAGCCGTATTTTGCTGAACGGTCAAACCGTTGCCAGCACTTCTTGGTATGACTTGGGTCCCGCCACGCGGACCTTCAATATGGAATTGTTGTCGGCAGAGCAAGTGAGTGCGGTTGAAGTGCACAAAACCCCGACCGCGAGACTTGAAGAAGGTGCGCTGGGCGGTACTGTTGATCTCAAAACCCGCAAGCCCTTAGATCTCGATGCCCACACCTATCAAGTGGCTGGCGAGCTGAGCCAAAGCAGTCTTTACGATGAAACGGACCCCAGTGGTTCTTTCCTCGGAAGCTGGAAAAATGACGACGAAAAGTTTGGCATTTTAGGCGCCTATTCAGTAGAAAAAATTACCAGTGGCCGCCAAGTGCTGGAATCACTCAGCGGTTATTATGAATACTTCGCTGCCGATCCCGCGCAAAATCAAGAATCTACCGTAGGTGCATGGGGCATTGGCTCGCAGGCATTTAGGGCTGAACGTGAACGGACCAGTGCCCAAGTCACACTGCAATTTGCACCGACAGAAAAAACAGAATTTACCTTAGATTACTTTAATTTTGAACTCGATATCCCCCACGTAAACCACAACTTCTTAACCGTTGGCGCGCGCGGTTCAGGCTCCACCAACGTAGTGAACAATGCCCAAGGCGGCACGGCATCGGCAACGATTCTGCCAGCGTATGCGTCGATTATTTATAACCCTGTGGTGCGCCACGCGGTCAATATGAAATCTGACGTACTCAACTTGACCGGAAAATACGTCGGGGACAGTTTTACGGTGAGCGGCGTCATTGGCCAATCGACCTCAGATGGCGGCACCCAAGGCGGTTCATCTTCTTGGTGGATCCCAGCGACGGATCAAGGCGGTAAAATTGGCGACCCCGCCTTCCCTAATGGTCAAGGCAGTGTCGATGGTGGCTTTAGTTACGACGCCACCGGTCCCTACCAAGTGGTGCTGACGAGTTTAGATGCTAACGATGCCAGCCAATTCAAGCACGCCCAAGAGGCGAACTACGAAACCACAGTGCAAGATCATAAAGTGACCTACGCACAGTCCGATTTCGAATATCAACTCGACCATGATTTTATTAACAAAATTGCGGTCGGGATTAAGTACAACACCAGTGATTTCGAGCGTAATGCCTTCAACCGTAACCCCGCAGAAATCCTAGGTTTCGTGCCTAATGGCAACCTAGCCAACTGGAGCGATGGCGTGCTGTCTGGGCTACATTCCCAGAGCGGCGGCAATGTGCTCGACTCCTATGCCAAGTTAGATGAAGACAAATGGTGGGCCTTTATCAGCGAGAAATACGCCAATGGCGAGTTAGTGGAAGTCGCCGATCTCGGTAACACCTTCACTGTCGAAGAGGATATGTTGGCCCTGTACGCCCAAGCGGATTTCAGCGGCGAATTCTACCGTGGTAACTTTGGCGTGCGTTACGTTAACACTGACCAAACCTCAACCGGTTTTGCCGATGGCAAGCCCTACAATGAATCCGTCAATTACGATAATTGGCTACCGAGCATCAACGTCGCCTTCGATCTGCAAGAAGATTTAATCCTACGTGCTTCGGCCTCTTCCGTGATGGCGCGTAACAACTACAGCGACCTCAAACCTGGCTTCGCCATAGCAAAAAACTTTGGTACTGCGACCGGCGGTAATCCAAATTTGAAACCCTATAAGGCGAATCAAGCCGACCTTGGCATCGAATGGTACTTCACTGAATCTTCTATGTTGTCGGCGGCCTTGTTCTACAAAGATATTGATAACGTAGTGTTTGTCACTGAGTCGACGCAATATATCGAAGGTTGCGGCGCGTCAGAATCCGAGTGGGACAAATGCCGAGTTACAGCCCCAGCCAACGGCGGTAGCGGCTCAGTGACTGGGCTTGAAATCCAGCTGCAGCATAACTTTGAAAGCGGTTTTGGCTTCTTGACCAACTACACCTATGTTGACAGTAAAAGCACTCGCCCCGATGGCACTGAACAAATGATTGAAGGCGTATCTGAAAACTCCTTCAACGGCTCACTCTTCTACGAAGATGATCTGTTCAGCGCCCGTATCGCCTATAACTGGCGTTCAGAATACTTAGGCGTGGGTAACATTCAAAACGTGTTAAACGACAGCTATCAACAAGTCGATGCCTCGATTATTTGGCATGCGATGGAGAACTTAGACATTTCACTCGAAGGGGTAAACCTAACCAATGAAGTGGTGCAATCCTATGATGTTAAATACGGATTGACCCAAAATACCATCGAATTTGGTTCACGTTATTTCGTCGGTGCCAGCTACAAATTTTAAACTTGAGTCACACCATAGCCGGCCTTAGGGTCGGCTTTTTGCGTTGATAATGCAGTGGGGATAAGCCATGAAAGTGAAGCAAGCAATCAGAAAAATCATTATCTTAGGTGGCGGCACCGCAGGCTGGATGGCAGCGGCCGCCCTCGCGAATAACCCCGTATTTGCCGCCATTGAACTCTGTTTAGTGGAATCGGACAACATAGGCACTATCGGCGTTGGCGAAGGCTCGACGCCACACTTAAAACGCTTTATGGACAACTTAGGCATTAGCGAAAAAGATTGGATGGAACGATGCCACGCCAGCTATAAAACCGGCATCGACTTTATCAATTGGAATGGTGACGGGCAGCAATATTTCCACCCTTTCTATTTTCAAATGGATGTAAAACCCGCCGAAGTCTTTTTTATCAACGCCAATGCGAGGCGCCGAGGGCATGGCAATGCCGTTAAACCCGATGCGTTTTTCTCGAGTGGTGTATTGGCCAAGCACAATCTCAGCCCAAGGCCGAATAAAGCAATGCCCTACATCAACGAATACGGCTATCACTTCGATGCCACTGAGCTGGCCAATTACTTAAAAGATTATGCCTGCCAACGCGGCGTACGGCAGATCATTGCTGATGTGGTCGAGGTTTCAACCACCCAACACCAGCAGATTGAGACGCTGATCCTAGCAAATGGCGAACGACTGAGCGCCGACTTTTTCATCGATGCCAGCGGCTTTAGCGCTAAGTTAATTCATAAAGCCCTAGGCGTGCCCTTTCAATCCTTCGCCGAGGAGTTGCTCAACGACAGCGCCGTTACTGTACCTTTACCTGTACCTGCATTATTGGACTCCACTCAAACGCAGCAAGCCAAAGCACAGCAGGCCAAGTACCATACCCGCGCCACAGCGCTCAGTGCGGGCTGGCTATGGCAAATCCCCCTCACCCACAGGCTTGGCAATGGCTATGTTTATAGCAGTCGCCACCTCAGTGCCAATGCCGCGGCTAAGGAATTGTTGCACTGTGTAAATTTACCCGAGTCGACCCAAGTTCGGTTTCTCAAGCTGCGGGTCGGCGTCAGTGACAAGGCTTGGCACAACAATGTGCTAGCGATAGGGCTTGCACAAAGTTTTATCGAGCCACTCGAAGCCACGTCCATCATGATGACCCAATTCACCCTTGAAAGATTTATGTCGTTATTCGAGCGTTATCAATTAAATAAGCAGGCAGAAACCTTAAGTCGACAAACACTGAATCAAGCAGTAATGCAGTTAGTGCTCGGCATAAAGGATTACATTCAGGCCCATTATGTCACCAGTCAGCGCAGCGAACCTTATTGGGTGGCAGCGAGAAAAGTCGCCATTTCCCAAAGGCTGACGCAACTATTGCAAGCTTGGTATCAAGGGGAAGACTTTGATTTACTGCTTTACCAATACGATCAGCAGCTCGCCTACTTTCGCCCTTCTTGGTATGCGCTGTTAGCGGGAATGGATTACCGCGACCCCAAACTGAAGCGTCCATTTGAGCCGATTTCAGCGGACATTACGGCGCAGGCAATAGGCTATTGCCAAACCTTAGTGGAGCAGTATTTTCAGCCTAAGCATTTGTGATAGTAAGGGTTAAATCGCCCTTTGTTTACTGCTAAAGCGCTGACGAAAGCGACTCGGCGTGACGCCTTTAAATTGAATAAAGCGTCGATTGAAATTAGATAAATTATTGAAACCACACTGATCGCTGATGGTTGAAATCGGGCTCTGGTTCGAGAGTAATAACTTGCACGCCTTAGCGATCCTGAGTTGGTTGATAAACTCAGTTAAGGTTTTCTCGGTGCGTTTTTTAAAGAAGCGATGGAAATGATTGGTGCTCATGTGCGCCAACTTTGCCAAGTCCTGTGCCGACAAGGCCTGAGTGTAATTGTCATAAATATGCTCAATCACTTTATCGAGCTTTTTCACGGTAAAGTCGAGCTTACTGCCGTGGGTGAACAAGGTACTGGACAAGAGTTCTTGCTGACTATCCTGTTGTAATAACGCTAATAATTCCAATAACAAAATATAGCGTTTAAAGGGATTGGCCGTCTCCATCGCGATAAACACGCTATGCGCCTTGCGCGCCGTTTCCTCACTAAACAACACGCCCCGTTTGGCATGGGTCAACAGCGAATGCAAGGATGCTAACTCGCGCTGCTCATTCACAATTTGGTGTAGCCAGGCTGCGGGAATTTGTGCCACATACACGACTTCCTTCACTCGATTTTTCGAAGCGGATCCCTTCAAACTGGGCTCTTTCAAACCGACCGCAGTTGAAGCGCCGCCTTTCAAACAATCGTTCTTTGAAGCCTCGTCAGGTGAAATATCAAGGTTAGCCTCGGATTGCCAGCCGTGGGGCATGTCTGGGCCGATGATCACTAAATCATAATCGCCATAGCGGGCAATATGATCGCCCACATAACGCATGCCATAACTGTTGAGGGTTAAGCAGATTTCGTACTCGGGGTGATAATGCCAGTTGAGATCCATGTGGTCCCATTCATAGCGAAAGTAACGCCAAGAGCTGTTTTCATCGGGGATCACTTTTTCACACAGAGGTTTCATCCATTAAACTCCAGTTACTCATTCCTTTACCTTAGCTTCAATCAGCCCTTACAGATCAACGCCATTTACTCAAGCTAGCCGTTATTCCATCCTGTTAAATTATTCAATTACTTAGACCTTATTTTTAATACCAGCCTTGACCTATCAGCTCGGCGAAATCGCTGTGCCTCGCGCACTATTGTCTATAGCAAGTCAGCCCTACAGTGATACTCAACTCCGTTACTCTAATACTATTCTATCCAATGTTAATTAAAGGTAACTATTTTACAAGCAAACACTTTATCAGCAGATACTAAAACACGGTTTTACCTATGCCTATCCGCAGCAGCTATCTGCAACTCGTATCTATCGCCAGTATCTACAGCCCGTATTAACTGCACCTGATGTAAATCAGCCAAATCTGCGCGAACAGGATTTGCATATGTGAGAAAAGTATCGACAGAGGCACCATTCGTATCACCGCCATAGCGAGCGTCAGTCCACAATGAATTTCACTTAATTCAATTGGCTAAGCACATGAAACACAAACTCATCATTCTGTTTGTCCTCTGCACTTTCTTTGTGATTTCCTTGATGACCAACAGTATGGGGCCGATTTTCCCTGCGTTAATTGACAGTTATGCTATCGGCCTGACGTTGGCGGGGTTATTTCCCTTTGCGTTTTTTATCGCCTACGGCGTGACATCGATTCCTGCGGGGATTTTGGTGGACAAGTACGGTGAAAAGCGAGTGATCATCTTAGCCTTTAGCCTGGCGTTTATCGGCGCCGTTACTTTTGTGTGTCTCCCTTCCTTTAGCATCGCCATGTTTAGCCTGTTTTGTATCGGCACTGGCATGAGCTTATTGCAGGTAGCAGTGAATCCCTTACTGCGCCAAGCCGCGGGGCCTGAACACTTTGCCTTTTTCTCCGTACTGGCCCAACTCGCCTTTGGCGGCGCCGCAACCTTAGCGCCGCTGGTGTACCAGCATTTTGTCGCCTTAGATCAAGCCAGTGCAGCATCCGCAAACTATGTGCAACAGCTATTGCCCGAGAACATGAGTTGGCTTGCCATGTACTGGTTATTTGCCGTGGTCGCACTCGCCATGGTGCTCTTTGCCAGCCTAGTGAAGATGCCCAAAGTGGATAAATTGGCGGATGAGTCAGCGGGTGCACTGGAGACCCATTTACGCCTTTTCAAAGATAAAACCGTTTTGAAATTCTTCTTCGCTATCGCCGCCTACGTCGCACTTGAACAAGGGCTTGCTAATAGTATCTCAGTCTTTTTGTCGCAATATCATGGCCTTGATACCTTAAGTGTCGGCGCCAATGTGGTTAGCGATTTTTGGTTTTACATGACGCTCGGCTGTCTACTCGGTTTGCTGCTACTTAAGCTTATCGACAGTCAGATCTTGCTGCTCAGTTTTTCCCTTAGTTCACTGGTTTGTTTTCTGGTGGCGATTTGGGGACCGAGCCAACTAGCATTAATTTGTTTCCCATTGGTTGGCTTTTTCATTTCTATCATGTGGTCGGTGATCTTCTCGCTGGCGCTCAATTCTCGCGCCCAAGATCATGGATCATTCGCTGGCATTCTCTGCACTGGCATTATCGGCGGCGCGTTTATCTCGCCGATCATTGGTGTTATCAGTGAGCAGTCCGGCGAGTTACGGTTCGGGATGTTAGTGCTGTTAATCCCTATGGCTTATATAGGTTATGTCGCGCTAACGGCTCGCCCCTTGATTAAAAACACCACCCTATTTTCAACAAAAGCGGCATCAAAGAATGACGAGCCGATGGCAACAACCAACAGGAGAGGCAACAAGCTATTATGAGCGTCCTATGTTTAGATCTTGGGGGAACTAAACTGATGTTGGCACAGGTGGAAGGTAAAACCTTACTCGACACTTGGCGGTATCCCGTTCCCGCCGATGGCAATTTCGAACAATTATTCGATTTCCTCGTGACCTGTATCCACAGCCACCTCACGCCTGAAACCTATGGTATTTCCATCGGGATACCCGGCATGGTGGATATGCACAGCGGCACCTTACTCGAAGTGCTCAATATCCCTGCATTAACGGCAACGCAGTTAGCTCAGCAGCTTAAAAATACCTTTGAAATGGATGTGGTTGTAAATAACGATGCGAACCTCTTTGCCCTTGGCGAAGCTGTGCTCAATCACAATCAAGACATGCTCGGGATTACCTTAGGCACTGGCGTGGGCGCTGGGGTGATTTTTAATGGTCAGCTGTATTCGGGTAAACATTGCGCCGCAGGCGAAATCGGCAGCTTGAGTTATCGCGATGGCATTATTGAGCACTACTGCTCGGGGCAATACTTTACCGTTTATCATCAGATGAGTGGCGAGCATTTGTACCAAAAAGCCTGTGAAGGTGACAGCCAAGCGCTGCAAGCCTTCGTCCATTTTGGTGAACACTTGGCGCACATGATCGCCCAAACCTTACTGGTATACGATCCTAAAGATATCATCCTTGGCGGCTCAGTCAGCCAAAGCTTTCCCTTCTTTATTGAAGCGCTTAATCAGAAATTGCAAAGCTTAGTCTATGGCCCCCAACTGGCGGACTTGACGATTTCAGCCAGCCAACATCACAATGCGGCACTCATTGGCGCGGCACAATGGTTTTTACAACAACAGAAATCAAGCGATTTCAATTAACATCACAATGCACCAGCAATTGATCGACGCGGCACAATGGTTTTTACAACAAAAGGACTCAGTTAAGTGAAAGTACAAATAACACAGAAAGGGAAAATAAAGTGGCAGGGGATTAAGACGGCCTTAGTCAGCGGCATAATGGCCGTGCTTCCCGCGATGCCTGTGCTTTCAATACTTGCGATGCCATCGGTACAGGCCGCCAACGCCGTGCAGGAGGCAAATCATGTCGCCTTGAATCAATTGGCCGATAAACTCCAATTAAATTATCAGTTAACCGCCAGTTACCTTGAAACCTGTCCCGGTAAAGAAACCCAGTGCTATCGCTCCGCCATTGAGCTAACCCTGCCCACTCAGTTATCTAATGAAGAGTTAAATCACGGCGACTGGCAAATTTATTTCAGCCAATTATCACCCGTTTATTTCGTCGATGCGGGTGACTTTAGCATTGAGCATATCAATGGCGATTTACATAAAATCACGCCTAAAGCCAGCTTTAAGGGCTTCGTCGCCAATCAAGTTTATCGTATTGAGTTTTATAGCAAAGGCAGCCAAATCACCCGTTCCGAGTTTATGCCAAACTTCTTTGTCGCTATGGGTGATAAGGCGCAGCTCATAAAGAGCACTCAAACCCAGCGCAATAAAGAGACGGGATTGCCCGAGCAAGCCTACCTGGCGCCTTTTAATGCCGATCAACAATTCTTACTGGCAAAAAACGATGCAACCCCCTTCGCCGATGGTCAGTATTTAGCCGAGCAATATCAAGCCTTAGCCGCAGACAAAGCACCAGACATTAGCGGCAAACTCATCCCCACGCCACTTCACAGCCAAAGCCTAGACTCAGCGCCCTTATCCCTTGCCAAAGGTTATCAACTCACGGCTGCGACTGTCGATTTTAAAGGACGGCAGGCGGCATTTGATTACCTCGATTCTTTAGGCTTTTCGGCCAAGGACAAAGGCACGCCGCTGTTATTACAGCTCGATACTCAAGCTCCTAAAGTCACCAGCACTGAAACCCGCGATAGTGAAATTAAAAGTAGCGAAGCCTATCAGTTAACCATAACGGCTGAGCAAATCAGTATTCGAGCGGGAACTGAAGCGGGACTCTTCTACGGTCTACAAAGCCTCGCAGGGTTGATCAGTTTAAGTGACGATCAACTGGTCGCCATCGAGATCCAAGACCAGCCTCGCTACGCCTTTCGCGGCCTGCACATCGATTTAGCCCGTAACTTTCACTCGCTCGATTTTATAAAACGCATCATTCCACAGCTCGCCGCCTATAAAATCAATAAGCTGCACTTGCACTTAGCCGACGATGAAGGCTGGCGTTTAGCCATACCCGGCTTACCCGAACTGACCGATGTGGGTGCAAAACGCTGTTTCGATTTAACCGAGCAAAGCTGTTTATTGCCACAACTGGGCAGTGGCATAGCGGACGTTAATCCCGTCGATGGCTACTTAACCGTGGCGCAATACCAAGCAATATTACAACTGGCTGATGCTCACCATATCGAAGTGATCCCGTCACTGGACATGCCGGGGCATTCACGCGCCGCGATAAAATCCATGGAGGCGCGTTATCGCCATTACCTAACAAAAGGAGATAAAGCTAAGGCGGAGGAGTTTTTACTGACTGAATTTGCGGATAAAACCCAATATTCGTCGCTTCAGTATTATCACGACAACACACTCAATGTGTGTCTGCCGAGCACCTATCACTTTATCGATACTGTGATTGATGAAGTTAAAAAAATGCACCAAGCCGTAGGCATTCCCTTAGTGCATTACCACATAGGCGCCGATGAAACAGCGGGCGCTTGGGTCGACTCTCCTGCGTGTATCGCAATGAAGCAACAAAAAGCCGATGAGTTAACCGGACTGCACTCACTCAATGGTTACTTTATCGAACGCGTTGCTAACATGCTGGCAGATAAAGGGATTATTGCCGCTGGCTGGAATGATGGCATGGGTGAAGTGCGCCCCGAAAACATGCCCGCCCAAGTACAATCTAACGCTTGGTCACTGATTTCAGACAACGGCCATCAAATCGCCCATAAGCAAGTCAATCTTGGCTGGAAGGTCGTGCTCTCAACGCCGGAAGTCACCTATTTTGATTTTCCCTATGCTAGCCATCCAGATGAGCGCGGTAATCATTGGGCTGCAAGGGCAATTGACAGTTTTAAGGTGTTTAGCTTTATGCCCGACAACCTGCCCGCCCATGCTGAGCGCTGGCGCAATAGCTTAAATCAGCCATTTATTGCGGACGACAGCCACAGCCAGCTCAAGCCGGGACACAGATTTTACGGCTTGCAGGGGCATCTTTGGAGCGAAATGGTGCAATCGGATGAGCAAGCAGAATACATGCTATTCCCGCGCATGATAGCCCTTGCAGAACGGGCATGGCACAAGGCATCGTGGGAATTAGCCTATGATTATCAAGGTAAAATCTATAGCCAACAGACTCAACATTTTGCCCGCCAACTCAATGGCCAAGCCGAGCAAGTGCTCAAACAGGATTGGCAAACCTTCGCCGCGGTTTACGCCAATAAAGTGCAACCTAAGTTAGCAAAAGCGGGAGCTTTCTATCGCATAGCACCGCCTGGAATACGTGTTGAACATCAGCAGTTAGTGCTCAATAGCTTATATCCCAATGCCGAGTTGGAATACCAACTCGACTCAGGACCTTGGCAAACCTACCGCCAAGCGTTCAAGCTTAATGATGTCAAACATATCCGCGCCAGAGTCAAAGATGGCACACGTTACTCTCGCCCATCGACTTGGCAAAGCTCCCTCTAATCGTTCATCGCACAATGTCGGCCATCACATGTGATGGCCGACGCGTTAACGCCCAACTGATGCCGCTGATATTTGTTTTTTTTTGGAAACGCTCACGTTATCAATCTGAGATTGCGACTTTATGCTTGAAGCTCTCTAAAAAGTTAATTAATTATTTAAAATCAAATTGATACACAGCTACCTAACAGGGTTAATTTATTACACCTCTCTTAGGTTGAATAAATTTTGCCTTAGCAGTCACACACGCGATATCAGCCACATAAAGTGAGGCTTCCAATTGGTACATTCCCATACGCTGGCTCACGATTCGGCCGACAATTTTAATGGCATCTCCCACCTTTATTGGCGCAACAAAACGCACAGTCATTTCAGCAGTTAATGCTTTTATGCCCTGCATAAACAAACAATGGGTCATAGCGGCATCCACTAAGGAACTGGCAACGCCTCCATGTAGTAGGTTGTTATAGCCCTGAAGCTGGCGATTGACCTTATGATAACCCACAACCTGATCCTTACCGTCAGCAAAAAACTTACACTGCAACGACAAAGGGTTTTGAGTCGCGTCGCCACAGACAAGGCATTGGCTGTGGCTTTGTTTACAATCTTGATAATTGTTCACGCTGCACCTATTTATTGATGGATGTAAATGGTTTTAAAATCCATCTTTAATGCTGTTATTCACTAAAAACGTGCATTAACCATTTGATAAGTTTTATAGCCACCACTGAGGTTGCGTACCTTAAAACCATGTTGCACTAACATCCGATAAGCGACATGCCCGCGCAGACCCACTTGGCAAAATACGAGCAGTTCTTTGTCTTTAGGAAGTTCATTGAGCCTGTCTCTCAGTACTGGCAACGGAATATTAATCGCACCAACAATGGCACCCACTGCCGTTAGCTCGCTCGGGTTGCGCACATCGATAATGACTTGTTCAGCCGTCAGATGATCTAGTTCCTGAGAATGGCAAATGGATTCATCACCTAATAAGACGTTTGCAGCCACCATGCCGGCTTGATTCACTACATCACGCGCCGAGCCAAAGGGTGGTGCATAAGTGAGTTCAAGATCGGCTAAATCATAAACTGTCATTCCTGCCCGTTGTGCTACTGCTAACACATCAATGCGTTTGTCGACGCCATCAATCCCAGCGGCTTGAGCCCCTAAAATACGGCCGTTATCAGGGCAAAACAACAGCTTTAGGGTAATGGGATGTGCTCTAGGGTAATAGCTGGCATGGCTAGCGGTGTGCACATAAATCTTTTCAAACGGAATAACTTGCCTTAGCAAACTCTTCTCGTTTAACCCCGTTGAGGCGATTGCCATATCAAACAATTTACAGATTGCAGTACCTTGGGTGGCGCGATACAGCTTATTGCCGCCAAGCATATTATCTGCGGCTAATCGACCTTGACGATTGGCGGGACCTGCGAGTGGAATAAGTATTGGATTACCTGTAACAAAATCATCAGTTTCAATCGCATCGCCTACGGCATAGATGTCCGGGTCAGAAGTGCGCATACTGGCGTCAACGTAAATTCCACCGAGCTTGCCTAAGGTTAAACCACATTCAGATGCTAAGCGGGTTTCAGGCTTAACACCTATGGCAAGGATCACTAAATCTGTAGCTAAGCTGCTGTTATCACTCAAATCTAAATGTAGATGGTAATGAGGAAACACTGGCGTATCGTAGTCATCGGTAATGTCGGATTCAGCCGGTTGAATAGGACGCTCATGAACTGCGGTCAATCCTGTTTTTAAACGTAAATCCACGCCATTATCGACTAATTTTTGATGTAGTATATTGGCCATTTCAACATCGACCGGCCCCATCACTTGGTCGGCAAGCTCTAGTAAACTCACCTCTAATCCTCGATGTCGTAGTGCTTCTGCCATCTCTAAACCAATAAAGCCACCACCGACGACAGTGGCATGCTTAGGTTTATGCAGCAGAAGGTTCGCTAACACCTTATCCATATCGGGAATATTTCGCAGGCTATGCACAAAATGACTATTAATGCCGCTAATTGGAGGTTTGATTGGCGAGGCACCTGGACTTAGCAACAACTTATCATATGACTCTTGATAGACTTCATCTGTGAGCAGATTACGTATGCTTAACTGCTTGGTTTGTCGATTAATTGCAATCACATCATTAAACACGCGCACTTCAATATTAAAACGTGATTTAAAGCTTTCAGGCGTTTGCAGCAACAAGGCCTCTCTAGACTCTATCTCACCGCCAATATGATAAGGCAAGCCACAGTTCGCAAATGAAATAAACTCGCCTCGCTCTAACATGATAATTTCAGCAGTTTCTGATACACGTCTTGCTCTTGCTGCTGCAGATGCGCCACCAGCAACACCGCCTACAATCACTATTTTAGTCATGTTCTTCTCCAATAAAATTAACGAATAATATTTCGTCTATCTACCCGATTTGCTCTCAAGCTTTTGCTTACAATCAAAACAGTGACCATAAATATTAAGGCTGTGATGATCGATACTCATACCGTGACGTTCAGCTGCTAACCATAAACGTAAGTCAATCAAAGGATCGGCAAACTCAACTAACTTGCCGCAAGTTAAGCAGATTAAATGCTCATGACGCGGTTTCCCATTGAGCTCATACATCGCATTTTCAGACTCAAAAAGCCGCCTTACCACTAAGCCGGCTTGTTCGAAATGCGCCATGATTCGGTACACAGTATTCAGGCCCATAGTCTCGCCCTGCGCATTTAACCCCTGATAGATATTTTCGATGGTTAAATGTTGCTTATCGACTTGAGTTAAAAACTTAAGCAACTTGCATCTTTGAGTGGTGACTTTGAGGCCCGAGTCTTTCAATACTGCTTGCATTACACTTACCTAGACACGTCGATACGCGTTACCAGTGTTCAATACTCAGTTGATATTGTTTGTCATCAGCGCTTTACCGTTGATTAAGCTATCAACCACCTTATACCTTGCCCCTTTAACTAAATTCGCCAAGGTTTGACGTGATACACCCATTGATTTAGCCGCTTCCTGTTGCTGCATACCGAGTAAATCAACTAAGCGCATAGCCTCGATTTCGTCCTCGGCCAGCGGCACCTGCTCTAACTGTGTCATAGGAATGCCATTAGGCTTAAAACAGATATTGGCTCTTTGGCCACAAATAGTTCTGGGGATTTTTGGTCTGACCATGTTACACCTCGTTTATAGCATATGCCATTTATATTCGGTTTAGTTCTCATATGCAACCTATATCAGTAGACGAGGAAAATGCTAAAAGCGGCCTAAGCCATGAAAGCACCGTTCGCTATTTGCATTTGAGCTTTTCAATATCACCTAAACTCAGGCTATAATCGCCACAACTAAGGCAAATGCCGATTGACAGCGTCGTGAGTTGCTCATTTTTAAGCCATATCATTCACTCAATTTTTAAGGATTTCACTGCCGATGACAACTGCTTCTACTAGCCCCTTTGCCGTGTTAAATCAAACCACTGCGACCTCGTTCAATGAGCAGAAAAATCTGATTAAACGGGTATTTAAAGGTAAGCCAGTGCAATGTCCTAGCTGTAAACAGACATTAAAAGTGATATTGCCTGAGCAGGCAAAGGCAGAACAAGCGGCAGGAATTTACTGTGCCAAAGGCTGTACTGATATCGAACTCGATATGGAAGCCGTCGCGGGACTCTAGCTATCTTAGATTAATCACGCACAAAGATGCTCTTCACATCAACGCCAAAACGACTATGCAAGCGCTAAAAATTTAACCTCTCAGTTAAGGCTAGAGATGACCTTAGCTGATCACGGCAGTAGCTTAAGCCGCCCGCGAAAATAATGCCGATAATAGCCCAGCAAATTACTGCCAATAAATAATATCTCCATCAATACCGCCACGGGCGATCCCACTAAGGCATTGTGAACAAGCCAAAAACTGGTTCCGACTATCATCAGTAATCTAAGATCTTTATCCCTTTGACAGAATGCGGCGCGGGTTTGAAACAAGGTACCTATACAACTGATCACTGTCGTTATGCCATTAAAGGTCACAATGCTCATCACAAGTGCAGCAATAGAGAAACACCACATGGCCACCTTTGACGTTGTAAACATGCTGGTGAGATAACGCACTGTGGCTATGCCCATTAAGCCTGCTGCAGTCCATTGCTGCAACAGACAAAAATGAATAGAAATCAGAATACCCGATACAAAAAGGCAGGCGACAATCCGCTCCCGCGCCTTAAATTGAAACGAAATCAGATCGAAGATAATGGCTATCGCCACTAAAATTTGAGACAAAGTAAACGCAGTCAACTTATTAAGCCCCTTAGCTTTAAGCAATAATGCGCACTCAGATTGCAAGCCTTACAGACTTGAGAGCGCAACTTAAGGCGCAGCATCATGGAAATCGCGCTTTAGCGCATTAACTTAAGTTAACTGGGGGCAAAAAACGTTAAAAAGAGTCTTGAAGTCGTCGACGCATACGCGACAAACTGATTGCCGTAATGCCAATATAATTAGCTAGCTGACCTTGGCTTAACCGCTCAAGCCAAAGTGGTGAATGTTCGCGTAAATACAGATAACGTTGCTCAGGTGTGTGCAGCAGTAAAAAGGCTTCCTTTTGTTCTTTATACAATAATTGCTGTTTAAGTAACCCAAGTTGCACGGCCTGCAGCAAAGTATCATCCAACACGGATAAGGGCATTTGGATAAGTTTACAGGCGCTTAAAGCTTCTAATTGGTAACGAGCGGGAATTTGCTTAAGCCAACTGACATACAAAAAACACAATTCACCCTCGAAATAAAACTCCTTACAGCGCTCTGTGCCCTCCTGAGTATAATGGCAAGCGCGCACGATACCATCCACAACAAAATATGCCTGTGACTGCTCATTTCCTTGGCCAAGAAGCACCTCTCCCGCCGGCACGTTCAACGCTTTAAACTGTGGTAAGTAACGTTCAACAACAGCTGGACTCGCCCCTAATGCAAGCAAAAATTGTTGCAGAGGCTGGCAAGTTGACACTTGCAATACAGCAGTCTTTTTTACGTCATCAGGTTCAATCATGCGAGCAACTCAGCGATTTATTACTAAACACTTAACCATTGCCATTCGAGTAAGGGTTCAGCACTCGCTTGCTGACCCCGGCTCAGCGTGACGTTAAAAACACTTTTAGCGGGAATCACTCCCACGCCTTTTGGGGTGCCTGTCATCACAATATCGCCTTCATCGAGACTGATAAACGCTTGCAACTCGGACAATATGGTCTGAGGTTTGTAGATCATTAAATCGATATGCCCCTCTTGAACCAAGTTATCGTTGATACTCAAAGTAAAATGCAGCGGTGCCTCGGCATCATCAATCGCCACAAAGGGGCTGAATAATGCGGCCCCATCGAAGGCCTTTGCCCGCTCCCAAGGCAATCCCTTGGCTTTTAACTTGCTTTGTAAATCACGTTTAGTGAGATCTAAGCCAATGGCAACGCTGCTAAAACGGCCATCTTGAAACATAAAACACAGCTCGGTTTCATAGTGCAAGGCTTCGCCTTGATGCTCAGAAAGTAGCACAGTCGACATCGCCGAATTGGGCTTTAAAAACACCACCATGTCGTCGGGTATGTCATTGCCCAACTCATGGATATGGTCGACATAATTACGTCCAATGCAGACAATTTTTGTCGGTACGATACGCTTTTCACCCAACACGACTGATTTCATTTTTAATCCTTTTTACGATAGGGTTGAGATTATTTTTAAATAATCAAACCAAGAAGTTAACCTTAACTAGCGCTAAACTCTCAATAGAATAATTCACTTTACTTGTGACGAACTCTGCTACACTTGAATTAATATTTCAATAAAAACAGCGATCTAATCATTAATAAACCCATTTTACAGGGACAGTCATAGAAGAGGTTTTCGCACTATGTTGACGCTTACCATAAAACAAAAAATCATTTTTAGCTTTAGTGCCATCGGCGCCCTGCTCATCGCTGGCAGCAGCTTCTTCTATTATTCACTCTCACAAGTACAAACCGCCTATCAAAATATCGAAACCTTAGCCGTACCGGTGCAAAAGCAGAGTAATAGCTTGCAACTGGTACTGTTGAAAATGTCACGCCTTGCCACCTTGGCCCATAGCCAGCAAGACACAGCCGCCTTAACCAAAAGTCAGCAAGCATTTACAGCGCTGCAGAAGAAATATCAAAGTATCGAAAATGAGTTAACGGAGCGAGTGGCAGATCAACCTAAGATGCAGACTTCCCTGCACGAGGCGCAGGCAAGATACCAAGCCTATTTGCAACAAAGCCAAGCCATGTTTAGTGCGAAACTCGCCAATGAACAAGCAAAGCAGCAATACCAACAACTTTTCCAACGCTTTAACGATGCCAAGACCAACGCCAGTAATGCGATGATCGATCTCGAAACCCTGTCCATCCCCGATAATCCTACTCTGCTCGAAGAGATTGTCGGTACTGGCACGCGTATCGACGACATGTTGTATACGCTAACCAACACTATGGGAGAGCTGATCCACACTCAAAGTTTGGAGGTGATCCAATCGCACCAGCAAGATGTCAGCATCTTACAGGGTAACCTCACCACTAACTTTACCTTTTTAAAACAACAAACTGATGGGCTTGATACCTTAGGCTTGCTGCAAACCTTCGAACAGCAATATGCGATTATCAATACCTTACTCGCAGCCCCTGCCGAGCTTTATAAAACACAACAAGCCGTGGTTGAGGCGCAGCTACAAGCCGAGCAACATTACCTCGATGCCGATAAAGAATTTAACGCCAATAATCTCGCCTTAGACAAGTTAATCACCTTAGCCGATCGCCGATTTAGCAGCCTGCAAACCATTGCCAGCAATGCGATTGAGCAAGGGCAAACCTTAGCGATAGTGCTCGCATTGGTGTTCATCGTTATGGTGAGTTTTATTTCCTTCTTCACCTCCAAGGCCATGCTCAATCCATTAGCATTAGTGAATGGCGCACTCGCAAGCATCGCCCGTGGGGATTTATCTAAACGCATTCACAAACGCCATGATGATGAATTTGGCGCCCTAATTGATAACATGAATACCTTGAGTGACGATCTTGCCAAGCTATTAACCAATATCAGCCAAAATGCCCATTCGCTGGACAGCTCAGCCACCCAAACCAATGAGCAAGGTCAGCGCATCGCCAATGCCGCAACCGCGCAAATCAGCCGCGTAGATGAAACTAAAGCCTTAGCAGAACAGATGTTTACCAGTTCTAATTTGGTGACAGAACAGGCCAGTGAGTCGGCGAAACAAATTAGCCAAGCCTCGAAATACGGCAATCAAGTGAAGCAAATTGCCGATGATAATCGCAATAAAATTGCCGAACTGAGCGCCCGTTTAAGTAGTTCGGTTGAGGTCATGTCTCGCTTGAGCATTCAAAGCGATAATATTGGCAGCATTTTAACCACCATTAGCAGCATTGCCGAACAAACCAATTTGCTGGCACTGAACGCCGCCATTGAAGCCGCCAGAGCGGGGGAACATGGACGGGGTTTTGCTGTTGTGGCCGATGAGGTGCGATCCCTTGCCTCACGCACCCAAGCTGCCACCGCCGAAATTCAAACCATGATTACGGCCCTGCAAAAAGAGACCTCCACGGCAGCGAGTGCTATTACCACAGGGCAAAATCAGGCAAACGAATGTGTCGGACAAAGCCAAACCCTGCAGGATGCTATCGCCCACATAGAAAGTACCTTACACACGCTCAATGACATGAGTCTAGAGATCACCCACGCCGCCCATGAGCAGTTAGATTACAGTCAACGTATTGAGTCGAGCATGAGCGAGGCAGCGCAAGCAGCAGATCAAAATGCCAATGAAGCCATGGACATGGCCAAACGCAGCAACGAAGTCACCACGCTTGCGCATTCACTCACCAGCTCAGTGGAACGCTTTAAACTCTAGTGAGTTTAGGTTTTTAGTAATGTCGAAAATGGTATGCGTGGGATGACTAGAGACAAGAGTTAGCGAGGTAAAAATAAGCACTTAAAAATGATCACAGAAGTCGCAAAACTATCTTAGCGACTTCTGTGGCTGTCTATCCAATTTCAACACATCTGCAGTTAAGCATATTCCATCAAAAATTCATCGAGCTGTTCGTTAGCCATTTCAATTTCGTCACCTTCAAACTGGGCGATATGGAACATACCCTCGCCTTCGTTGGTAACAGGAATATTGCTGATCCCTATGATGATGCCGTCGGTTGGTGCACGAATGGCCACACTGTCACCGCCGTGGGGGCTGACGATATGGGCGATGATATAACCCTTAGTCACCCGCTGGCCGAGCTTGAGTTTCATATTCACTAAGCCGTCGGATTCGCTGCGCACCCAATAACTTCGAATGGCGCTAACACTTGAGCCCTTATTGCTTACCCGTCCCTTCAACATGCCTAAACTGCGCATCACATTGAGCACGCCCTTGAGGCCGGATTTTATCGACAATTCACTGAAACGAAGTGCTTCGCCTGCCTCGTACAAAATACACGGAATGCCCTGCTGATTAGCATAACCCCGCATGGAAACACTGCGCGCTTTAGAATGCATAATAAGCGGTGCACCAAAGGCATTTGCCATAGCCAGCATAGTCTCGTCGCTGGTATCACAGCGAATTTGCGGCAAATTGTCCCTGTGAATCGCGCCCGTGTGCAAATCAATAACATGGGTTGCATGGACTAATAACTGAGTGGCAAAGAGATTGGCTAACCGGCTTGCCAACGCCCCTTTACTGGAACCAGGGAAGCAACGGTTGAGATCGCGCCTATCGGGTAAATAACGGGATTGCTGAATAAAACCAAACACATTCACAATAGGCACCACAATCAAGGTGCCCGTCAGATTCTTAGGATTGACTCTGGCTAATAACCGCCGACAAATCTCAATGCCATTGAGTTCATCCCCATGAATGGCGGCGCAAACCAGCAAAGTAGGGCCGGGTTTAGCCCCGTGAAACACTTCCACATGAATATCGAGTTGCGTATCAGTATACAACTTAGCGGCGGCCAGTTTGATCCCCAGTTGAGTCCCTGCTGTGACTCGTTTACCTGCTAATTCAAATGCTTCACGTCTTTTTACCATGGCAACTCCCTTGTGCTATCGAATGTTGTCCCGCGCGGCTGATCCATACTAGCCAATAGCGCTCGGCTATCGCTTATCGCCAGATGTCTAACACTAGAAACTAAAAAATAGAAGCTTAAAACTAAAAACTAAAAACTAAATAATCACGTGAAGTTTAAACAATTTATTGCGGCTCAAATTGGTTCAGCCAAGATTTTAAAATCTGCAGCAACATAGGTCTATCTTCAGCACTCACGCCCGCTAACAGCGCACTCTGACATTGAATATGCTGCGGCAAGGCCTTATCAATGAGCGCCTTACCCTCAGCAGTTAACGAGACATGTACGGCGCGGCGATCTTCCTTACTGTGTGCCCGCTCAATCAGCCCCTTATTTTCGAGTCTGTCTAAACGGCTCGTCATAGCGCCAGAGCTTAGCATCATGCTCTGATAAAGCTGTGAAGGTGAGAGTGTAAACGGCTCTCCCGAGCGCCTTAACGTCGCGAGCACATCGAACTCCCCCTGACCTAAGCCAAATTCGGCGTGGCACTGCAGCAGTACCACTTCGATATATTTCGTTAAACGAGCGATTCGCCCGAGCACAGCCATAGGGATCAAATCCTCAGTAACCCCTTGCTGTTGCCACTGTTCAACAATTCTATCGAGGCCATCTTCTTTAGTATTCGAATCCGCTTTCTTTTTATCCGTAGAACTCGCGTTAGTATCCGCAGGACTGGCATTAGTTAGCGTCATTTTAGCTGTCATAGGTTTATCTCAATATAAAGATTCTTTACATCATTCTTTACATCTTAGTCATTTTCTCGCAGAATTAAAATATCTTTATATCAAGATACATCTGAAAGAGATTCTTTTTGAATTGTAGTGATGTGGTTTCAACCTACTGTTGTTGAAAGGAAATCATCATGAGTATGCTAAATGCTGCTACAAATCACTTTTTCAGCAAATCAAACTCAGCTTATTTTTGGAGACAATCCATGCGATCCCCCCTGACAGAGAAAGTGAATTTATTGCTGCTCGGACTCGCGTTCATCCTTATTGGTCTAAATCTACGGCTCATTCTCGCCTCCGTTGGGCCTTTGCTGCCCAGTATACAAGAGGATATCAGCTTAAGTTTTACCCTAGCGTCTATGCTGACATTGCTGCCCGTGCTCGCCATGGGACTGGGCTGCTTTGCGGGTTTTAGTATCGCTAAACGGTTAGGTTTTAATACCGTGATGACGGGATCGTTGCTCCTCTTGATCGTCGCCACGGCAATGCGTTTTTGGGCGATGGATGCAAGCTGGCTTATCTGCTCGGCATTACTGGCGGGAATCGGTATCGCCCTTATTCAGACCATCATGCCCGCTATGATCAAACTCAATTTCGGTGAACGGGTGCCCTTAATGATGGGGCTTTACGTCACCGCCATTATGGGCGGCGCCGCTTTGGCCGCCAGCAGTGCGCCTTTTATCGGGATGAACTTAGGTTGGCGCGCGGGGTTAGGCCATTGGACTTGGTTAGGCATAGTGGCACTGGCGCTATGGCTGATGGTTAAACATAACGCCGCATTGCCGAGTCAAACTACGGAGCAAACTGTACAGCTTAGCTTTTGGCGTTTTCGTCGCAGTTGGCTATTAGCGATATTTTTTGCTTTAGGCACAAGCTGTTATGTCTGCGTGCTTGCATGGTTAGCGCCCTACGCGGTCGAGCTAGGTTATAGCCAAACGCAATCGGGATTAGTGTTAGGTTTCTTAACCAGTATGGAAGTGATCGCGGGCTTAGTGTTTCCTTGGCTTGCAAGCAAGTCAACGGACAGACGCGCTATTATTGCCCTACTGTGCTTACTGCAACTCATCGGCTTTATGGGACTTGCACTCGCTCCTCAAGTGTCGCTATTTTTATGGGCGGGATTGGCGGGATTAGGCATAGGCGGGATTTTTCCACTCGGATTAATTGTGACTATGGATCATCAACAAAATCCGATGTTAGCGGGTAAATTAACCGCCTTTGTACAAGGTGTGGGTTATACCATTGCCGCCATTTCGCCTTGGATTGCTGGATTAATTCGCGATAATTTCAATAGCTTTAACAGTGCATGGTTGTTGCTCGGGGGCTTAAGTCTGATGGCGTGGATACTATCTTGGCAATTTAATCCGCAGGGTTATGCACGCCAATATCAAGTCACCCGCTGCGTATCTTAACTCTCTAATTCAAAATAAAAAAACCGCCATGTCGATTAACGAGTATGGCGGTTTTTTATGGTGTGGGCTCGATAAATCGAGCCCACACTAGGTTCAACTTAAGACTTTTTAACGAAGCACGTCAGGATCACAATGCGAGTCCCGTTAACACGGCCTTCAATGTGCTCTGGGTTGTTAGTCAAAGCAATATTACGCACAGCTGTACCGCGCTTAGCCACAAAGCTAGTGCCTTTCACGTTTAAATCTTTGATGATCACGACCGTATCGCCAGCGTTAAGCACGGCACCATTACTGTCTAACGTTGGGGTAGTGTCGTCACCTGCGGCGGCAACTTCAGCATCGCCCCACGCTTTTACATCGTCTTCAAGGTAAAGCATATCCAGTAAATCTTGCGCCCAGCTTTCGCCATTTAAGCGCTTAAGCATACGATATGACATCACTTGAACTGCCGGAGCTGGGCTCCACATGCTGTCGTTTAGACAACGCCAGTGGTTCATGTCCATGGTATCCGGTGCCGCAATTTGGCCACTGCAGGTTTCACAAATCATGATCTCATTGTCACGGCCATCGGAGGCTGGCAGATCATAAATAGAGAGTTCGATCTCGCTGCCACACAGTTCACACTTGCCGCCACAGCGACTTAGCAATTCATTTTCAGTCATTTTTCTGTTCTATATGCCTAGTAAAACGCGGATTATGCCATAAACGGGCTTTTTTCGGCAGGGGGCTTAAGCAATATAACCCTATTTTTTATAAGTTTTATAAACCGCGCCCACACTGCCTTGGTGATTAATCTTTAAAATTCATAAGCTAAACTCAAGCGAACATCGCGCCCAGCAGCTGGGATCCCATCGGAGAGAAACGGCACCACTTGCAGATTGGTGAGGTTTTTCACCATCAAACGCACGCTTAATCCCTTTAAACCAGATTGGGGCTCATAGGCGAGGTACAGGTTCTGCAAGAAGTAATTTTCGCTCGGCGACTCGGCATTAAAGATATCGCCGTGGGGAACATTAGTTTGCGCATCATACCAAGCACCCTGCCAAGCCACTGAAATATCATCGGTAATATACATGCCTAAACGCAGACGAATATCGAGCGGTGCCATGTTGGCTAAATACTCGTCGTCATCTTGGCTATCTCTAAGTGACCCATTGTGCTGACCTTGAAGCCATGAAACCGCCAGATCACTGAACACGTCTTGATAGCGATATTGGGCCTCAAAATCGGCACCGTAAATATGGTAACCATCAAGATTGGTGTAACCGCTTTGAATTAACTGGGTTTTATCAGACTTAGCCCCACGGCGCTGGGCGATATCATCGCGGCCTAGGTTGGCAAACAGAGTGAGCTGCGTCGACAGCGCATCATCATTGGCAAGCAGATGCTGGTGCTGCGTCATCAAGCCTAACTTGAAAGCGTGTAAGCGTTCGACATCGATGTCGCGACTCGTGCCGGTAATGCTGGCTTTGGCGTATTGCACGGCATAAATCTCATCCACCACAGGGGCCTGCAGGCTATAAGCGTAATCAAAGTTTAACCGAGCGTAGTTTGTCAGTTGGTAATCTATGCCTAATCTTGGAGAGAACCCCGAGTGGTGAGTCGAGCTATAATCGTGCCCCGCGCTGATGTCGTTATAATCTGGCGCAATATTTGGCCGACCTATGCTGTAGATAAAGTCATATCGCAGCGAGGGAGTGACGGTTAAGTCGTTGGTGAGATGAATCGCATCACGAACATACACGGCATAGGTGTCTTGGCGACCTTCAGGTTGATAATAAGGTGTGTACCAGCCAAAGTTTTTCTCAGGATTCTTCTCATAACTCTTGTTAAACACAAGCGAAGTACGGTCGAGACTGCGGTACTGCAATCCTGTGGTGATCTCGTGATCGCCAATCAAACTCAAGTTGTTGATATCAATATAATCACGTTTGTAATCTAGCCAAGATTCGTGGCCGAAGTTGCCTACGGATACTGTCATTTTCTCCCACGCGATATCGGGTCTTATCCAGTGGCGCGCATTCGCCGAATGGGAGATCACCACTTGAGTATCGATCAACGGATTGCTCGGCGAATAACGATAATTGGCTGACCAAGTGTTGTCTTCATAGGTGTTGTAGGCAGTGGTGGCATACAGCGCCTGCTCGTAAGAACCGTACTTTTTGATGTTGTAGTCTGAGATGGCAGGCATAGGGCCACGGCGATTGGCCCAAGGTTTGCGGCCCTCATCGAGATAATGGGTCACGCTCAAGGCAAGTTGGTGATCGCCCTGCTCATAATCCATCTTGCCTAGATAGTTATCTTGCTCATAGCCCGAATATTCAAACTCATCGCCATTGGCTAAAGTGACATCCCCCGCATCACGGCGTGTAAGATGCAGCAAGCCAGATAAGTGTGAATTCACTCGGCCATAAACTGTCCCCGTATAACCCATAGCGTCATTATTACTGGCGTAGCTGGTTTTGACTCGCGCTCCAAAGGATTGATCATATTTAAGAAAATCATCGGCCGATTTAGTGACCACATACATGGCCCCACCAAAACCGCCATTACCCGAGCGCACATCATGGGCGCCTTTAATCACTTCCACTCGTTTGATGAGATCAGGATCGAGGAAAAATGAGCCATAGCGATACTGCTCAAATCCCACCGGAGCATTATCCACATAAACGTTAAAATCTTCGGTCTCGCCAAAGCCCCAAATATTAATCCGCTCACCGCCGCTGCGAGTACCGCCATCGATATGCGCCCCTGCCATATCATCAATCACTTCGGCGAAGGTCGTTGCCTGCATCTCCTCGATTTGTTCCATGGAAATAATCGCTTCACCCGGTTTAGCGACTGTGATGGCCCTACGATATTGCTGCCCATGAACCTGTAGGATTTCAATTGGCTCAACCTTAGGCTCGCCCAATACCTCAGCGGCGTACAACGGCATTGAGGGCAATATACATAATCCCATAAGCGACAGATTTCTATTCGCTTTCCACTTCTCAAACTTAGGCAAGCAACCCATTCAACGTCTTCCTATTAACAAACCAATCTAAAAATAGGGCGGCATTATAGGCACTAACGAAGAAGATAAGAATAGTTCTCACTTGGCTTTACGTGTAAATAACGGTCTGGTTGAAAACAAGATAGAAACGGTACGCTTCAAAAATTTTAAGTGAAGATCTTGCCTAAGGATGGCAGTATGACTGCCATATTTGATAGCCTTTCATCCTCTATAGAGTGTACGACCTTGAAATAGTTGAATATACGGCAGTTCGCCCTGCTTGCATCTCTAGACTGTTGGCACTCGTTTCACATGCATTAATAAGGTTCACCGATAATGGCCACGCTCACGACTAAAATTCCTATTGCGACTGGTGCAACGTTCAGCGCTGCAAGTTTGCAATTTTTAAATCAACTGGCGCAAAACAACTCCCGCGACTGGTTTAAAGCCCATCAGGCGGAATACGAAGAAACAGTGAGAACCCCAGCGCTACAGTTTATCGAGCAAATGCAGCCCAGTATCCTCGCCCTCTCGCCTAGGCTCACTGCCGTACCGAAAAAAGTCGGTGGCAGTCTTATGCGCCCCCAGCGAGACAGCCGTTTTAGCAAAGATAAAACGCCCTATAAAACCAATGTTGGTATTCAATTCCGCCATTTTCAGGGCAAAGACGTGCATGCGCCGGGACTGTACTTACACATTGCCGAGGATGGCTGTTTTATTGCCGCAGGGATTTGGCACCCAGAATCGAAAGCCTTAAATGCCATTCGCACTTGCATCGATGAGAATCCCAACGGCTATAAAAAAGCGCTACAAACCTTACAAAGTCATGGATTTAACATGGACGGTGATAGCTTAACTCGACCACCAAAGGGATTTGATAAAAACCACCCTATGCTGGCCGAGCTAAAACGCAAAGATTTTATCGCCATAAAAAATATTGCTTTTGAAGAACTCTGTCGCCCAGATACCGCTAACTTCTGCGCCGAGCAATTTGCCCACTGCTCTCAGTTGATGGCATACCTGTGTTTCGCGCTGGATTTGGACTTCTAGACAATTGATTTTTAACCAATTGATTCGTACAAATAGACCGTTAAAAAATAGATTACTAAAAGCAACATGGCCTAGGCGTAAAACCTAGGCCATTCAAGCTGCAACTTGCACCTTAAATGGCTTAATTTGCACTTAAACTTTTGTAATTAAAGTGCCCAAGTAACTCTGTAAAACTGCGAAGGCATTGTCTAGCAGCTCATATTCACCCGCTTTACCTAACACCCTAATTCCTTGTAATTGCAATACTAAAAATGCAGCGACCTGATGTGGTTGTACATGGGGGAGTAGCTCGCCTCGCGCTTGGCAATCCCGTAACACTTGGGTAAATGAAGCCTGTAATCGGCAAAATAATCGCTGACATTCCTGCAGCACACTCTCATCGTCGAGGCTCTTTTCAAGCACGGCATTTTGCATAAAACAGCCGTATTTTTGTTCCCTCTGCAGGGCAACAAAGCGCGCTAGATAAGCTTCTATTTCGGCCAAGCCCGCTTTTTCATGCAACAGGGTATCTGAGGCGCCAAAGGAGTAGTTATCGAGGTAAAAACGGAGGCACTCGCGGTAAAGATTCTGCTTATCCCCGAAACTGTTATAAAGACTAAATCGATTAATACCTAAATGGCCGACAAGATCGGAAATCGAGGTTTCGGCAAAGCCCTTTTGCCAAAAAAGCTCCATCGCCAATATGAGTTTTTCCTGCCGATCAAAATTACAACTTCGTGCCATAAGCCTGTGACCTAATCTCTTGAATACGCGCTAACGATCAGCTTTAGCACTCCTCAATCACCGCATTTCTGTTTACTAAAGAAAGTTGAGGAGTAAATCATTCTTGACTGATCGTTTAGATATGGCGTAAATTCTATCCTAACCGATCGTTCCGTTAAAGTCTTATATGCTTAAATCGAGCATAAAGCATTGATAAAAACTACAGGACATTAAATGAAACTCTATGAACTAGCCCCTACGCCTAGCGCGCGCCGTGTCAGTATTTTCCTAGCGGAAAAAGGTATTGATATCCCGAGGGTGAACGTCGATATCCGCGGCGGTGAAAATTTAAGTGCCGAGTTTAAAAGCAAAAGTTTAAATGGCCGCATTCCACTGCTCGAACTCGATGATGGCAGCTACCTATGTGAATCCATCGCCATTTGCCGTTATTTAGAAGAAATCCACCCAAGTGTTAATTCGCTATTTGGTAATACGCCACTTGAGCGCGCCAAAGTAGAAATGTGGCAACGTATCATAGAGTTACAAGGCTTAATGGTCGGCTTTCAAGCCTTTCGTAATTTAAGTGGTGTCTATAAAGACAGGGAAAATTGTGTCGAATCTTGGGGTGCAGAATCACGCCAAAGGGTCATTGACTTCCTACCGACATTAGACCAACAATTGAGCACATCACCCTTTGTGGCAGGCGATGAATTCAGCATCGCCGATATTTCGGCTTACGTTTTTATCAGCTTTATTAAAAATTTAGATATTGAAGTCACTGACAGCTTGCCGCATCTTAAGGCTTGGTTCATCACTACGGCGCAGCGTCCTGCCATAGTATCGTTAACCCCTACAAAATAGCGGCACTAAAACCTTAAAGGGCCAAAAAGTGAGTAGCTATAAGCGTTATAACCTAAAGGAATCATCATGATAGATTTATACACAGCCGCGACCCCTAACGGTTTTAAAATCTCCATCGCACTGGAAGAAATGGGGCTAGAGTATCGCGTCCACAAGCTAGATTTCAGCACCAACGAGCAAAAACAGCCTGAGTTTATTGCCATTAATCCAAATGGCCGCATTCCCGCCATTATCGACCGCGACAACGAAGATTTTGTGGTATTCGAATCGGGTGCAATTCTGCTGTATCTCGCCGAAAAAACAGGTAAATTCCTGCCTGCTGATCCTAAAAAGCGCTCACAGGTGATCCAATGGTTAATGTTCCAAATGAGCGGCGTCGGCCCTATGATGGGACAGGCAAACGTATTCTTCCGATACTTCCCTGAGAAAATCCCCGCAGCCATTGACCGTTATCAAAAAGAAGGTCGACGTTTATTCGAAGTCATGAATACTCAACTCGAGACAAATCAATATCTTGCTGGTGACGAATACACGATTGCCGACATTGCCACTTGGCCTTGGGTACGTATCCACGAGTGGAGCGGCATCAATATGGAAGGTTTGACCCATTTGCAACGTTGGTTAGATGAGTTAGCGCTCAGACCTGCGTGCCAAAAAGGCATAATCACGCCGCCACCGGTGGAAATGAGTGATGAAGAACGGGCTAAGCAAATCCAAAAGATGGTGACGAAATAGTCATCTGCTAAACGGTCATTGCGCGAATAGCCTGCAAATAACCGTTAGGTACTGAATGCACCATGAGTCTCAGTGACTCAACCACAAAAAGCCCCGTTAGCTGATGCTAATTCGGGGCTTTTTTACTGCCTGTTATCGGGCAAAACTGCTACACTCTGCGCCACTTATTTTTCCCCTCTGTTCAGCTATGCCTCTTACATAAGGCGCAGTCACAGAAGTATGATCTAGGCTAAATTTATGGGTAATCCAAGCAGCTTCTCTTCCGGTATGGCATCCAACTCAGTCACATCATCGGCGTTAAATGTTCAGGCGAACACTCCAGCGCAAAAACGCGCGCTCAGTTACGCCAGTACAATTAAACAATTATTCGATGAAATTCAAAGCAGTAAAATGCCCGCAGACCGTATTTTGGCAAATTACTTTAGAGAACATAAAAAACACGGCTCAAAGGATCGTAAAGTCATTCGTGAATCCTTATTTAGTCTGTTCCGCTGGTGGGGGTGGTTTCAGCGATTAGGCGATCAGCAAGAATCTGCCGTTTATTTTGCCAGTCTAAGCGCCAGTGCCCTATTGGAAGCCCATGCTTGGCAAGATATCGCCAACGCTTGGCATGAGTTATCACAATCGCCCATCGATTATCAGCAAGCTCAAGCACTTGCCGTTGAAAGTCTCGACGACAAACTGGCACTGATAGAGCATTTATTTCCCGCGATTGAGTTTAAGGCACAGGATTTATTACCCGACTGGTTCTGGCAAGTGTGCCCTGTTGATGCGGCGCAGCAAACGCAATTAATTGCAGCTATGTCCAGTCGCCCGCCGATTTGGGGACGCGCGCAAGGGATCACGAGTCAAGATGCGGCAACACAACTGCAAGCGCTCGGCATAGAAGCGAGTTATGGCCATTACTTTAGCGATGCCATCAATCTTGGCAGTAAGAGTATGAATCTTAATGAAATAGCCCTGTATAAAGACGGTAAAATCGAGATCCAAGATTTGGCTTCACAGGTGATAGGACAAATTTGCGCACCTGAACCCGATGCCCATTGGTGGGATGCTTGTAGCGGTGCTGGTGGAAAAACCCTGCAACTGCGCTCTTTGATGTTAGCTAAAGCTGCTGATAACCAAATGCCATCGGGCAGTATTATATCGTCCGATATTCGCTCCAATGCCCTAGAAGAACTGATGAAACGCGCCCAAAGAGCCCACTTTAACGGCATTAGTGTGGCCCGTTGGAAGAGTGATGCCCTCCCCGTGCCTGCGGATCATTTCGACGGTGTGTTAGTCGATGCCCCGTGCAGTTGTACTGGCACTTGGCGACGTAATCCCGATATGCGTTGGTTGGATGTTGTTGAAGCGGTGGCCGATAAAGCCGCGTTACAGCTCGATATTTTAAGCCGCAGTAGCCGCGCAGTTAAGGCCGGCGGCATCCTCGTTTACGCCACTTGCTCCTTGTCGCCCATCGAGAACCAAGACGTGGTAACGGCGTTTTTACAGCAACATCCAGAGTTCACGCTCACGCCGATACGCCATCCTTTTAGCGGTGAACAAACAGAAATGTTGACCGTGTGGCCCTTTGAGGTCAACAGTGATGGCATGTTCGTCGCACGTATGCTGCGCAGCAAGTAACACTAACTCATTATTTTGTATCAAAACTTGGCGCCCTCCTTTCTAGGCGCCAAGTTCAATCACATAATGTGATTCATGATTAGAATCACATTTACTCTATTATTATCATCAAGATAAACCACATCCTCCCAGTTAAAATCACAGATACGTTTATTTCAGTGGCAAGATATGGCTCTTGGGCAAAACTTTTCACCATCAATGATGAAATATTTCGCTTTAGCTTCATCTCACCTTTGGGTAAAAAGATCGGGTGCTGCGAATGGCACAGGTATTTTTGGAATTTTGACCATGTCACACTCCTATGAATTTGACGACGATGATGCGCCATGGGGCGATAACGTCAAAGGTAAGCAAAAGAATAAACGCGTGAAACAGCGCCGCAGGGATACTAAGCGACGTTACTCGGACGATAATACAGAGGTGGATTTCTACCAAAATAAATCGAAGTAACTGAATCTAAGTACCCTAGCCCACGGGTTTGTTTAACGAATTCGTTCTGCGCTAAGCCTGCCAAATCTGAGCAAGTTGGATAATATCCAACTTGCTACTCAATCCTGTTACCCCCTCTCAAATTCTTAATAAATCTATTGTAAAATCAATGGGCTTAATAGCTTATTTGGCCTATGCTTTTTGGGTTATAGCTTTCAAATCATTGGACTTACACTGAAATTTAAGGATGAACGCCATGGAAAAACAGCGCCCCGACTTTATTTATCCCCAAGGCAGTATGTTGATGCACTCCCCCTTAGTGTTAAATAAAGCCGATATGTACGGTTTTTTTCTGAAGGGGAAACAGGCAAATCTCCAACGCTCTATCGATAAGACCTTGAATCAAGTTGCCGGTAGTGCCATGTATTTTAAAGTGTTATCGCCCTACGTACTGACAACCTTCACTCAAATTGAAAAAGCCTACTCCGCGTATCCAGAAGACAGAGCAAAAGGGTGGATCCAAGAAACGGACATCATCACTTGGGTCATGGTCGGGCGCCAAGATAGCAGCGACAGCACACAAATCAGCCAAGTCTATTTTCAGCCGCTACACATTTGGGTGAACGATGCCATGGCCTTAATTAATGGCCGTGAACTCTTTGGTTATCCTAAATATTTATGTGAATACACTATGCCAGCTGTGGGTGAGCCTCTGACGCGATTATCGCTTGCTGCCAAAAGTTTTTTACATTTTTCGCCAGAAACTGAACTCGCCCTGCATCCATTGATTGAAGTGAATTGCGATGCCAAACCCGAGGCGCAGCTTTCAACCCTTGAAGCGATAACCCAAACCTGGCAACTCTTTAAAGAACAAACTGATTTCATCCCAGAGCTCGACCAGCTCGGCGAAGAACAGCTGTTTCATCTGCTATTTAAACCCGCCATCGATCAAGTATTTCTAAAGCAGTTCCCTGACTCATCAGGGCAAAAAGCCGTTTATCAAGCCATCGTCGCCGCACCTGCCCAAGTGAATAAAGTGCACAGTGTTGCCCTGCTCAAAAATGATTTTGTCGCGACCATTTTTGATAATGCCAGCTTCCCGTTACAGGACACGCTCGGGGTCGAGATTGGTGAGCAGCATGTCTTACTGCCTTACCATGTGAACTTTGATTTTGAAGTACCACCCGGTGAAGTATTAGTTGATAACTCCGAAATCAAAAAACAGAAAATTGCCATTCTCGGTGGCGGTGTCGCGGCAATGACCGCAGCCTGTTATCTGACCGACAAACCCGGCTGGCAGAATCAATACGAGATTGATGTCTACCAACTCGGCTGGCGTATTGGCGGAAAAGGGGCAAGTGGCCGCAATGCTGCTATGGGACAACGCATTGAAGAACATGGCTTACATATTTGGTTTGGTTTCTATCAAAACGCGTTTGCCCTGATGCGTAAAGCGTATGAAGAATTGGATAGGCCAGCACATGCGCCGCTCGCGACCTTTCTTGATGCCTTTAAACCCCATAACTTCATCGTATTACAGGAAGAGGTCGAT
The DNA here is from genome assembly GCF_022690845.1 of Shewanella sp. N2AIL. Lineage (NCBI taxonomy): Bacteria > Pseudomonadati > Pseudomonadota > Gammaproteobacteria > Alteromonadales > Shewanellaceae > Shewanella > Shewanella sp. N2AIL. The sequence goes on along the minus strand of NZ_JALBYT010000001.1, from coordinate 205,622 downwards.
GGCCGTTCTGTGAGTTGGCCGATCACTTTCCCGACGCTACCCGGCATTCCTGGTGATGGCACCGAAACCCTCACCTTCTGGAAAGTTGTTAAAGTCGCCTTTGCGTGGATCAAAGAATGGCTCAAGGACATGGATGACTTGCTTGATGCCGATGAAAAAGCCACGGGAACACCTAAAAACTGGCTCGATAGCAGCTGGTTTGAACGCTTAAAAGATAAGTTAGAGGATTCAGTCGAAGATGCCAAAGAATCACTCGACGCGCTCGGCGATAAGCTCGAATGCCATTTCAATCAAATGATTGGCCGCGAGTGCGATGAGCATGTTCACAGTGAAAGTGACGATGGCTTGGTCGAATCGGCCGTCGATGCCCTGCATCAACGACTCGTGAAACGTTTTAGCGGCCATTTAGATAACAATGACGAACTGCGTCACTTGTATATTGCTGCCGATCTCGGACTCACGATACTCAAGGGCATGTTTGCCGACGATGTATTTGAAAAAGGCTTTGACGCCATCAATGGTTATGATTATCGCGAATGGTTAACCAAACACGGCGCCAGCCTTAAGTACACAGTCGACAGCGCACCCGTGCGCGGTTTTTACGACTTAGTCTTCGCCTATGAGAAAGGTAACTTCGATAAACCCAATGTCGAAGCGGGCACAATTATCCGCGCAATGCTGCGTATCGCCCTCTGCTATCAAGGTGGCGTAATGTGGAAAATGCAGGCGGGAATGGGTGATGTTGTGTTTACCCCTTTCTACGAAGTGCTCAAACGCCGTGGCGTCAACTTCCACTACTTCAATCGCGTCGATAACCTCGAATGCCGTAATCAAAGTATTCAAGCGATTGAGATCACTGAGCAAGTTGCCTTGGCGCCGACAGTCACAAGCTACGATCCCTTGGTCGATGTGAAAGGTCTAGCCTGCTGGCCGAGTACGCCAAATTATGAGCAGCTTGAGCCTGAACAAGCGGCGTTGCTTAAAGCCCATAATATCAATCTGGAACACTTCTGGAGCGATTGGGACAGCGTGTATGAAGCGCACTTTGGCAAAGCCCTGCCGAAAAAGCGCTTAGTCAAAGGGGTGGATTTTGACAAAGTCATCTTCGGCCTTTCCATCGGTTCTGTACCCCATGTGGCGAGTGAAGTGATGGCACAAAGCCCCGCCCTCACACTTTGCGTTGATAAGGTGCAAACCGTTGCGACTCAAGCCTATCAACTGTGGATGAATCAAGATCTGAATGGAATAGGCTGGCCTAATTACTCTGAAGATGGCGAGGAACCCGTATTATCGGGTTTCACCGAACCATTTGATACTTGGGCATCGATGAACCAACTGCTAGACAAAGAAGATTGGCGCGGTTTAGAACCTAAAAACGCCAGCTACTTTTGCTCGGCATTGCCTGTCGAAGCCTATCCACCAAGCTCGGATGTGGATTTCCAACAACGGAAAACCTTAGAAGCTAAAACAGGTGCTATCCACCAACTCAATACCGAAATCCATAAGCTTTGGCAAAATGTCGGTGATAGCTTCCCTTGGGAATGGCTTCACGATGAACAAGACCGTCAAGGCGTTGCACGCTTCGATAGCCAATATTGGCGCGCGAATGTAGACCCATCCGAACGTTATGTGTTGTCAGTTAAGGACAGCTCGCAGTATCGCATCACAACAGATGGCACAGGGATAGATAACTTGTATATGACGGGCGATTGGATAAAGACAGGCCTTAATGCGGGCTGCGTCGAAGCGGCGACGATGGCGGGTATGCACACCTCAAAAGCCATATCGGGTCATCCAGCCTTAATAAAAGGCGAGAAAGACTTCTAAGTTCCTGTTGAGCAGCTAAATGCTAAACAAAAGAGCACGACCGATACAGACAGTTGTCTAAAATATTCGAGATATTAAGTTAGGTATGTTGCTGATTTAATCTGCTAGCCATATTTAATCTAATTATTGGAATCTACTCTCTAGAGGACATTGATATTGATGTAAACCCTGATTAAACAGTCTTAAAACACAAAAGGAACCCTAAGGTTCCTTTTGTTTCAAATGTGTCTGGTAAAAAACACTATTTGGTTTTTCTGTCTTTGATATGGCTTTGTGCGCGCTTGCGACGACGCTCTTGGCTCATAGTCAACTTCTCAGTCTTGTTTTCAAATGGGTTATCACCCTCTTGGAAACGCAGCTGGATCGGCGTACCCACCACTTTCAATGAACGACGGAAGTAGTTCATCATGTAGCGCTTATACGAGTCAGGCAGCTTACTCACTTGGTTACCGTGGATCACCACGATTGGTGGATTGTAACCACCGGCGTGCGCGTATTTAAGCTTCACACGGCGACCATTCACTAATGGCGGCTGGTGATCATCCTGCGACATTTGCATGATACGTGTCAGCATAGAAGTACTGACGCGGCGTGTGGCACTGTCGTAGGCTTCTTCAATCGATTCAAATAAATGGCCAACACCAGTACCGTGCAGCGCCGAAATAAAGTGAATACGAGCAAAGTCGATAAAGCCAAGACGACGGTCAAGCTCACTCTTCACACGATCTTTAATCCCTTGGTCGATACCATCCCACTTGTTGACGGCAATCACCAAAGCGCGACCCGCATTGAGCGCAAAGCCTAACAGACCTAAATCTTGCTCGGCGATACCTTCACGGGCATCGATGATAAGCAACACCACGTTGGCATCTTCAACCGCTTTCAAGGTTTTGATCACTGAGAATTTCTCAATGACTTGATGTACTTTACTGCGACGGCGAACCCCCGCGGTATCGATAATCACGTACTCGCGACCTTCACGTTCCATTGGAATGTAAATACTGTCACGGGTTGTGCCGGGCTCATCAAATACCACAACGCGCTCTTCACCTAGAATACGGTTAGTCAGGGTTGACTTACCGACGTTCGGTTTACCGATGATCGCTAGCTTAATAGGTAAATCTTGCAGACGCTTTTGTTCAGCTTCGGCTTCTTCTTCGGTATATTCACGCTCTTCGGTCACTTCGCCTTCGTCTTGACGCACTATGCCCATCGCTTCGGCATAAGGAGTCAGCGCGTATTCGATCATGTTGGTCACGCCGCGTCCTTGAGACGCTGCCATTTGGTAAACTTCACCTAGACCTAAAGACCAAAACTCGGCGCAGGCAGAATCGGCATCAATACCGTCCACTTTGTTCGCAACCACGAAAGTGGTTTTTTCACGGCTACGCAAATGTTGCGCAATCGACAGATCCGCAGAGGTTAAACCCGCGCGCGCATCAGTCATAAATAAAACAACATCGGCTTCTTCAATGGCGGCAAGGGATTGCTCGGCCATTTTCGTCTCGATCCCTTCTTCAGTGCCATCGATACCGCCGGTATCAACGACAATGAACTCATAGCCGGATAAGAATGCTCGACCATATTTACGGTCACGTGTTAGGCCAGGAAAGTCAGCAACCAGCGCATCACGCGTGCGCGTAAGACGATTAAATAGGGTGGATTTACCGACGTTCGGCCGACCAACAAGGGCCACTACAGGGATCATGATTTTGCCTCTAAAAAACTTTTCAATAAAAAGCCCCCGGAACACACTTCCAGGGGCTCTACAAGGATAACACTTTTAACTATGGAAGTGTTACAACAGCTAACTTTCCACTGCGACCTTGAACATAGATTTTATCGTCAACCACTAATGGCTGGCTGTATAATCCAGAGCTGTCCACTTGGACACGACCGACAATCGTCCCTGTACTGCGATCTATGAAGTGTAAATAACCTTCGAAATCACCCACAACTAAATAGTCTTTATACACAGCTGGTGACGTCAGAGTGCGGTTAGCTAACTCAGAATTGCTCCACAGCTCTAGACCGTTACGCTTATCAACTGAGTAGATACGACTGTGGTCGTCAACAAGGAACAAGCTTAAGCCCGCTGATGCTAACTCGTTAAAGCTAGAATACTTACGTGTCCACACAACTCGACCCGTGCGTAATTCCATCGACACTAAGTTACCGTTGTAACTCACCGCATATAAATTGTCGCCAAGGATCAGCGGCGTCATATCCACGTCGGCCATACGGGTAAACTCGTTACCGCCCGTTGGATTATAAATCGCCTGTTCCCATGCTGCTTGACCATTGTTTTTAATCACAACAGCCACTTTGCCATCGGCAGTACCGATAAAGAAACCGCCCGCTTCATAAGCTGCAGAACCTGTACCGCGCAGGGTCAGATTTGGCAATTGCATTTCGTACACCCACAGCTTAGCGCCAGTATCGACGTTAAAGGCTTCGAGTGAACCTGAGCTGGTGCTGACAACCACAACGTCATCGGCAACCGTTGGCGCAGACAGTAACTCACCACCGGCAACCACATGCCATAACACTTGGCCATCTTCGGCGTTCAGCGCGGCTAACAGCCCGCTTTCTCCCCCTAAAAAGACTTTATTACGCGCAGCAGTTACGCCAGCGGCGATTCGCGCACCTTTGTTTTTTGCTAAGGCGTTATCACGAAATTCTTCGCTGAAATCTTTAGTCCAAACGCGCTCGCCCGTCGCTTCGTCAAACGCGGTGACTTCACCATAACGATCGGCGGCAAATATTTTGCCATAACGAACGGCAGGAGCGAGGCGAGAGTAATAATCACCTACACCATCACCGACAGAGGCGCTCCAACTTACTTCAGGGAACACTGTCGCCTGAATGGCAGTTAACTCACTGACAGGCTCGTCTTCAACATCGCTCGACGAACAGGCGGATAACATGGCCAGACTTAATCCGGCGGCTAGCAGGTTTTTGCACCAAGACTTCATCAAGGGATCCCTTATGCCTGATTTAGGCTATCAAGTTTGATTTTAAGCGCTGGGCTTGTCACCACACCACCATTGTCCATGGCAGCTTGATAAGCTGTTTTCGCTTTCTCAACTTCACCTTGACGTACTAAGAAATCACCTTTTAGTTCATCGCGCTGGGCGAAGAAGGCTTTATCTGTAACTTGCTCTAAGGTTGCCAGAGCAGCGTCTATTTGACCTTGCTCGGCTTGTACCCGAGCGACACGTAAAGTGGCAATCATATCTAAACCAGCACCTGGTTTAGCCGCAATAACCTTGTTCAAGGCTTCGATTGCTTTAGGGTAATCCTTAGCTTCTACCGCAGTTTTTGCCACGATCAGTTCTAGTAGCGCTTGATAACCTTTTTGATCATGATTTTTAGAAAACTCAGCCACACCCGCCAGCATAGCGGCTTCGTCGCTTGATTTAGTGGTCAACTCGTGGAAAGCTTTTGAGGCTTCTTCCGCTTGGGCCACTTTAACGTCAGAATAATAATTCCACGCATACAGGCCGCCTAAACCGACGACGGCACCGATTAAAATTGAATTTCCGTAATCTTTCCAGAACTGCTTGATAGCATCAACTTGTTGTTCTTCTGTGCTATATATTTCCACGCGCACGTCCCCTTATATGATCTATTACTTAATGGCCAGTTCAGCTAAAAATGCGCCTAAGGCACTTCGAGCTACCCGTTGTTGTTCGATGTCATTGCGTAAATGTTTAACCGTCACTATACCTTCGGCAAGTTCATCTTCGCCTATCAGTAACGCCACACTCGCACCGCTTTTGTCGGCACGTTTCATTTGTTTCTTCACGTTGCCGCCACCGCAGTGACTCATCACTTTAAGGTTTGGCAGCGCGCTGCGTAATTCCTGCGCTATTTTGATCGCTTCAACCAGACAGCTATCGCCCATTGCAGTGACATACACATCCACTTCTGACGGAATATCTTTGTTTAGCTCTAAGGTTTCAAGCAGCAAGACAATGCGCTCTAAGCCCATAGCGAAACCCACCGCTGGGGTATCTTTCCCGCCTAATTGGGCAACTAAGCCATCGTAGCGACCACCCGCAAGTACGGTACCTTGCGAGCCTAAACTCGATGTAACCCATTCAAATACAGTGCGATTATAGTAATCTAAACCACGAACAAGGCGCGGATTAATGGTGTATTTGATACCCACTGCGTCAAGTAGTTCACGCAATTGTGAAAAATGTGTCTTCGATTCTTCACCGAGGAAATCCATCAACTCAGGTGCACCAGCCAAAATAGCTTGGACATTTTGGTCTTTTGAATCTAATACCCGCAGCGGATTGCTGTACATGCGACGCTTGCTGTCTTCATCGAGCGCATCTTTATGCTGCTCTAAAAACGCAATCAAGGCATCACGGTAAACCGCGCGCTCAGCAGGATCGCCTAAGGTGTTCAGCTCTAACGAAACGTGATCGCTAATACCGAGTTTTTCCCACAGGCGGGCTGATAGCATCAAGACTTCAGCATCAATATCCGCCGTGCCTATGCCATACACTTCCACGCCAAATTGGTTAAATTGGCGATAACGGCCTTTTTGTGGACGCTCGTGGCGGAACATAGGACCCATATACCAAAGACGTTGTTCTTGGTTATATAGCAGACCGTTTTCGTTACCCGCACGCACTGTCGATGCCGTACCTTCTGGGCGTAACGTTAAGCTGTCACCGTTATTATCTGCGAAGGTATACATTTCTTTTTCAACAATATCAGTCACTTCACCGATAGAGCGTTTAAAGAGATCGGTATTTTCCACTATTGGAGTGCGGATTTCGCTGTAACCGTAAGCACTAACGCTCGAACGTAGTACCGCTTCCACTTTTTGCCATAGAGGACTTTGAGTTGGCAGAATGTCATTCATTCCGCGAATCGCTTGGATCTGTTTTGCCACTGTATCGACTCGTCCGATTTAGCTAAATTAATAAAAAATGTCACGCATTATAGGCTTTTGAACGTAAAACGTAAAACGACCCCGTCGGTTTCGGGGCCTAGCTCAAAATCATTAGGCGTAATCTATGCCCAAATGCAGATGCATATGCATATTACTCAGTTGTGTCTTTTATTTGAATCCGGTTCGCCATTTGACTGGCCTTAGCGCGAATTTTCGCTTCGAGGGAATCGACAATGTTGTCGTTATCAAAACGTTCTTTTTGACGTTCGCCCTCGTCGTAATATCCGCTCTTATTGTGTCCGCCGGTTAAACCGATGTGCGACACTAAGGCTTCGCCCGGACCGTTCACTACGCAGCCGATAATAGACACATCCATGGCGGTAGTCACGTCTTCGAGGCGACGTTCTAACTCATTGACTGTGCTTATCACATCAAACTCTTGACGAGAGCAAGATGGGCAAGCGATGAAGTTAATGCCGCGGCTACGGATACGCAGCGATTTTAAAATGTCAAAACCGACTTTGATTTCTTCGACGGGATCAGCGGCAAGGGAAATACGCAGGGTATCACCTATGCCTTCGGCCAATAACATGCCTAAACCCACTGCCGATTTAACTGAACCCGCGCGTGCGCCGCCCGCTTCGGTAATACCCAAATGCAACGGCTGACGAATTTGCTTTGCCAATAAACGATAGGATTCAACCGCTAAAAACACGTCGGAGGCTTTCACGCTGACCTTGAATTGGTCGAAGTTCAATCTGTCCAGAATGTCCACATGGCGCATGGCTGATTCGAGCAATGCTTGTGGCGTGGGCTCTTTGTACTTGTCCATCAGATCTTTCTCTAATGAACCGCCATTCACCCCAATACGGATGGGAATATTGTGGTCACGGGCGCATTCAACCACGCTGCGAATACGCTCTTCATTGCCAATATTGCCCGGATTAATACGCAAGCAATCGACGCCATACTCAGCAACTTTTAAGGCAATGCGATAATCGAAATGGATGTCGGCCACTAAAGGCACGTTGACTGCTTGCTTAATGAGTTTAAAGGCTTCAGCCGCATCCATAGTCGGCACTGAGACACGAACTATATCGGCACCAACTTTTTCTAAGGCACGAATTTGAGCGATAGTCGCTTCAACGTCAGTGGTCTTAGTATTGGTCATTGACTGAACGGCAATCGGCGCCCCATCACCAATCGGTACATTACCCACATAGATGCGGGTGGAAGGACGTCTTTTTATGGGAGTTTCATTATACATGCTTAATACGCTCTATTTCGGTACGTGCTGCAGATCATTACGCGGTCGTTAGGCTCTCGGCAAGGTTAAACGTGCGACACGTCCCTTGGGGAAATCCGCTAAGCTAACCATTTGACCATCTAAGCTTAAGGTCGCCACATGGGGCGCCCCTAAAATAATTTTAAACGGTGGCACACCGCTCACTTGCACTGCAGCGCCAGCGCCTTTCACACCATCGACTAAGGCTTTGCCTTTAGCATCGACAATGTTTATCCAGCAATCACCGGTTAACTGAACATCAATAATCGATTGTCCAGCAACAGCGACCAGAGTGTTGACTGAGGTGGCTGGCGATGTTGAGGCAGGTGAAGGCGTTGCGGTGGCAACTGGCTGTTGAGCTACAGGTTGTTGAACTACAGTTTGTTGAGCTACGGGAGTCGCGGTTTGCGGCCCAGTGGCGGCTGCAATAGCGGAGCCACCATCTTCATTACTCGTATCAGCCGTTTGAGGATAATTGTTGTCAGTAGGCCCAGTGCTCACGTCGATAGTGCTGGCATCGGTATCTTTAATCGGACCATCGATTGACATAGAGCCGTTAGCCGCTATTTCAGTCAATTGCTGGCTGGCATCGGTTTCGGTCAATAGCACATCACCGGGCAGCGTTTGATTCACCGCAGCGACCTCTTCGGCCGTAGGCTGTGACACATCGATAGTGCTTAACAAGGTCGTTTTTTGCATCCACCAGACGACTAACGAGCCGAGTAACACAATAACGATAAAAATACTCAGCCAAGTTAAGCGTGTATCGCTAGCTTGGTAAGTCGTCTTACGTGAAAAGCTTTGCATCGCAGGCTCAGTCACCACCGGCACTTGCCGCACTAAACACGCTTCAATCAAGGCCGCATCGGCACTGACCATACGGGCATAGTTTTTCACATAGCCACGAACATAAGTGGATGAAGCGATATTGGTAAAATTGTCAGCTTCAATGTCTTCAATAATGCGAGGACGTAGATGCAGTTTAACCGCTGCATCTTGAATGCTAAGGCCCATTTTTTCGCGGGCGTCTTTTAATAAGGTTCCAAGCGTTACATCTAGCGCGACTGATTGCGGAGCTACCGACTCAACTGGCGCATTGGTTTCATGATCTTTCATTGATGCAAATTAACTCTGTATTGCTTGGCCTGAGGTGATGCTGGGAATTTGGCAAGCAATAAAATACCAAATCTCTTCACAGCGGCATCATCATTCACTGCCTGCTCTATTTTGATTCCGAGCGCTAAACTTTCTGGAGTTTGCTCAGCCACTTGGTGATATCGCGCTAGTTGGTTTCGCGCCTGAATAAAATCACCTTGGTCGACTTCTAACTCTGCCATCTCCAGCAACGACACCGATCTTCTCGGGTCATACTTTAACGCCATCTGAAAATACTGTCGTGCCTTTTCTGCTTGTCCTGCTTCACGGCTACATAGACCTAAGTTCTCGTAGCTTGAGGCCGTTCGCGTATATTTAGGCATCTCGATTGCGGCCAAAAACATTTTTTCAGCTTTGTCGTATTGCTTTTGTTGACACAAAAACACCCCGAAATTATTCATGGAATCGCCAGAGGCGTCCTTGGTACTAATGGCATTCATGTACGACTCTTCGGTACGTACTAGATCGCCCACGGTTTGGTAGTAATAAGCCAAAGCAGTATGCACATCTTCGAGCTCTGGAGCATATTCTAATGCTTTATCAAGATTGTATTTGGCTTGTTCCGAGTTACCTCGATTTAAATAGGTTAAGCCGAGCTGCAAACGCTCGCGCGCGGCGGCGACTTTGTCTAACTTTCGTTCCGAAACAGGAATATCTGTCCCAGTATAAGTACGCTCAGTGACGCACCCTGTCATCAATAATGACAGGGTTAAAATCAACGAAAACCTTGGCAATCCATGCTTCATGGGCAAGCCTATAAATCTGTGCAAACAAAGAGTTAATTCATTGTGACTGAAATCTGATTTTCTTGCATGCGTTTTTTTGCTAAACGTTTCGTTCTATCGCGAATATCACCAGCTAACTGACCACAAGCTGCATCAATATCATCGCCACGGGTTTTACGCACGATCACTGTAAAACCGTACTCCATTAGCACCTTAGAAAAACGGTCGATACGTGAGTTAGATGAACGGCCGTAAGGCGAGCCAGGATACGGGTTGAATGGGATCAAATTCACCTTACAAGGTGTATCTTTCATCAACTTAGCCAACTCATGGGCTTGATCTGTGCTGTCGTTGATGTGATCTAGCATCACGTATTCAACCGTCACGCGGCCACGGTTAGCATTAGATTTGGCGATATAACGACGAATACCCGCTAAAAACTCATCCAGCGGATATTTTTTATTGATTGGGACCAGAATGTCACGCAGCTCATCATTTGGCGCATGGATACTGACGGCAAGTGCCACATCGATGGCATCACCCAGCTTATCTAACGCTGGCACTACGCCAGAGGTTGATAAGGTCACGCGGCGTTTTGATAAGCTAAAACCAAAATCATCGAGCATGATATCCATCGCAGGGATCACATTGGCTAAGTTGAGCAATGGCTCACCCATACCCATCATCACGACGTTAGTGATAGGACGCTCGCCCGTGTCTTTAGCAAAACCTAAAAAGTGCGATACACGCCAAATTTGGCCGACGATTTCAGAAACCGTTAAGTTACGGTTAAACCCTTGCTGACCCGTTGAGCAGAAAGTACATTCGAGGGCACAACCCACTTGGGATGAGACACACAAGGTCGCGCGGTCATCCTCAGGAATATAAACCGTTTCAACTTCTTGGCCTTGACCAACGTTGATCGCGAATTTAATCGTCCCATCGGTCGATTTTTGGAAACTCGAGATTTCTGGCGCAACGATCTCGCAGCGTGCCGCCAACTTTTGACGTAACACTTTGTTGATGTTGGTCATCTCTTCGAAGTCACTGACGCCGAAATGATATAGCCATTTCATGAGCTGATCGGCACGAAAGGGTTTCTCTCCCATGTCCGCAAATAATGCGCGCATCGCCTTACGATCAAGGTCTAATAAATTGATCTTCTTTTCACTCATATAGCTAACCTCAACACCAAAACCGGATCCTGTAACAGGGCGGCGAATTATACAGACGCAAATAAATTTTAGCCAGTAACTCAATTAACCTATGCTAGAATCTCCACGGGCTAATGTTGGCCTAAAATACGGAGTTGTAATTCCACCTATATGTTAACCCTCATCATTATAGTCCTTGTCGCTGTCGGAGTTTCTTTTCTGTGCAGTGTGTTCGAAGCTGTTCTGCTATCGGTTACCCCAAGTTATATCGCATCACTCGAACAAACTGACAGTGCCGCAGCCACGCGCTTGCGTAAACTGAAAGAAAATGTCGAAGCCCCTTTAGTGTCAATCCTTACGTTGAATACTATCGCCCATACCGTCGGCGCCGCCGTTGCGGGTGCGCAAGCAGCGAAAGTATTTGGTGACGATATGTTGGGTGTTTTCTCGGGCGTATTGACCTTTATTATTCTGTTCTTCTCAGAAATTATTCCTAAATCATTGGGTGCCAACCATTGGCGTCGCCTCGCACCGAGCGTGTCTGTTGCCGTGATGTGGATGAAGCGTGTCACTAGACCGCTGATCTGGATGTCGCAGCAAGTCACTCGTTTGATGGGCAAAGGTGATGAAGGCCATTATATCCGCCAAGAAATGAGCGCGATGGCCAAAATCGGCCATGAATCCGGTGAGCTTGATGAGCAAGAGTCAAAAATTCTGACGCAAATGCTCAAGGTACGTGATATGCCCGTTACGGCAATCATGACGCCACGCACTGTGATGTTCTCGCTGCCAGTGGATCTGACTCAAAATGAGTTTGTGCGCCAATATCGCGACAAACCTTTTACCCGTATTCCCGTGTACGACCAAGATCATGATGATGTGATTGGTTACATTACCCGCACCGATGTGTTACTGGCTGAGCGTTATACGCCAGAAGCGCCAATTGGTGAGCTTAAACGGAGTTTATTTGTGGTGCCTGAAACCGCAAAAATTCTGCCACTTTTTGAGCGTATGATTAAACGTAACACCCAAATTGCTATGGTGGTCGACGAGTACGGCAGTAGCCAAGGTATTGTGACTCAAGAAGATATTATCGAATCTATGTTAGGATTAGAGATTGTCGATTTAAACGATCCCGCGACCGATATGCAGCAATTAGCACGTAAACTTTGGACTAAGCGCATGAAGCAAAAAGGCATTCGCCTATCCGATGACGGTGATTTTGAAGCCGCATCCGATGATGACGAAGCCAAATCCGGCTGAAGGCTAAGCCAGTTTAGTGCTTGTTAATATAAAGGGAGCCTAGCTCCCTTTATTCTTTTAGAATGCGGATAACTCAGAACCCTCTGAGCCTCGCATTTTGAGGTCGCTTGGGTATATACTCACCCGCCGTAATAGAGGTAAGTTATGACACAGAGCTACACACTCTCACTCGCGCACATTAATGACACCCATTCGAATTTTGAGCCCTGCCGCGTCCAATTTAGCCTTAACCTCGGCCAGCATAAGCTTGATGTAACCAGCCATAGCGGTGGTTATGCCCGCATCGGGCATCACATCACTAAGGCACGTCAAGCTGCTGCACAAACCAATACGCCGTTTGTTTTCTTGCACGGTGGCGACAGCTTCCAAGGCACGCTTTATTTCAGCCATTTTAAAGGCAAGGCTAACGCCCACTTACTCAATCTGTTAGCGCCCGATGCTATGGTCATTGGCAACCACGATATCGATGAAGGTAACGCCAGACTTGCCGAGTTTGCTAAGCAGATTGATTTCCCATTGCTTGCGGGCAACATGGATTTAAGCCAAGAAGATCTCAACAAACCCGGTTGTCTGCGTGGTTTACCTAATATCTTGGATTATGATCATGAGCAAAAACGCGCGAAATATCTGCTTAAGCCCTTCCACGATAAGACGTTAGCCATTGTCGGTATTACCTTAGATCAAATGAAAGAGATCGCTCGTCCCGATCCCGACACTCGTTTTGTCGATGCTATCGCGACAACCGCACGCACGATTGAGCACCTTAAAAATCAAGGCATCAAACATATTATCGTGCTCAGCCACTTAGGCTTAGATCAAGATAAACGCCTCGCGGCCGAAGTCGAGGGTATTAGCCTTATCGTTGGTGGTCACACACATACGCTACAGGGCGATTTTCGCGCCTTAGGTTTGAGCAACCTGCCCTACGGTGAAGTCATCAATAACACACCGATAGTGCACGCGGGGAAATATGCCGAAGTCGTCGGCTTAGCCGAGATAACATTTGATGCTGAAGGTAAAGTGCTGAGCTTAACTGGCGGCAATTACTTCATGCTGGATCAACACTTTATCTTAAGTGCTAACACGGCCGTCGATAACCAAGATTACCAAGCGGTGCGCCAACAGCTCAGTCAGCATCCAAATGTCCTTTGGGATGATGCCGATGCCGATATTGATGGCGTTATTCGAGACATCTACAAACCCGCCATCGCAGAGATGGAAAACAAAGTCTTAGCACTGGTGCCAAAAAACTTAGTCCATACCCGCTTACCGTCTAAGGCCCTGCCCCACGGCAGTGAAATTGCGCCTTGGGTCAGTCGCAGCATGTTCCAAGAAGCTAAGCTTGTCGACCCTAGGGTGAACTTTGCCCTGCATAATGCCGGCGGTGTACGCCAGTCGGTGGCCCAAGGTCAGTTGACGCTAGCGGATGTAATGGGGCAATTGCTGCCCTTCGAATTGCCATTAGTTAAGTATGAAATTCAAGGTCAATTCCTCTATCAAGCGCTCGAATCGGCGATTAACGCGGCAACCAACAACAGTGTCCGAGGCACAGGAGCAGGTAGTTTCCCATACACTTACGGCCTACGGTATTACTACGATGGCCGGCGTCCACTGGGCGAGCGTTTATTCAGACTAGAAATGATGCAGCAGGACAGCCAATCCCTTTGGTATCCCGTTGAGCCTGAATCACTGTATGTCGGGGTATCGACGTCTTACACAGCTGCGGGTAAGGAAGGCTATCATCCATTGCTGCAAGCTCGCTGGCAGGAGTCGATGGAGTCTCTGACGTTGCCACAGGCCTTTATTCGATTCTTAAATCGCTCACCGAATCTGTCTGATTTACTGTCACAGCACGTGCATTACACCAGCCACAGCCAACGTATGGGTTAAGTGCCAATGCTCCTCATGGCGTCAACATTGATGCAGTGAGGAGCAAAGTGAGTGGCTGCTTACAAAGCGCTAAACAAACCTGAGCTTAAAATTGCCAATCACATTGCGGTAAACGCACAGTAAACCAATCCTGCGCCTTGCCCTGCGCGTCTTTGCGCCACGCCATAAACACAGCTTGGGGTGGGCGCGGCATTTCCACATGACAAGCCACTAAGCTTCCCGCCGTCAACGCATCTAAGATCAAGTGTTTTGGAATGTAGCCTACGCCGAGTCCCAATTGCTGCGCTTTAATCTTGGTCTGCATATTCGGCACCCGGATCACTTGGCGACTATCAAATAAACCGCTCGATCGCTGCGCCAAGGCCGTCGAACTGTCAGCCACCACAATGGAGGGGAATTGCAACAATGCCTCGGTCGGAATAGGACCCGCATGTTGCGCCAATGGGTGGGCAGGATTTAAGGCAAACACAAACTCCAACTCACCGATTTCGACCACATGATATTGACCCTTTGGCAGTTCACCCGTCACGCCAATGGCAATATCGGCACGGCCCGAATAGAGTGCATCCCAGCCGCCACCTAGGGATTCTTCACTGATGTTCACCGTCACTTGCTTACCCAGCTCAGTAAATTCCCCAATCAACTGCAATAGGGGTAAATCCGGCACGACAGTATCGATTGCTAAGGTTAACGAAGACTCCCAGCCGGTCTCGAGTTGACGTACCGCTTCTTCCAGCCTAGACGTTGCCGAAAGGATTTCTCGACCTTGGCGCAGCACAAGTTGACCGACTAAGGTCAGCTCGGCGCGCTGGCCCTTACGTTCAAATAATTTTGTGCCTAAATCGCTTTCCAGTTTCTGCACTGTGTAGGTCAGCGCCGACGGCACTCGGAACAAGGACTCGGCCGCTGCGGAAAAACTGCCTTTTCTATCAATGGCATCGAGTACGATTAATCCATCGAGACTAATAGATGGCAACATAAAAACCTCATATTCAAATTATTTGAAGTAGACATTGAAAATGTTCCGATTTTCTTTGCCAAAGGTCAAGTCTACACTGCTTAGCAATGGAGAGGTTCTACGGAACTCACTGCCGAAATCGGATGTAGATACTGAGTAAAGTTAAGTTAGAACAGATTTAAAAACTGAGTTAAAACTGATTGAACAACACACTTAAATACTTGTTAAATAATTTGAAATTAGGAATACCCCATGAAAGCACTCATCGCAAAAACACTCAAATCAGCCCCTAGTCTTGCCCCACTGGCACTGCGTATTCCTATCGGGATTATCTTAATCGCCCATGGTTCACAAAAACTGTTTGGTTGGTTTGGTGGGTACGGCTTAGAAGGCACTGGACAATGGATGGCATCCATTGGTCTGACGCCAGGTTACTTAATGGCACTGATGGCAGGTTCAAGTGAATTCTTCGGCGGCCTATTCCTGTTACTCGGCCTGCTGACTCGCCCAACCGCCCTCGTATTGTCATTCACTATGATAATAGCGATTTTCTCAGTACACATAGGCAACGGTCTGTTCCTTGCCAATAACGGTTACGAATTTGGTCTCGCCCTATTAGCAGCCACAGTCTCATTGACGGTATCAGGTGCTGGCAAATTCGCTGTCGATAACGTATTCGCTAACCGCATCAAATAAAGGGGAAAGCAAGATGATCACATTAAGAAAAGCACAAGATCGCGGTCAAGCAGACTTAGGCTGGCTAAAGAGTCAACATACCTTCTCTTTCTCTAGCTACTATGACCCAGAGCACATGGGGATATCATCCCTAAGAGTCATCAACGATGACAGAGTGGCACCCGGCGCAGGTTTTGATACCCATGGTCATAAAGACATGGAGATCATCAGTTACGTGATATCCGGCACTATCGCCCACAAGGATAGCTTCGGCAATATCAAAACCTTACCCGCAGGTGAGTTTCAATTGATGTCCGCAGGTAAAGGCATTTACCACAGCGAGTTTAATGCCTCTAAAACCGAGCCACTGCACTTTTTACAGATTTGGATCCGCCCAGATACTTTAGGCATAGATGCGGGCTATCAGCAAAAAGCATTTGAGCAAAGCTCACCACTGACGGCTGTAGTGACACCAAACGGTGAAAATGGCACGCTCAAAGTGCAACAAGATGCGACCCTATATCGTTTAGTATTAAGCGAAGGCGAAAAAGTGACGATGGTCAGAACCGCCGAACAAGCGAGTCGTCATCTGTATGTGCAATTGATTGAAGGTACGCTGGATATCAATGGCACAACACTCACGACTGGGGACGGCGCACATCTGACCCAGCTTGCGAGTGTCGACTTTACTGCGACAAGCGGCCAAGTCACCGCACTAGTATTCGACTTGTCAGCTAACGCGTAATACGAGCGGCTTAACTGAACCACTCAGTAAAACCGCTTAACGATTGAGTAAACAATTAAGTAAGTCCTTGAGCAAACGGTTGAGCAAGTGATTACATGCCAGCTTGATAAGCACTCAACTAGAAGCACTGCCACAAGTCATCTTTGGCAGTGTTTTTTATTGGCGTTTTTATGGTCATGTTATAAGGCGATGTTATAAAAGCAGTGCTAACGGCCTCGTTGAGCGAACCAGACCCGCACTTTGATAAGCTGAGTTAAAGCGCGAGTGTCATGCTGAAATTAACCAACACTTGGGCTTGGCCCTGTGCTTTATCCGCCGCATTCAAAAAACGCTTATGTTCATTACGGCGAATACTGCGAAATCCTTGTTTTTCAAAAAAAGGTCGCGCGAGATAGGATGCTTCAACCGTTAATCGTTTCAGCGCTAAAATTTTAACTTCTTCAAACAACGCAAAATACAAAGAGGTGGCCACCCCAGAACGGGCATATTCTGGATGAACGAACAAACATTCCACTTCGGCAGCGGCTTCAACTTCACTGTCGGCGCCTATCTTAAGATTGATAAACCCCACCAGCATGTTATCCGCTTCAGCCACCCAAATCGTGGTGTCCTTTAAGCGTTCGAGCCAATAGTGCGCACTGCGGGTCTCTCCTTCGATATAAGCCCAAGCAGAGCGCTCGGCAAACGAGTAAAACTCGCCAGAGCCTTGCATCACACTCGCCTCAAAGATCGCCGCCAACTGCGAGACATCCGATGGCGTAAATAGTCGAATCTTCATTCTCTGCCCTCCATCTTGAATTGTTAATCGCTTAAGATTAACCGTATTCTAATCTAAGTTAAATAGCGCTGATTTAACTTAAATCGAGTCACGCAACGGCGTTAAGCTAATGTTTTACTATGGAATACCTTACATTACTTTTTGGGTTAACCCCTAGTGAGCCAATGTTAAACATTCTGTTCCATATTCTTTTCCATATAAAAGCCCGGGATCACTTGCCCAAGTTTTTGCTGATAACTGCGCTGTATTTGGATAAATCCCATCCGAGTAAACAATCCTTTAGACAGATAAGATGCATCCACACTCAAGCGCGCATAGCCTTGTGCCTTAGCCCACGCTTCTAAAACAAGATAGGCACGCTCACCCAATCCCTTAGCTTGATAATCTGGATGGATATATAAGCTGTCGACATAACCTTGGTGGGCAAAATGGGTTTCGACATTGATAAAACCGCAGCAAATTGAAGAAGCTGTCGCTGCGTCTTTAGCTAATACCACCCACGCCTTCGAGCGGTTTAAGCGCAAATCCCAATGTTTAGCCGATCTTGGCGCCGCAGACCAAGCGGCAAGTTGCGCCTGTGAATAACGAGCATGGGTGATGTTATGCACGCAAAGATGAACTAACTCACTCACCTCACGGGCATAACATGACTGGTAAGGCTGGATCTCAAACTGTTCAAACGCCGTCACTTAATTGTTCTCTGTTGAGTAATAACCGCTAGCAATAGTGCTATTTTGCCGCGTTTCGCTTAATCGAGATAGGCTCAAATTTTGCGGTTTTAATGGTTAGAAACAAAAACGGCCTCGATAATATCGAAGCCGTTTGCTTAAAGAGGCGCACAGGTTAGCGCACTCGTTACTGTTACTTCTTATCGATTTGACCGACAAATAACAGCTTATCAAAGGTGCGGTTTAAGGTTTTGCTAGTGAATTCGTTCATCCACATTTGTTCAACCACAGCCACTTTATCGCCTTTACTCACTTCAGTTTGAGGACCCGCAGCCCAAAAAGTGGTGTCAGCTTCTTTAATCTGTACGTAGGTGTAACCACCACCGTTCATCGTATCAACAACAGTCCCCTCGTGGGTGACACCTTGAGCCCAAGCACTTGATATGCCTAACGCTAAAGTCGCTACTGCCGCTAATTTTACCCATTTTGCCATCATGCCTGCGTTCCTTTTGTTTTGCTAATATGCTGCATTAAAGCATGCTAAAAACAATAAATCGCTAATCTCTATCACGAAATACAACACTTATCGCAAAAGCAGTATTTTTCTTAAAAGAAGGGAACTCATTTCAACAGCGGTTTTAGCATGCCTTCTAAACCATTAAGCTTGATTTCGTACATTAGGGCTAATTGCTCACCGAGTTTTCCCTGAGGGAAACCTTGCTTATGGAACCACACCAAATAAGGTTCGGGTAATTCGAGTAACTTACGTCCAGCGTACTTACCAAAGGGCATTTTTTGATTTACAGCGTCGATGAGTAGTTGCTGATCCATAGATTGTTATCTCGTGCAGGTTCGTCCCGATAATCCCACGGATGCTACAACATAAGCCAATCAAAGTCGCCAGTCGCCGTTAGCTTATACAAAAATGCACACAAAAGTGACCCTACACTCAAAGGCCAAGTTAGCATCATCGACGCACAAAATGCTCCACGCAGAACCCTAAGCGACAATCTTTAATAAATTTGGCCCTAAGTTAGCGCATGGCGCATATTGAAAACCATATTCACTGCATAAACGCTCAGACTCGCCATGGGCGGTAATACTGATGCAAGTCCCAGAACTTGCGTGTCCATCGACAAAGTCCATCACTCGCTCAAGCATGATCTTCGCCAGCCCATAGGATTGGTATTCGGGCAACACGATAAAATCTTCAATGGCCAAATGCCCAGGCTTATTACCGTAAACACACGCCGTAGCTAACAGATTAGACTTAGCGACTCCCGCGCCAGCATGCTCCATTTCAGCATTGTCACTCAATCGGATAGAGACCCAAAACAGTGCCTGCACATCCGCAAGCTCAACACCGATCGAAGGGCGGCCAGCGGCACTACGCAGATTGAGTAATTCATGGAATAGCGGTGCTGTTTCAACGAGTTCAAACTTAATAGGCATAATAGTTTTGATATCCATTTGGCATCCCTTCTCTCATGGTTGAAATTGCAAGCGATTTAGACGGCAGTCTAAGAGATGATAAAGCCAGCATTTGGCAGTTTGATGACAAGCACCTCACCAAACAAGACCACTTTCGACTGAGAAGTCGATTCTTTACACGGATTCATTAATAACATTTAGCAATATAAAATTAATATTTATACCGATAGAGAAATAAAAAGTCAGGATTCACATTTTGTGAACAGGCATAGATTGCAACAAACAAGCCTGCAACTTGATACCACTCAAATTAAACCTTTTAAAAATAAAAACTTAAAAATATCACTCACAAATTATTCCTCAACTATTACTTGTCAAATTAACGGCACGTGACCAGATACTGACAAAAAACCATTGCTGACAATTTAATCAAAAACCGTCAAAAATCAGCCAATTGACTGAGGTTAACATAAGGTTTACATTCGATTTCGAGCACAAAAACGGTGTGGCTCCCAACTCATCAACTCGCTGCCCAAGGGTCATCAAAAGAATTAAGGAATGCGTCATGATAGTGTTAATCGGCGGAGAAAAAGGCGGCAGCGGTAAAAGTTGTTTAGCCCAAAACATAGCTGTCTTTCTAACCACAGAATGCAATGCCTCAGTCATTATGGTGGACTGCGATCCCCAACGCACCACATCAGATTGGATCCAGGCAAGGAACAATAATCCCAAATTGGCCAGCATCAATTGTGTGCAGCTTTACGGCAAGATCCGTAATGACTTGCTTAGTCTTGAACAACATTATGATGTGGTCATAGTCGACTGTGGTGGTCAAGACAACCTAGCGCTGCGAGCAACCATGTCAGTCGCCGCTTACATTTTAATGCCCTTAAGACCTAAGCGCCGCGATTTGAAAACCGTTAGCCACATGGACGATATCGTCGCGACTTGTAAGATGATAAACCCAAAGCTACAGGCTTCATTTGTCATTACCCAATGCCCAAGTTTACCTAATCAAGCTAACCGAATTCTAGAAGCCAAAGAAGTCTGTAAAACCTATAATATCAACGTCCTTGATGCAATAACCTACTGCCGTAATGTGTATGATGACAGCGAAGAGTCAGGACTATCAGTGATTGAAATCGACCCTAGCGGAAAGGCCGCAGAAGAAATCCGTACTATTGCCTGTGAATTGTTCCAAGTCGATTGCGCCGCCAATTTAGAAGACCGCCTACATCCTGCGATGCTCGCTCAGAGTGCTGGTAAAGGTCAGATGCACAGTGGTTTGACAAATAATGGTTTGCTCAATAATGGTTTGCTCCATCAAACTCAACCCACTCACCTTACCACTCAACAAAGGGGGCAAAATGGGACTCAGCGACCTCAAGAAAAACGCTATGCCATCTAGCAGCATACAACCGTCGCTTTCGTTAGACGAATTTATTGAGGCAGCAAACTTATATGCCATGGGACAAAGCCTAAATAAGACAAAAACCAGTCATTTCGCTTTTGAAGCGGATGCAACAAACGCTAACACCGCTGACTCAAAGGTCGCTAACATAACGACCGACATAGAGCTAAGTCATTCCAATGTGCTGCTCTTGCACAAGCAGAGCTTAGGGACTGAAGTCTTATCGCCAGCACAAGTAGAGGCCACAACTCACTATCGCAAGGCAACCTTTTCACTCAGCGAAGCGGCTATTAGCCAGCTCGCCACCTTGTCGGAAGAAAGCACGCTCTCCAAATCGAAACTGCTCCGATTCTTGATTGAACAACATTACGAACTGCCCATTGCCCTGAGGCAATTACGAGAACAACAGCGCCAAAACTGTTAACGCTTCGCAATACTCCCACCCTTTTCCGGTAACTCAGCTAAGCTCGGGTTATCGGCTTTTTTACTCAAGAACAAGCACCAAGATAAAAACCACAATAAAATCGCGGCATAAGTGCTGATCCCACCTATCCTTAAATGTACAGAATGATGAATAAGTGTTATTTATTCACAGTGAATCAGTAACGTTAAGGTGTATTTTTTTGCGAAAGCCAAACCAACTTATCTGTCTTTGTTTAAGCGCTGCGTTTCTGATGCCCTGCTACGCAGAGTTTTCATTGGCACAAATCCCGCCGCTCACGAACAAAGCGCCCATCACCTTAGTCGCAGAAAAGGGATTTTGGACCGACTATTTAACACAAGAAATGTTGCCTAAATTCACTGAAAAAACCGGTGTAAAAGTGCAAGTGATCAGCACCGAACTTGATAGTATGTTTAATTTGCAGACCCAAGATTTACTCCAAGGTTCAGGCAAATACGACTTGCTGACGATGGAAGCTGGCTGGGCAAAAGACTGGGCAGCCAATGGCTACACAGTCCCTTTAGTCGAACTCGCAAAACTCTACGATCCCGACGGTGAAAAGGCCATGGAGAAGTACCTAGAACCCTATTACCCATCGCTACTGAACATCTTATCCTACCATGGAGAAATCCATGCTATTCCCTACAATAACTATGTGATGGGTAATCATTACCGATCCGACCTCTTCGATAATAACACTGAAAAAACACATTTTCAGAGCCAGTTCGGTTACCCGCTCGCACCAGCAAAAACCTTAACCGAGTTACGGGATCAAGCCCAGTTTTTCACCCGTAAAGCGGGCACTATGTTGGCGGATAAAATGTTAACCCACGACTTTTATGGCTTGGCGCTAATGTCGGGTGATAAGCCACATATTAACGATGAATTTTCCAGCATGATCTGGAGCTTAGGCGGCAATTGGATGCAGCCAATTTATAATGAACAAAAAAAGATCAGTCATTTTGAAGTGCCGACTATCAACCATGAGGCCATCAAAGCCGCCAAGCTTTATCGCGAATTAATGCCCTATGCCGTGCCTGCCAACGAGCAATTTGCCTTCAATGAGGCTGCCAATGCAATCGCCACAGGGCAAGCGGCAATGTGGCCTTTCGCTTACAATAATTTGTGGCATAAATCCTTCAAAGTTGAGCAAAATATTCCCGGCGCACGCCTTGCTGTGAGTCAAGTACCCGGCGGTTATTCCTATAACGGCGCCTATGCTTTTGCCGTGAGTTATGACAGCAAAAATCCCCAAGCGGCCTATTGGCTCATCAAATATATGGGCACCTATGAGGCGCAACACGCTTATGCTTTGGGCGGCGGTAATCCCTGTCGTATGGATGTTGTGACCGCCAACGAATTTAAAAGTGAATCATTAAGGACCATAGCGGGGGCATTCGAAGCAAGCCATATCGCGAATATGTTTTGGTCAACTAAGGTGTTAGAAGTTGGGCATTTTACCAGTACAGCCATGGGACAGATTTACCCTGAACTCAGCCATGCTTGTTATCGCGCTAGCCGCAGGCCCGCTGACAGCGAAGATATTTTTATTAAACTAAGTGCAGAGATAAAACACCTCCAAAATACCTATGGAGAGGTACCTGCGATTGACAAGAAAACCAATGACAAGCATTAAACCGCTGAAAAGCCTAAAACAAAAAATAACCTTAGCCTTCTATATTATAGTGGGCATGGCGCTGTTTAATGGTGTCGTCGCCATACTGCTGTCACAGCAACTGAAATCAGAAATTGAGCATTTAGTGGGAGTGGATGTTGTTAAAGTCACCACTGCGCTGCAACTGGCAAAAAACAGTGAAAAACTGCAAATCATCACAGCGCGCTTAAATCATTATGATAATGAACAGCAAAGACTTCGCCTATTGAGTGAGCTCTCCGCGCAGTGGGAACGATTAATTAATGACTCCCGATTACTGGCCTTAATTGAAACCTCTACTGTCAGTAAGCAAGAATTGAATCACGCGTTAGATATCCAACTTTACTATTTACAACAGCTGCCATTACTTGCCGAGTTAACCGATTCCGCCCTACAAGCCAATTTACAAGCAACAAATATTCAAGCCAATTTAACCTCAATGGCATCGGGATTTACCGATGAAATGCAGACCCAATTTCACAGCATCAATGCCGATTCAGAGCGTCAGCTTAAGCTGAAAAATTTTGACAAGATTGCGATGAATATCAATACCAACCAGCAATTGTCTCAATTTAGTCATTTGGGAGAACACTTATTTACCCGCCTATCTCAGGTAAAAATTATCGACAATCTGGTTGAGCTTAACCGCACCCAAAGAGAAGCGATGCGACTGCTGTTAAATATGGAGGCGATTCTCGAGGGCGTTAGCGGGGATACCAGTTTATATTTCAATTTGTTATCGCAAATAAAACAGACCATGGTCGGTGAAGATAACCTGTTTGAACTGTCCCGCAAGGCCATTAAAAGCACGCATATCGCCAATGCGCATTTAGAGTACCAAGCCGATGCCGCGCAAATCGTCGCGACCTATACCCAAAATCTGGTCAACCAAGTCGAGAATGAAATCCAACAAACGGGCGGCGAACTTAAAAGCGACAGCACCGCATTTATCATATTGATTTTCTGCAGTGGTATTCTGTATTGCTTCTTCATCTGGCTCACCAGCTGGCACTTCATCACTAAGGGCATTATCAAACCTGTGATGGCGACGCGAGATGCCATGAACGCTATCGCCAATGAAAAGCTCGACACCCACATGCCGGTCACTGACAACCTAGAACTGCAGCAAATGGTGAACTCTTTAGAAACCCTAAAAAGCTATGCGGCCCAGGTTAAAGGAATGGCGGAAACTGACGGACTAACAGGCTGCTACAACCGCCGTTATTTAGATATACAACTCCAAAAAGAACTCGAGTATGCAAGGGATCACAATATGCCCCTTGGCATCATTCTGTTTGATATTGATAATTTTAAACAATTTAACGACAGGTACGGCCATGTCGCCGGTGATCAATGTCTGAAAAACATTGTTAACGCCGCTAAATCCATCTTAAAACGCCCAACTGACATGCTCGCCCGCTATGGCGGTGAGGAGTTTATGATAGTGCTGCCATCGAGTCCTCTCGAGGAGGTCTATCAATTTGCCGAACGATTGCGGGAGAAAATCATCAGCCTAGAAATTCCCCATGAAGACTCTCCCCATGCGGGCATACTTACCATCAGCGCGGGGATTACTTGCTGGCAACTACCGCAACAGCTAGATACCAATAGTTTAATTAATCGCGCCGATGAAGCCCTCTATCATGCCAAACTGACGGGGCGTAACCGCACCGAAGCCCTCCTCGGCCAACCCATTCGCTATTCCTAAGGCGCCAATCGCGACGGCAGAAACGTTTCTTTTTTCAGCAAAGGATTGAGTTAAGTCCTTTTCACCCCCATTAGCTAATACTAAGTTAATCAGGATTAGGTCAGGGAAAGTATGCTCGCCATTGTTATCACGCTTATCCTCGGAGTCGGGGCAATCGCTTGGCTACTTTCAAGTCGTTGGCGCAAAACCTTGCACCGCCGCCGAGTCACGGCCAAACCCTTTCCAAAAGAATGGCGCAGCATTCTCAAAAAAAGACTGCCTTACTTCCATGCGTTACCGACAGATTTACAGCTACAGCTCAAACGGCTTATCCAAATCTTCATCGATGAAAAGGAGTTTGTTGGCTGCGATGATTTCGAGATCACCGATGAAGTGAGAGTCACTATCGCAGCACAGGCGTGCCTCCTGCTGCTCAATCGAAAAACAGACTTTTACCCCAAACTGAAACAAATTTTGGTCTATCCCGATGCCTTTATCGTTAATAATCAACATAGAGACACGAACGGTATTGTGTGGGAACAGCGCAATGTGCTGGCGGGCGAATCTTGGGAATACGGCAAAGTGGTGCTCTCGTGGAAAAATACCTTAGACGGCGCCGCCGATCCCCACGATGGCAATAATGTCGTGATCCACGAGTTTGCCCATCAGCTCGATCAAGAAGACGGCCAAGCCAATGGCGCGCCGATACTGCAACATTTTGCCGATTACAGCACTTGGTCAGAAGTACTAAGCAAGGCTTTCACCCAATTACAGCACAGCGCGAACTTTGGCACGCCCTCATTATTTAATTACTATGGTGCGACGAATCCCGCTGAATTTTTTGCCGTTATTACTGAAGTTTTTTTTGAAAAGCCAGAGGATTTCTACCAACAACACCCAGACTTGTATCAGGAACTGAGCCGCTTTTATCAACTCGATCCGATAAACTGGCATTAACCCATAAAAGTAGAGGCACACTAAATGCTCAAAGACACTCATGCATTCGCAGTTAAAGGCACCACTGTTAATCGCCCCGCTAATATGTGTCGCGCGACTAAAGCCAGTCGTGCTACTAATGCCAGTCGTGCCACTATTGTTAATCGCGCTAGCTTGGGGTTACTGCTCAGTGCTTTAATGCTTGGCGGCCTTAATGTAAGCGCACAGGCACAGGACTCGCCAACACAAAGCGCTCAAACACAAGACACTCAAGTCCAAGGCGCTCAAACGTCATCGAGTTCAGACCAACAAGCGGCAGCCCAGGTGTTGGATTTACTCAACCAATATTCAAGCGATGCCGATTGGGATAAGTATTTTGCCCTGTACCGAAAAGACGGCATTTTTATTGGGACGGATGCGAGTGAGCGTTGGGGAATGGCGGAGTTTGAACATTACTCCCGCCCTACAAAAGGTTGGCGCTATGATTTAACAGAGCGGCATTTAATCCAACATGGCGACGTCATAGTGTTCGACGAATTATTAAACAGCCCCGCCTATGGCGTCAGCCGAGGAACCGGTACTTTGATCAAAACCGATGGCAACTGGAAAATTGCGCAATACCACTTAAGTTTCCCAATCCCCAATGAGAAAGCGAAACAGATCACCGCCGAGATCAAAGCCGCAAATAAACAATAATGCCGCACTCCGCCGAATAGGGTTTCGAAAGCGTACAATTTAGAAAAAGTGAGATTTCGATATCATCACTGGTTCAAATTGTACGGTTTCAAATTGTACGGTTTCAAAAAACCAGCAATAAGAGAAGCAGCTAACAGCGAACGCTATCTCAAGGACACGGTAAAACACACATTCGCCAATTGGGAGAAGTGGATAAAACTTTGAAAATCCACTTCTTCAAATGCCCTTTCCGAAGGGCCCCTATCAGCATAATAAAACCCGATCACTTTGCTATCAACCAACAAAGGCGCCAGTAAAAAGCCCTTCCTTGACACGTGCCGTGCCTGTAATTCTTTGCACTGCTCCTGCCATTTTTTAGAACAGGGATCGTCCACCCAAAGTGGTGCCTTATGCTCCATCGCTTGATGAAATAGCCCACGTTTGTCACTCAAATCGATAATAAACTCTTGTTTTATCGCATCGGCATCACGGCCCAATATCACCCTAGGCTGGAGCTGTTTACGGCTTGGCGATAACAACAAAACACCGCAGCGGTCAACACCCACGCCCTCAAGAACACCTTCAAGAACCGTCTGCATTATCTGATTGAAATCTGCTTTATTAATGGCAAAACCTGTCAATTCACGCAACTTAGCTAACTGAATATTCAAGTTAACTTGATAGACTGGCATATCTAACGGAATGGGAGGTAGATCGGGTTCAGCGGCGACAATACGTTTAGGATCGGGCAAGTAATCGAGTAACACTTTAGCACCGTACACTTCTGCCAACTTATGGGTCGCATTCGCGCAGCGTTGCATTCGTACCAAAAACTCTTTTTCTTCTAGCCCAGTAAAACTCGCAGCTTGAGTCATACGTTTCGCTAACTCGAGCTTATCGAGAACGGGTTGCGATAAAATGTCGCAGAGCTTATCGGCAAGAAAAATAGCCCGAATATCTGGCCGCTGATCCTCTGGATAATTCAACGCTTGGATCAGCAACTCTCCCAATCCCCAATTACGGGCAATACTCTGGGTGAGCTGCAAAAAAGAAGCACCAAGGGCTTCACGGGTAGCACTTCTCTCTTCGGCGGGCGTTTCACATTGGCAGAGCGTTAAATCTAATTCTTCGGTAAATTCGCCCCCAATACTCCAAAAAGCGCTCTCGCCGATGTGATATAACAAAGAGGCAATAAAGGCTTCCTCCTGCATCTCCTCGTCATGATGACTCAACATCATCCGCGCAATCATGGCCGCTTGAAATGCTTTGGCCATCAACTTAATTAACCTTTGATAGACATTGGGCGCGAGATTTTTACTCTCCAACAAACTTGAGAGTAACTTAGCTGTGATACAGATATTTCGAACCGCATCGAAACCCAGCACTATGGCGGCGCGGCTAACGGTGGAGATTTGGCTACTTCCTTTATGATAAATAGCACTATTGGCGACTCGAAGAATACGAGAGGTTAAGGCGTTATCGTGCATCACGCTACGCCCAAGTAATGCGAGAGAGGAAACGTCATCCTTGGCGAGCTTTTCTAGCGATTTAACAGTCGAACACAGTGCTGGCATTTCTAATTCACTGATCCGATTTGTCCAATAATCGACCCCTTTATTAGTATTGTTATTAGGCTTCAACCCAAATTTACCTTAGCAATAAAACCTTATTGTTTTGAGTATAGATAAGCACAAATATTTCGCCCGTGGTCTAAGGCTTGTTTTCACCAATCAACAGTTAATTGCTCAATAATTCAACATCAAGTTATACCCGCAAATAAAAATGCCCGAGACAAAGCTCGGGCATTTAGAGGTTTTAAAACAAGCAGCGCTTAGGCGGTGAAGTGCTGCTTCATAACCCGCAACACTTTATCTATGTCCTGACGGCTCACATCTTTGTGAGTCACAAGCCGAATCGTGCGCCCAGGGCTTATTAGAATGCCTTCAGCTCGACAGTGTTTCGCCAATAAATCCGCATCTACCTGAGGCGCTAATTTGGCAAATAACATATTGGTTTGTACTGCGGCTAAATCGACGTCGAACTCACTCAACTCGGCCAACTGGTGAGCCAAATACGCCGCGTTGTCATGATCTTCACTCAGTCGTTGCACTTGCTCAGTTAAGGCGAGCTTACCCGCAGCAGCAAGTATCCCTGCTTGACGCATACCGCCACCGAGCATCTTACGCCAGCGAATCGCTTTCTTAATCAAACGCTCGTCACCTAAGAGTAATGAGCCAACTGGCGCGCATAACCCTTTGGACAGACAAATCGACACAGAATCAAAATGCGCCGTAATCTCACTTATCGCGATATTCTGCGCCACAGCCGCATTAGCAACTCGCGCGCCGTCGAGATGGATTTTTAATCCGCGATGAAAGGCCAGAGCCTGCGCGTCCGCTAAATAGCTTTGCGGAATCACTTTACCACCAATTGTATTCTCTAAACTGAGCAAACGCGTGCGGGCAAAGTGGATATCGTCAGGCTTAATGGCGGCTTCAATATCGGCCAAGGCAATGGTGCCATCGACTTGATTCAACAAAGGTTGGGGTTGAATGCTGCCTAAGACGGCGGCTCCGCCACCCTCAAATTTATAATTGTGGGCCTGCTGGCCACACAGATACTCATCACCACGCTCACAGTGGGCCATCAAAGCCAATAAATTCGCCTGCGTACCTGAACAGGTAAATAATGCGCTTTCAAAGCCAAACATCTCTGCGGCCATATCCTGCAGACTATTTACCGTGGGATCATCACCGTAAACATCGTCACCTACTTCGGCTCTGGACATGGCTAATCGCATCGCTGCTGTTGGCTGGGTAACAGTATCACTGCGTAAATCTATCATCTCGTCCTCAACTTAAGGTTTGGTTGGCGCTTAATGGGCTCAAGACTCTAGCGCCAAAGGCTTATTTTGTATAGTTTATCATCATGCTTATTCATCATGTTACTGACTCCAAACGTGAATACATGGGCGAAGTGATGATCTGAATATTGGCTTCAACTAATAAAAACATAAATATACTCAAGATATTGCCGATATATGCCTGTCGATGAGTTGACGCGTGAACGCGTTTCACTTGGCGAAATGCGCCTAAGTCGATAGAATGCCGCACTAAGATGGTCATGCTACAACCATGCGATCACTTTAGTAATTTTGACTAGTACTTATCGTTCAATAGGTGATTTGTAGTGAAAAACTCCCAATCTCGATGGATTCAGCTGGTACTTTTACTATTAAGTTTAAGCCTGACATCGCAGGTATTCGCTTGGTCTGATACTGACCAAGATGGCGTGCCTGACATCAAAGATGCCTGCCCTAACACAGCGCCAGACACGCAAGTAATGGCCAATGGCTGTGTTGAAGAGGTAGAGGTGGAAGCGACTGCATCAGCAGATTGTAGTGCGAGTAATCCCAATGCTGAGTTCAGCGCAGATTGTCATAATATTTCTACCGTTGTGGTGTATTTTGAATTTGCCATTGCCGAAGTTGACTTTTCGCAATGGAAAACTTTAGCCTTAGTGAAAGCATATTTAGCAGCGAATGATGTCGCACTAACCTTAGTGGGCCACACAGATATCGTTGGCACGCCTGAGTTTAATTATCAGCTGTCACTTCAGCGCGCTCAAAATGTGAAACGTATTTTGGTTGAAGATTATGGCTTTAATCCAAATCGCTTTACCGTAATGGGTAAAGGTATATCTGAACCTGTAGCGGACAACCGTTCTAGCGAAGGGCGCAGTTTAAATCGACGAGTACAATTTATCGTCAATAATAAATAGTTTTAGTTAGCGTATATTTAGGGAGTTATTCAATGGAAAACCTTGAAGGTTTATTAAAGCAAGCACCGGATCTGATTGTGACTTATGGCTTAAAAGTTTTATTTGCCATTATCATTTTCTTTGTTGGTAAATACTTTGCCGGCGTAGCGCAAAAGCTGGTTCGTAAATTACTTAACAGCCGTAAAGTTGATCCGACAGTTGTTTCATTTGTCGCAAACCTCGCTTGGGCAATTGTGTTTGTTTTCGCAGTGATTGCCACCTTAGGCCAAATTGGCGTACAAACCGCATCATTGGTCGCCGTTATCGGTGCCGCTGGTTTAGCGGTGGGTTTAGCGCTACAGGGTTCTCTGTCTAACTTCGCATCGGGCGTGTTAATGGTGTTATTCCGCCCTTGCCGCGTTGGTGACTATATTGAAGCCGCTGGCATTGCCGGTACTGTTGATGAAATTACTATATTCTCAACCAAGCTTCGTACACCAGACAACAAGGTTATTGTGGCGCCAAATTCATCCATCATGAATGGCACTATCACTAACTATTCGGCAATGGATACTCGCCGTATCGATTTAGTGATTGGCGTATCTTATTCTGCCGATATCGCACTCACGAAGAAAATCTTAACTGAGATTTTAGACAACAACCAATATGTGTTAAAAGATCCATCATATACAGTTGGACTGGCTGAATTAGCGAACTCTTCAATTAATTTCGTGGTTCGCCCTTGGGTAAAAACGGCTGATTATTGGACGGCTCGTTTCCAACTGCTTGAGCAAATCAAAAATGCATTAGATGCAGCCGATATCGGTATTCCATTCCCACAAATGGATATTCATGTAAAAGAATTGCCACTCAGTAAATAACCCTAAATGAATAATAAAGGTCGGCTAATTGCCGGCCTTTTTTTATGGTTCCGCGTAGCATTTTAGCGTACCTTAAAGGACAGATATTAGCGAAGGCACAGATATTCATGTGCGAGGAAATCCAATGCAAAAATACGTTTCATTTTTAGCCGCCAGCTGCATTTATGGCTTAGTGCTGATAAGCCCCAATGTGCTTGCCAGTGAGAAAACCCAGGTTCTTATGGGTGAAAAAACCGTCACCTTGGAAGGCAAGTTACCTAAGCTGTCGCAAATGGCGCCAGGATTCAAAGTGGTTGATGATCATTTTGCGCCTGTCATGCTAAGCGACTTTAAGGGTAAAACCGTGCTGATAAGTGCCGTACCAAGCTTAGATACGGGCGTGTGTGCACTACAAACTAAACGTTTCAACAGCGAAGTGGGCCATTTTTCCGATGACGTGGTCATGCTAACCATCAGTGCCGATTTACCCTTTGCACAGAAACGTTTCTGCAAAGTAGAAAACGTAGATAAAATCAAAGTACTATCCGATTCTGTCTGGCGTGATTTTGGTGAAAAATATGGCTTGTTGATTCAAGATTACGGTTTGCTGGCGAGGGCTATTTTCATCATAGATGCCGAAGGTAAACTCCAATACCAAGAGTTAGTTCCGAATATCACCGAGCATCCTAACTATGATGCCGCACTTGAAGCGCTGAAAACCATTCAAGCACAGCAGTAATTTACCGCTAAAAAACAGGGCAGCCTTAGCTGCCCTTTTGTTATACGATTGTATATCTACGATTTTTTACGATCTAATGTGTGTGCTGATCGCCATTGGCCTGATAATCAAAGGTCGGCATAGACCAATGATAGCGCAGCGCTAACATCCGCAGGCTAAAACCAACGCTCAGACAAATAACCAGATTAATCCACTCGGTTAATTGATAGGCTTTTAAGACGATATACAAGCCTGCCGTCAGTAGTGAAATCACCGCGTAGAGTTCTTTCTTAAAAATCAAAGGCACTTGATTACACAGGATATCGCGGATAACGCCACCAAAAACACCCGTCACCAATCCCATCACCACAGCAATCGTTGGGCTAAATCCCAGCATTAAGGTCTTCTGCGCGCCCACGATAGAGAACACAGCTAAGCCTAAGGCATCGATAGCCAAAAATAACTTAGACAGATAACGCATCACAGGGGCGATAGCGACAGTGAGTAAAGAAGCGAATGCAATCGCAATAAGGTAATTCACGTGCTCAACCCAAATTAAGGGGTAATTGCCGAGCATCATGTCCCTTAGTGTGCCGCCACCAATCGCCGTTGCGCAGCCAATGATCACTACACCAAACAAATCCATCTGCTTGCGACCCGCCGCCAGAGCGCCCGTCATAGCCTCGGCAATGATACCAATCAGCCAAAGTAATCCAATAATCTGCGTCTCATGCATCTTTGCTACTACCAACAAGGTAAAGAAACAGATTCTGCCTCAGAAACCCTCAGTTCTATAATGATTTTATTTTGAATTCATCATTAGAAAAATTAATTCATCATTGCATCAATAATGAATTGCCAATACCTACAACCACAAAAGAGCACTGTATAAATTGCAAACAAAATAGCCAGTTATGCGTAAAACTACTTCTCACGTCTATTTAGATAACTAAAATTTTTAATAAGTATTAATAACGTAAATTCAATCAGATGATAAATAACTGCAGATCATCTAATCGAATGGGCAAAACGCATAAAAATCAGCCACAAAAAAGCGGCCCTCTGGCCGCTTGATTTTCATTCAAACTGAGTCAGAACTACTTAGTGTCAGGCTTAGGGGGATAATTTGCCATCACACTGCCCACCGCTTGATTGATGATCTGTACTCTTTCTTCTGGGGTATTTTTGTCGCGAATGGTATCGGCAACAGAACCACGCCAGATAAGCTTAGTCGTTTTATTATCAACTAAATCAATAATCAGCGTACCAACTTCATATTCTCTCACTGTAGTTTGGGTCTGCATATTGCCGCCCCAACCCCATCCTGGACCATAGTATGGGTTGTAGCCAAAATTACTATTGAAGGTATCAACATTGATTTTCTTGTCGACTTTGGTCAGGTAGTTAACCAATACATCAGCGTCTTTCGCATCGACTAATGTCATGCCTTTACTCGCTAACTGGCTATTAACCGCTTCTCTTACTCTTTGATCCATCAAGCCATCAAGATGATATCCGGCAGAATCGGCTTTCTGAGCAACCCAAGCATAGGTTTTATATTGGGTAAAATTGGCGCTAGGATCATAGTCCCAGCCAGACTTCATCGAGCTACAGGCACTTAATGCCAGCACGGCTAAAGCTACAAAAATATTTTTCATCTTAATTTCCTCAGATGTTCGAACCGAACAAAGACAAGTATCAGAGATATGAATTTAGCTTACAGAGCAATCATCTGATCTACAACTCAATTGATTAAAAAGCAGCATCTCATTCAGCTTGACTTCAGCAAAACCAAAGATGATAATGATTATCAATTGAGATTAGAGGGGTAATGAAATGTACTGGTTTATTAGCGCGTTTTTGGTTGCATCAGCCATTTTTTTCCTTGCGCCAGAAAAAATCTCACTCGAGGCAAATAACGCCAAGATAAAGCGCCATTTGCCTGTCAGCTTACTGATTTTACCTCTTCTTGTACTTGGCTGGTTGGTCATAGATACCGTCGCGAATGGCACTAATTATGCGACAGTCGCCGCATTCGGCTTTGTAACCACCGCCTGCTTAATTGCGCTACCTAAGCTGCATAAATTTATTATGCCCAGCGCCTTACTGACAGCAGTAGCGCTGATCGTCATGGTCTTTATGCGCATGAATTAAAACGGCGGATAACGCTCTCTTTTTCAAAAATATGCTTACTTCCCTGCAAAGAGTTAGCATTTTGTTCAGACCACTTAAGGATAATCCTCAAGTGGTCTTTTTTTACCTCCCAGAACCCCTGCAAATTTGATAAACTCAACGGGTATAAGTCATCTTTTAACACCAATGAATGAAATCTATGAAAGCAGATCCTAATGTATCCTTAGTGTACAGCACCGACAAAGGCCGTATTAATGCAGAGCCCGTCACTAAAGCGATTCCTGAATCCGACGGTATAGTCAGGATCCATAGAGACAGTAAGGGCCGCAAAGGCAAAGGCGTTTCGATTATCTCAGGCCTAGGTCTCGATGAAATCGCGTTAAAAGCAATGGCTCAAACCCTTAAAAAACAATGTGGTTGTGGTGGCACGGTAAAAGATTTCACTATTGAGGTCCAAACTGATAACCGCGAGCAATTAAAGCTATTGCTTGAGAAGCAGAACTACAAAGTTAAATTAGCTGGCGGTTAATCTCGCCCGACTTAGCAATATAGCAGCATGCTAGATCAACTTAGCCACATCGAACGGAGTAGTTTAATGGAGAGTTTGCAGAACCATTTCTTAATTGCCATGCCTTCACTGCACGATACGTTTTTTGAACGCTCAGTCATCTATATCTGTGAACATGATGCCAAAGGCGCCATGGGACTGGTGATCAATAAACCGCTCGGTATCGAAGTTAATTCGCTATTAGAACAAATGGATTTGCCAGCTGAGCAAGTCTCCACCGATTTAGCGTTCAATGCCAATGTCATGATGGGCGGACCCGTTTCCCAAGATCGTGGCTTTGTACTGCATACCTCTCAGCCCTATTGGGCCAACAGCACAGATCTGGGTTGTGGTTTAATGCTAACTACCTCACGCGATGTGTTAACCGCGATAGGAAGCAACAGATCGCCAGAGAAATTCCTCGTCGCCTTAGGATATGCTGGATGGAGCAAAGATCAGCTCGAACAAGAGCTTGCCGATAATTCTTGGCTAACGATTCCAGCAACCAATGCACTCTTGTTTGACATTAAACACGAAGACCGTTGGCCACAGGCCAGCCGAGCTCTTGGATTTGATGCTTGGCAGGTTTCAGCTCAAGCGGGTCACGCTTAAGCCTATTTCTTAATATAAGTCAGCACACTATGAATTCGAAAACCGTATTAGGCTTTGATTTTGGCACTAAAAGTATTGGTGTGGCTATAGGCCAAGAAATCACCGCCAGCGCCACGCCATTATTGTCAATCAAAGCCGTCGATGGGATCCCCAACTGGGATCAGATAGGCGATTTAATCAAAGAATGGCAACCCGACCTAGTGGTTGTTGGTCTGCCCTTAAACATGGATGGCACTGAGCAAGATATGACCCACAGGGCGCGTAAATTTGCGAACCGTATCAATGCTAAGTTCAAAGTCAAAATAGCCACTCAAGATGAGCGATTAACCACTACCGATGCTAAGGCAAGATTATTCGAGTTAGGCGGATTCAAGGCGCTCACCAAAGGCCAAGTCGATGCAGTGTCTGCCGTACTAATTATCGAAAGCTACTTCGAAAATAACTTCAGCAAGTAATGCCACAATAAAAAACCATATAAAAAGAAAAGGATAAGTTGCCTTATCCTTTTCAGTTTGATGTTTAACCCGATAAATTACCGGATCAAAAATGTGGCTTCACTAAGTTGGCCATCATAGTAATGTGCGCATCATCATCGTTTAGTGCAGCAATGTAACGGAACTTCTCACCACCCGCCTCGGCAAAGAGATGACCATTCTCACCAACAATTTCTTCCAGCGTTTCTAAACAATCGGCGCTAAAAGCGGGGCAAACGATAGCAATATCGCGCACGCCTTGTTGCGGCAACGCTTTCAAAGTCGCATCGGTATAAGGTTGTAGCCATTTGGCTTTACCAAAACGCGATTGGAATGTCATCACAAACTCATCTTTACCTAACCCAAGCTTTTCGGTAACCAGTCGAGTCGTTTTCATGCAGAAGCAATAATAAGGATCGCCTAAATGCAAATTACGCTCAGGCATACCATGGTAAGACAACACCAATTTTTGCGGTTTACCATGGGCTTCAAAATCAGCCGTGATCGAACTGGCTAAAGCATTAATAAAATCAGCATTATCATGATAAGTATTAATAAAATGCAACGATGGAATATAGCGCCATTTAGACAACTCTGCCGCAATCGCATCAAAAGCAGAACCCGTAGTGGGCGCCGCATATTGAGGATACAGAGGTAACACCACGATTTTATCAATGCCATTTTGATGCATAGTTTGCAAGGTAGTGGCAACCGATGGACTGCCATAACGCATTGCTAAATGGACAGAAACATCATGGTTATCGGCGTTAAGTTTATCCGCTAACTTCGCCGTTTGACGTAAACTAATGTCCATTAACGGTGAGCCGGCCGCTGTCCATACCTTCTGGTATAACGCCGCCGATTTTGCAGGGCGTACCCGCAAAATGATCCCGTGTAAAATCATCATCCACACTAATTTAGGGATTTCGACTACACGGGGATCTGCTAAGAACTCAGCAAGATAACGCCTAACAGCCGATGCTGTGGGTGCATCTGGCGTACCTAAATTTAATAACAGCACGCCCACTTTGCCGCGCTGTCCGTGTCCAACTTCTTTGGATAAGCCTGAAAATTTAGCCAATACAGCCTCTTAATTAATAAATACTTATAAGATTAAAGTACAGATTCTATTGCTTGCTTAAGCTCTTCGCTATCTGGCTTCACTTTAGAATTGAACTGTTGCACAACCGCGCCATCGCCGCTAACGACATACTTATAAAAATTCCACTTAGGCGCACCGGTTTTTTCGGCTAAGTATTTAAATACGCTATTGGCGTCACTGCCACGCACAGCTGAAGTCGACAGCATAGTGAAAGTGACACCGTAATTGATGTAACACACCTTAGCCGTGTCTTTCTCATCATTTTCTTCTTGGAAAAAATCATCCGATGGGAAACCAATAACCACTAAGCCTTTGTCTTTATAGTTTTCATGCAATGCTTCGAGCGCTTTAAACTGCGGGGTATAACCACAGTTACTCGCAGTGTTAACAATCAACACTGGCTTTCCCTGAGTCAATTCACACAGATTAACTGTCTCTTCAGAATGTAATTTTCGTACTTCAAGGTTCAAATACTCGGGACAAGTGGCCGCCATAGCGCCAACACTCATCAAGCTCGCTGTCATAGCGAATATCATAGGTAATTTTTTCATTGCTTTCTCCTTTACCGGTACATTACGTAAACGTACTAGGTAAAGATCATATTGAATTAAAAAATAAAAGCTATGGTTAACGACCGCATAGCGATGAAGTAAAACCGATTGAGCTGAACGAAAATCTAACGACACCAACAAAAAGCAGCCCATAAAGAGCTGCTTAACCTAGAACCTGACTCTCGCGTTAGTCCATGTCTAAGGTGACACCTTC
Source organism: Shewanella sp. N2AIL (assembly GCF_022690845.1). Taxonomy (NCBI): domain Bacteria; kingdom Pseudomonadati; phylum Pseudomonadota; class Gammaproteobacteria; order Alteromonadales; family Shewanellaceae; genus Shewanella; species Shewanella sp. N2AIL. The sequence continues at coordinate 168,382 of NZ_JALBYT010000001.1, read as the reverse complement.
CATAAAGCCTGAGCCCGTGGATTCTTTATTCTGCAATTTAATCATCAAACGTAAATCGTTCGGTGAATCAGCATGGTGCAGCGCATCGGCGTAACTAATCTCGCCATCGACATAAAGTTTGAGCAAGGCTTGATCGAACGTCTGCATGCCCTGCTCATTCGATTTGGCCATGGTTTCTTTGAGCAAATGCAGCTCGTTCTTCGCAATTAAACTCGCCACCCTTGGGGTGTTGATCAATACTTCAATCGCGGCGCGACGCCCTGTGCCATCAACTTTAGGGATCAATTGTTGCGCCACAATACCGCGTAAATTCAATGATAAATCGAACAATAACTGTTGATGCTTACTCTCAGGCACGAGATGCATAATCCGGTCTAACGCTTGGTTGGCGTTGTTGGCATGCAAGGTTGCCATACAAAGGTGACCCGTTTCAGCAAATGACAGCGCAAACTCCATCGTCTCTTGGGTACGTATTTCACCAATCAAGATCACATCGGGAGCTTGGCGAAGGGAGCTTTTTAGCGCCGCATCGAAAGATTCAGTATCTATGCCCACTTCACGCTGGGTGATAATGCTTTTTCTGTGGTCATGAACGAATTCAACCGGGTCTTCAATAGTCAAAATATGCCCACGGGCATGACCATTGCGATAACCCACCAAGGCCGCCAAGGACGTTGACTTACCCGTTCCCGTTCCGCCTACCATAATGATGAGGCCACGTTTGCTCATCACCAGATCTTTTAGAATAGGCGGCAATTTTAAATCATCGACATCAGGGATTTTAGTCTCAATACGGCGCATCACACAGCCAGGCGATTCACGCTGCCAAAAAGCGCTCACCCGAAAACGACCTAAATCCTTTGCCGCAAAAGCGAAATTACACTCACGAGTGGAATGAAACTCTTGCTTCTGGGCCTCAGTCATTAACGACTCAACAAAATCCAGTGATTGTGCTGGTGTAAACGCACTTTCTGCCAATGGACGCAATTCACCGTCAATCTTGGCACTCGGCGGAAAACCCGCTGTGATGAACAAGTCGGAGGCTTTGCGCTCAACGATCACTTTTAAAAACGGACGAACATCCATCATAAATCCTTAAAATGTCGCTTGTTTATTCGAACTCTTCGCCATTGCATCTTCACGGGTGATAAGACCGCGATTGACTAAATTCTGTAAACATTGCTCTAAGGTCTGCATTCCGTGGGCCATACCAGTTTGAATCGCCGAATACATCTGCGCCACTTTGTCTTCACGAATAAGGTTACGGATAGCGGGAGTGCCCATCATGATTTCATGGGCGGCGACACGGCCTCCACCAACCTTTTTAATCAGGGTTTGCGAAATAACCGCTTGCAGCGATTCCGACAACATAGTGCGCACCATGTCTTTTTCACCGGCGGGGAATACGTCGACCACACGGTCAATCGTTTTCGCGGCAGAAGTAGTATGCAAGGTACCAAACACTAAGTGGCCTGTTTCAGCGGCGGTCATCGCCAAACGGATGGTCTCAAGGTCACGCATCTCACCGACTAAAATCACGTCTGGGTCTTCACGTAGTGCGCTTCTAAGCGCCGCATTAAAGCTGTGGGTATGGCGATGAACTTCACGTTGGTTAATCAAACATTGCTTATTTTGGTGAACGAATTCGATAGGATCTTCAATGGTTAAGATATGATCATGTCGATTTTCATTCACGTAATCCACCATAGCGGCAAGTGTGGTACTCTTACCCGACCCCGTAGGTCCAGTCACTAGCACCAATCCGCGAGGGAAACTGGCAATTTTTTTAAAAATTTCCGGCGCACCCAATTGCTCAAGTGACAAAATGTCACTTGGAATGGTACGAAACACAGCCGCTGCACCACGGGATTGATTGAATGCGTTAACACGAAAGCGTGCAAGATTAGGGACTTCGAACGAGAAATCGATTTCTAAATGTTCTTCGTAGTCCTTGCGCTGCTTATCATTCATTATGTCGTACACTAGGCTGTGTACGCCTTGGTGATCGAGCGCGGGCAGGTTAATCTTTCTCACTTCACCGTCGACACGGATCATGGGAGATATCCCTGCAGAAAGGTGTAGATCCGAGGCTTTGTGTTTTACACTAAATGCCAATAACTCAGTGATTTCCATCGTTTGGGATATCCTTGCAACTAGATAATTACATCATGACAACAATAGCAGACAGACTCGCAATCGCCCAGCGCAGGATCGCACAAGCGGCGCAAAAATGTGCACGCCAACCTAGCAGTATTCGCTTACTTGCCGTCAGCAAGACCAAACCTATTGAAGACATTATAGCAGCCTATCAAGCCGGTCAGCGTTGCTTTGGCGAAAACTATGTCCAAGAAGGCGCGGAGAAAGTTACCGCACTAAAGGGGGATTTTCCGGACATTGAATGGCACTTTATCGGGCCACTCCAATCCAACAAAACCAACATAGTCGTCCAGCATTTCGATTGGATGCACACAGTCTCGCGCGACAAAATTGCCCAACGTCTCAATGACCAACGTCCAGCTGAATTAGCGCCATTAAACGTCTGCATTCAAATTAATATCAGTGCTGAAGACACAAAATCTGGCATAGATGCGGCGCAAATGCTGCCACTGGCCGAGCTAATCGCTCAGCTACCTAATCTCGCACTGAGAGGCCTAATGGCAATCCCAACGGCTACTGCAGATACTGAGTTACAGCTTAAAGAGTTTTCGATGTTAAACAATCTATTTCAAGAACTTAAATCACATTACCCCAGTGTAGACACGCTTTCCATGGGGATGAGTAATGACCTAGATGCAGCGATTAGCTGTGGTTCAACTATGGTGCGTATTGGCAGTGCCATTTTTGGTGAGCGCAATTACGCTGCGTAAACTCACTCGAGGCATGAAGTTCGAGGTCAGTGTGTGAGCTTGACCTTGTTTTTAGCGCTTTATGCCCAAATACTGTATTAAAGATCACGACATTTAAGTTCAATTAGCGAGAGTCAACTAATCTGGCTCTGACATTCAAATGACTAACCGTTTTATCATCTTGATTTAAGGTGAGTCTGTTACAAATTAACGGTTAACACACTGAAGAGAATCAAATGGATCAACAGAAAATCTGCTTTATCGGTGCCGGCAACATGACGCGCAGCATCATCAGTGGCCTAGTTCATAGCGGCTATCCTGCTCAACTCATCCAAGCGACCAATCCTAGCCAAGGTAAACTCGACGCACTAAAAGCCGATTTAGGGATTTTGGTTTCTCAAGATAATTTAGCCGCAGCGCAAGCTGCCGATGTCATAGTGCTGTCGGTAAAACCTCAATTGATGCAGCAAGTGTGTGAAGCATTACAAACCGTCGATATGTCGCAAAAGTTAGTCATCACTATTGCTGCAGGCATTAAAGCAAAACGTTATACCGATTACCTGGCGCAGGATATTAAACTTATTCGCGCTATGCCCAACACACCGATGCAGATTAGTGTGGGCATGACAGGCCTCTATGCGCCTCAGGCTATTTCTACCGAGCAAAAAGCCATTTGCGATCGTTTGATGTCCAGCGGCGGCGAAATTGTGTGGGTTAATGAAGAGTCAGAATTAGATCAAGTGATTGCACTATCGGGCAGTTCACCGGCTTATTTCTTTTTGCTAATGGAGTCTATGATAGATGCAGGCAAAGAAATGGGAATGGATGAAGACAAAGCCAGAACTTTAGTGCAGCAAGCCGCGCTCGGCGCTGCTATGATGGCAAAGCAAAATCCACAACTGACCTTAGGTAATCTAAGGGAGAATGTCACCTCAAAGGGCGGGACCACCGCACAGGCGCTGGCGACATTTGAAGCTGCGGATATGCGTGGTTTAGTAAAAAAAGCCATGGAAAACTGTATTAAACGTGCAGAAGAAATGGCTAAGACATTTTAATTTCCACTAACGCGTTTTTATATCGGACTTTAATAGGTAGAAATCTCGATGAATGCATTTACCTTTTTAATCACCACACTATTCGACTTATATTTGATGGTGGTGATTTTGCGGATTTGGCTGCAACTGGCAAGGGCGGATTTTTACAATCCTTTTAGCCAATTTATTGTCAAAGCGACTCACCCGCTCATCGCGCCAATGCGCCGTATTCTGCCTTCCTTAGGACGGTTTGATACCGCATCATTCGTCCTCGCGTTGCTGGTCGTGATGGTCAAAGTACTGCTGATCAGCCTTATCGCGGGCGGTGGCATAGACATACTGCTTTTTTTGATGTTTGCCGTCGTATCTGTGATCAAAAAAGCAGGGGTCTTGCTGTTTTGGATGCTGTTGATACGCGCAATATTGAGCTGGTTTAACCAAGGCTATAACCCCATTGTAATGGTCATGGGTCAGTTAACTGAACCCATATTAGCGCCAATCCGCCGTATCATACCGCCAATTGGTGGCTTAGATTTATCGGTGATGTTGGTGATTATTGGTATGAATTTCCTCAATATGTTACTTGCCCAATATATCCCTTATTGGGCTGTGATCTAATGAGTGCAGTGACTTTGCAGCAAGGTGACTTGCTGCTTAATCTCTACATTCAGCCTAAGGCCAGCCGAGATCAAATTGTAGGACTGCACGGTGATGAGCTAAAAGTAGCCATCACTGCGCCGCCTATTGATGGCAAGGCCAATGCCCATTTAAGTAAGTACTTAGCAAAAACCTTTAAAGTCCCAAAGAGCGACATTCATATAATGAAAGGTGAACTTGGCAGGCATAAGCAAATCCGCGTGATTGACCCAAAGATCATCCCAAGCGTCATTACTGAGCTGATGGGACAAACTAGCTGAGCTAATGCTGTTGAAAGGCTAAAAACCAAAAAACTTCTTTGAATGCGGTTAATTTATCGATAAACAGATAAACATAAACAATAGTCACAGCGACCTATACTCAAACATTCCCTAATATGAGGTATCCCATCATGTTCCGTAATATTCTGGCTGTATTAGCCCTCACCGCTAGCCTTTGTGGTGTTGCAAACGCAGAGCAAAAAGAAACTGTCGGCAATTTTGACATTCATTACATGGCACTTGGCAGTACATTTTTAACACCTAGCATAGCCAAATCCTATGGCATTCAGCGCAGTAGCTATACAGGCATTATCAACATTGCGGTGTTAGATATCAGCGAAGCGAATAAACCCGCAGTACCCGTTGAAATTACCGGTGTCGCCAACAACTTATTAGATGCTCGAATCAACTTAACCTTCAAAGAGATCCGTGAAGGTGATGCGATTTATTATATTGCCGAAGTCCCTTACCGCGATGATCAGGAGATCAACTTCAATATCGCGATCAAGCATGGTAATCAATTAAATACCAACTTGCAGTTCAAGCAAAAATTCTACGTTGAATAAGCCAAGCTGAGATTACCGCAAGACATAAGTAACTTTGGGACGGTACAAGTCTGTACCGTCCCGCCCTTTTCCTGTCCTTTAGCTCGCAGCTTGGGTATCATTGCCGCAGTATAAGTCGCCTCAATGATATAGGTGTTCCATGCAACAAATCGTCCTCGCCAGTGGCAACAAAGGCAAACTCGCCGAATTCGATCAAATGCTCGCCAGCTACGGTGTCACTGTACTGCCGCAGAGCCAATTTAATGTCAGCGAAGTGGCCGAAACGGGCACCACTTTTGTCGAAAATGCCATTATCAAAGCCAGGCACGCTGCCGAAATCACCGGACTTGCGGCCATTGCCGATGATTCAGGTTTAGAAGTGGATTTACTCCAAGGCGCTCCCGGCATTTATTCAGCGCGTTACGCGGGCGAAAATGCCAAAGATCAAGACAACGTATTGAAACTACTTGAGACATTAAAAGACCAGCCAGCACCTCGCAGTGCGAGATTCCAATGCGTACTGGTATATATGCGCCACGCGAAAGATCCAACCCCAATTATTTGCCAAGCCGCATGGGAAGGCCAAATCGACTTTAACCAACGTGGCGACAATGGCCATGGTTACGATCCGATTTTTATCCCTGAAAATTATCAATGTAGCGCGGCGGAGCTGAGCAGCAACGAGAAAAATGCTTTAAGCCATCGTGGTAAAGCCCTAGTGCAACTCATCGCCGCCATGCAAGCCCAAGGCGTGTTAACTGGCGGGAATGCACAATAATGTCGTCAACAGCCATGACTACTGCGATGAAGCTCGAACTGCCGCCACTCAGTCTGTATATCCATATTCCTTGGTGCGTACAAAAGTGTCCTTACTGCGACTTTAACTCCCATGGTCAAAATGGTGAGCTGCCACAGGAGGCCTATGTTGATGCGCTATTGGAAGACTTACGCCAAGACTTACATCTCGTCCAAGGGCGGCAGATCCATACCATCTTTATCGGTGGCGGCACACCATCCTTATTCGATGCTTTGCAAATCAAACGCATACTCGATGGTGCTAATGCGCTAATCCCCTTTAGTGACAATATCGAAATCACCATGGAAGCCAACCCTGGCACCTTGGAACACGATGACTTTAGTGCCTATCGTGCAGCAGGTGTTACCCGTTTATCTATCGGTGTGCAGAGTTTTTCTAAGGATAAGCTCAACTTACTTGGACGTATTCACGATCAAAACGAGGCACAAGTCGCCGCCCAAAAAGCCAGTCAAGCGGGATACTTAAGTTTCAACCTTGATTTAATGCATGGATTACCGAACCAAAATTTTGCTGAAGCCATGGCCGATATCGACACGGCAGCGGCGCTCAATCCGCCCCACCTGTCTTGGTATCAGTTAACGATTGAGCCCAACACCCTATTCCACTCAAAACCGCCGCAGTTGCCCGATGACGAAGCGCTCTGGCATATCTATGAGCAAGGTCAACAAAAGCTGGCCGCATTAGGGTATGAGCAATACGAAATATCCGCTTATGCGAAACCCGGTTACCAATGTAGGCACAATCTCAACTACTGGCAGTTTGGTGATTATCTAGGCATAGGCTGTGGCGCCCACGGTAAAGTGACGCTGCCAGAAGAAAACCGCATTTTACGCACGGTAAAAATTAAACATCCCAAGGGATATCTGAGTGCCAGCAACTACACCTTCGAATCGATTGATGTGGCAGAGGAAGATCGCGCGCTTGAATATTTAATGAATCGCCTGCGCCTGATGACACCTATCCCTAAGCAAGAATTTGAACTGCGTACCGGACAACACAGAGACACATTGACCGAAGGAATGGAAAAGGCCAAACAACGCGGTTTACTCACAGAATCCGCTGAACATTGGCAATTAACCAGCAAAGGTCACATGTTTGTTAATGATTTACTGACACAATTCTGCTAAGCCTGCCGTTAAAATAGCTATATAAATAATGTGTTAGTGGTCAATAGTGTAGTTTAACACTATTACTGCTAACACATTTTCTAACATTAATATCCATACATTCTTGTCCAGCTTCTTTAGAATTGATGCAACTCAATCCAGGAAGCCTGATCATGCCAATAAAAACTAAAATCAGCTTAGTCGCACTGACCCTTTCAGCTCTACTGACCATTCCCGCATATGCAGCATCAACTTCGCCAGCCTTACACAGTGCAAGCGAACCTATGAATGCAGTGGTGCAAACCGAGTCAGACAAAGCCAATGCGTTGTTCGAAACCATCTTCATGGAAAACATCATGGCGAGCCCCATTTCGCAAACCTATATGGGGATCAAGCAAGACTATGATAAATGGGATGAACTGGGTGATGCCGCCGATGATAAAGCCCTAGCGCGCACGAAAAAACAACTGGCGCAGGTCAATCTGATTGATGCGGCCAAACTCGATCCACAAACAAACCTCAGCCTCACCTTACTCAAACAAAATCTGCAAAATGACATCGAAGATGACCAATGGCGCTACCATAATTACCCTGTAAATCAAATGTATGGCGGCCACTCTATGATAGCCTCCTTCTTGATTAACCAACATCAAATCACAGATATCAGCGATGCCAAGGCCTATATCAGCCGCTTAAATGGCGTGCCCAAACGTTTAAGTCAATTACAAACAGTATTAGAAGTTCGCGCTGACAAAGGCATTATCGCGCCTAAGTTTGTATTCGCTTATGTGATTTCAGACAGCCAAAACATCATCAAAGGTGCGCCTTTTGATAAGGGCGACGACAGCGCGCTACTCGCAGATTTTCGCCGTAAAGTGAACGCATTAGCGATTCAAGAAACAGAGAAGCAAGCGTTAATAAAGCAAGCTGAGCAAGCACTAGTGACTCAAGTCGAGCCCGCCTACAACAAGCTCATCGATTATATAAAAACGTTAGCGGCCAAAGCTGACGACCGTGATGGTGCGTGGAAACTCCCTAATGGCGCAGCCTTCTACAACAATGCCTTAGCTCGTACTACTACGACAAACATGACCGCCGATCAAATCCATGACTTAGGGCTTTCTGAAGTGGAACGTATCCACAACGAAATGCGCGCCATCATGAAGAAGGTCAATTTTAAAGGCGATTTACAGCAATTCTTTAGCTTTATGCGTGACGATCCCCAGTTCTACTACCCCAATACCGCCGAAGGTAAAGCCGCTTATTTAGCAGAGGCGACTAAGCTCATCGACAACATGAAATCGCGCTTGGATGAAGTGTTCAAAGTAAAACCTAAGGCCGCCATGATAGTCAAACAGGTTGAAGCCTTTAGGGAAAAATCTGCGGGTAAAGCCTTCTATGAACAACCAGCCCCGGATGGTTCTCGACCCGGCAGTTATTACGCGAATCTGTATGATATGAAAGCCATGCCGAAATACCAAATGGAGGCACTGGCCTATCACGAAGGTATTCCGGGTCATCACATGCAGATCGCCATTTCCCAAGAACTGCAAAATATTCCTAAATTCCGCAAGTTTGGTGGTTATACCGCGTATATCGAGGGTTGGGGTTTATATAGCGAATCTTTCCCGAAAGAAATGGGACTCTACGCCGATCCCTATTCTGACTTTGGTCGTCTAGCAATGGAGCTATGGCGTGCATGTCGCTTAGTCGTAGATACTGGTATCCACGCTAAAAAGTGGACCCGCGAGCAAGGAATTGCCTATTACGTGGACAATACGCCCAATGCTAAATCGGATGCGGTGAAAATGGTTGAACGTCATATCGTTATGCCATCGCAAGCGACAGCCTATAAAGTAGGTATGATTAAACTACTAGAGCTAAGACATAAAGCAGAGCAACAGCTTGGCAGTCAATTTGATATCCGCGACTTCCATACGCTAGTACTTGCTAACGGCGCATTGCCACTGGACGTGTTAGAGCAACAAGTCGATCTCTGGATAGCCAGCAAGAAAAAGGCCTAATGCACTAATGCTTTAATGCTTTAATACCTAAGTGCTTAGTCGTGAAGCACGGTTAACTTGCTTCGCGACTAAAGCGACATAGGTGAATGCCTTAGCTACCCCCAATAAAAAAGCCACTCGAAAGTGGCTTTTTTATTGGTACCATTATCCCGTTAGATAACAGAACCTTTCTCACTGTGGGTCACTATATTTGTTGTATTAATTTATGCTTTAGCACTCGCCTTCACATCACTTAACACACAGTTGCGACTTTAGGGTACAGGGAGACAAAACTTGTGCCTAAAGCTGTAAACCATCAATAAAAAAATTACCTCAGCGATAAGGCTGAGGTAAACCAAAAACTAGGATGATGGTTTAAAGAGCCAACATTGTTTTAGTTCTCAAACTTCTGTTGGCTGTGATCCAAAACTGCATAAATGCCGACCTGTACACAAAAATTGAAAGGGGTCATTTCCAATAAACGTATAGGACTCAGGTCATTCCGAATCAACTGCCACCATTGTATTCAATTAAGAACAGAGTTCAAGGATGTTATAAAAAACTGCTTTAGAACACCCTAAAAAATCATTCGCAAATGTACCCAACAACTCAATCTAAAGTATTGATTTTAAATGGCCACAAAAGTACCTGTTCAATTTAAAATCACATACAACTAATTTTGAGAACAATGTTTCCTATTTTACTGACGTTTACTGAATAATTCGACATAGGGCGCATCCCAATACGGCGGCGTTCCTATGTGATCTTTGATGAATTCGATAAAAGAACTGACCTTAGGTGCTAAGTGCTTACGACGGGGATAAACCGCCTGCAATGGCAGATGGTGGGTCAATTGCCAATCCTTCAGTAAAGGCACTAATGTCCCTTTGGCAATTTCATCTTCCATCAGATAACTCGCAAGATACACAACCCCAAGACCACTGATTGCGGCGGATTTTAATGCGGGTGCGTTATCAACCCTGAAATTGCCCGATACGCCAATTTCACAGTAATCATCACCCTTCTTAAATTGCCACATGCTGTGCTCGTGCCACTCGCCTTGATAGACCAAACAATTGTGGTCAACTAACTGCTCAGGTCGAGTTGGTTCACCATGTTGAGCAATATAGCCAGGAGAAGCAACTAACAGGAATTGGCACTTCATCAGAGGTCTAGCAACCATGCCAAGCGGTAATTGCTCCGACATAGTTAACAGTAAGTCTAAGCCTTCACTCACTACATCTACTTTATGGTCCAGTAAGCTCACTTGTAGCTCAAGCTCAGGATGTTTTGCCATAAAGGATGGCAGCGCAGGAATGATATGCATCACCCCAAAGGATTGGGAAATCCCTACCTTGAGCACACCGCGAGTTGCATCATTTAAGTTATGCACGCTGGCTATCGCTTGTTCAGCGTCACGCAGCAATTCTTCACCTTGCAGATACAGCAAATGCCCTGCTTCAGTCAGGCTTAAGCTGCGGGTGGTACGTTGGATTAATTGAACACCAAGTCTATGTTCAAGATCGGCGACTTGTGTACTGACCTTAGACTTAGAGATCCCAAGCCTTCTTGCGGCGGCACTAAAACTACCTGCTCTGGCCACATGAGTAAAAATCGCAATAGGTTCTAACAGTTCTAACATGGAAGTCGCCTTAAGCTGTTTACGACAATGATATTAACTTTCGGTGAATAGCAGTGGTTAGCGTAATCATCGCTTAAAAATAACCATAGCATTGATATCTCGCATTAAAGTGATGTAACGCAGAGATTTAGACCGAAAAAGTCCACTAAAGTAGGGTGTTATATCTGACTGATATGCCAGCTTTTAATTATATTTTAAGAGTATACCAAATATTCGTCTCTAGACTGTAACATTCCGAACTAAATCGCTGCAAGCCAAGCCTAGACGCCACATCGACTTTATCCTCATAGCTTTCGCTACTAAGAATTAGCCAATAAAAAAGCCCCTAGGCGATAAATTGACTAGGGGCGTAGCATTCAAATTTGACTCATGCACAAGGAGATAGAAGTTATTGCAATTAAAACTCAGGGCTATTCACTAAAACTATTAGCAAAGGACGATTACCAAGAATTATTCACGCAGCTCCTTGGTTGAGTTTTGTGTCAAAGCATAAGGCGCGAGTTCTGGTACTTCTTGGCGTAATTGATTTTCAAGCACTAACAGATTTTCAAATCGGTCGCATAAACGATCAGCCTTAGCTTCCAGTCCCTTAGATTGACTCTCAATTTGTTGCTCAATATCTTGGCCTAAGTTGTCCATTTTCTTGGAGAAGGCATCCATCTTGGCCTCAAAACTATCACCGTCACCCGACATGATTTGGCCACCTATAGTCATCATAATAGTGCCGACTGAATTCTGAACAATTTGCTCCATTTCCTGCTCGAATTCGTCATTAAAGGTGTTCTGCATCGAGTCTTCCGTCGCACCGAGATAGAAGCTATCGCCATTACGGTAGGCCACTGAATCAACGCGCTTTTGGACACCTGCCATCATTTCATCGAACTTAGCACCGGCCGCATCGCCCATTAACGGCGTTAACGCCATGCTCACAGCTTGCGAAGCTAATGCGACGGCCTCGTTCACGACTTCAATCACTTCAGGCACTTGCGTCGACACTTCATCGGCATATTGAGTCACTAACTTTTTTTGCTTATCGGTTAAGCTTACTTGTTTGCCTTCAACAAATAACTTATCGACTTCGATGCGATACTTTTCTGTGCCCTTCTCGCTCATGACTAATTTTTTAGGCTCAACCATTACGTCATAATTTAAAGAGACTTCACAGCGGTCATCGACGTTAGGTTCAGTTTGCGCTTGCGCCAACTGTAGGCCAGATGTTCCTAAAATCACCCCGGATAACGCAAATCCAGTTAATAACTTATTTAATTTCATGTTGTTCGTCCTTTAATCTGAATAATTCGATAAACCTAAACTACTGAATAGCTTATAGTAGGAGATTAGCAGGAGACGTGCCAACTTTATAACAGTATGATTATGTTGAATTTAGGGAAGTTAGCACTAAAAGGTAATTAGCGAAATTCGCTAACTTTTAGTCTGATAGTGCTAATAAAAACCTGAAGTAAAACTAGAAAATGGAACGACCAAGGCGTTGGCTTAAATGCTCAAGCATGGCGGTGCCAGCAAGCGAATTACCATTGCCATCGAGTTCTGGCGACCAAACACAAATCGACAGCTCCCCAGGAATAACGGCAATGATGCCGCCACCGACGCCACTTTTACCTGGCATACCGACACGATAGGCAAACTCGCCCGCACCATCGTATAGGCCCGAAGTCGCCAACAGGGCATTAAGCTGCCGAGTTTGCACCTGAGAGATAAGCTCAGTCCCAGTTATGCTTTTGCCGCGATTAGCCAAGTACAACATGGCCTTAGACAAGTCAGCACAATTCATCTTCAAAGCGCAATAATGAAAATAGGTGCGTAGCACAGTATCAACATCGCCTTGAAAATTACCAAAGGACTTCATCAAATAAGCGATAGCCGCATTGCGCGCACTATGTTGATATTCAGAATCTGCCACTTGTTTGTCGAAACACACTTTATCGTTTTGGCTGAGTTGCCTGACTAATTCAAGCATTCTGTGTTTAGGTGCACCTAAACGACTCTGCAATAAGTCAGCAATCACTAACGCGCCCGCATTGATAAAGGGGTTGCGTGGCTTGCCACGTTCTAGCTCGACTTGGACTAAAGAGTTGAATGAATGGCCCGAAGGCTCTTTGCCAACACGGCTCCAAATTTCGGCTTCTTCATATAAAGTTAACGCTAAGGTTAAGCTGAAAACTTTGGAGATACTTTGAATCGAAAACGGCTCAAGGTAATCGCCCGCACCTAAGGTTTCGCCATCAATCGTTGTAACGGCAATGCCTAATTTGCCAGCATCAACGCTGGCCAGTGCGGGGATATAATCTGCAACCTTTCCTTGGCCGAGCAAGGGTCGAACTTTGTCGACCACTTCCTCAAGTAATGCCAACTCGGGCATTAACCCCACCAAATGTCGTACAGTTCGCTAACTTCAACCTGAGACACTTTTTGGTTCGCCCAGAATGCCTTAACTGCAGCAATATCTTCTTCGGTACATTTGCCGATCGTTTGGGTTGCGATAATGCCTTCCCATTCGATGTGACCGCCGCCATGGAAACCTAACTTACGGGTTTCGATCACTTCATCGATAAATTTATCAACAGTTGCATCGATATCGGCTTCTGATACTGATGCATCAAAAGTCCAAGCCATATCAAAACCTAACTCTTGGAATTCATCAACGCGCATTTTCTTACGTAAACGACGGCTACGATTAGTTGCCATAGTGACTTTCCCCGTTGTGTTAAAAAACTAATTAATCAATTGAAATATCTAGATTAAGCAATACGCTCAAACATCAGATCCCATACACCATGACCCAGTCTATGGCCGCGGGCTTCAAACTTTGTCAGTGGGCGATGATCAGGACGCGGCACCACAGTGCCATCACTCGACTGGTTTTGATAACCAGGAGCTGCTTGCATCACTTCTAACATATGCTCGCTGTATTCTTCCCAATCGGTTGCCATATGGAACACGCCGCCAATTTTTAGCTTGCGACGGATCAGTTCAGCAAATTCAGCTTGTACGATACGACGTTTATGGTGACGTTTCTTATGCCAAGGATCGGGAAAAAACAATTGCACTCGGGCTAATGAACCGTCGGCAATCGCATGTTCTAATACTTCCATGGCATCATGATGATACACACGTAAATTAGTCACACCCGCAATGGCGGCATCGCTTAAGCAAGAACCAACACCCGGTTTATGCACTTCAATACCAATAAAATTTTGCTCTGGTGCGTCTTTAGCCATTTGCACTAAAGAGGCGCCCATGCCAAAGCCAATTTCCAGCACAGTATCGGCTTCACGGCCAAAAACATCGCTCAGGTTCAGTGGCGCTGGGCTGTAATCTAAGCCCATTGTTGGCCACTGGCTTTCAATAGCTTGGGCTTGGCCTTTAGTTAAGCGACCTTCTCTTAGGACAAAGCTTCTGATCTTACGCAGATACTTGCCTTCTTCATTAAATTCAGCGGTAGTGACTTCGCTCATTTTTGCCTCGTCTAGTGGACAGCACCATCATAAAAGAAGGGCATTATCCAAAGTTCAACATACAGTGCAAGCACTAATGGGGCGAAAGTATACCAAGATTATTTGAGAGTGCGAATTTAGCAGTGATTTTCGGCTTTTTAGCCCTTATCCACTTGTCTTTGAGCTTGTCTAAGAAGATAACTGCCGCTACACTGCGCCGATGAAATCTACAGCCTCCTTCGCCACACGTATCGTCTCTTGGTACGACAATCACGGTCGTAAAACACTCCCTTGGCAGCAAGATAAAACCCCATATAGCGTATGGGTTTCTGAAATCATGCTGCAACAAACTCAGGTTGCGACTGTTATTCCCTATTACCTTAAATTTATGGCGCGTTTTCCCGATGTGTTAGCACTTGCTAACGCGCCAGATGATGAGGTGTTACATCATTGGACTGGCCTTGGGTATTACGCTAGGGCGCGTAATCTGCATAAAGCGGCCAAGATGATCCGTGACGATTATCATGGAATATTTCCAACAGATTTTGAACAAGTACTGGCTCTGCCGGGTATTGGTCGCTCGACAGCAGGCGCGGTATTGTCACTGTCTCTTGGCCAGCATCACCCGATCCTCGACGGTAACGTCAAACGGGTGTTAGCACGACACGGCGCTATCGCCGGTTGGCCGGGGCAAAAAACGGTCGAAGCGCAGCTTTGGCAGCTGACTGATGCCGTTACACCGCAGCAAGATATTCAGAAATATAATCAAGCCATGATGGATATCGGCGCCAGTATTTGTACTCGTAGCAAACCTAACTGCGCAGCTTGCCCTGTAGCGATTGATTGCAAAGCTCAGCTGATTGGCCGACAAACCGATTTCCCCGGCAAGAAGCCTAAAAAAACCATACCGACCAAAGCGGCGTGGATGTTAGTGCTAATGCAAGACAACCAAGTGTTTTTAGCTAAACGTCCGCCAGCGGGAATTTGGGGCGGACTTTGGTGTTTCCCTGAGTTTGCCACCCAAGCCGCACTTGAAACCCACCTCGAAGAGCAAGGGATTGATGCGCAGCAAATCGAATGGCTAACTGGCTTTAGGCACACATTCAGCCACTTCCATTTAGATATTCAGCCCATGATGCTTAACTTAGATAAAACTCATGGCGATAAAACCCACGTCAATAAACAGAGCATGGGCGCTGTCATGGAACAAAATCAGTCTCTCTGGTATAACATAAGTCATCCTTCCAAAGTGGGACTCGCCGCCGCCACCGAGCGCGTGCTAGCCAATTTGGGATCACTCGTTCAATCCGCAGTCAGTAAGGAATAATCATGGCGCGTACAGTCAATTGCGTATATTTAAATAAAGAAGCCGACGGCCTAGACTTTCAACTGTATCCAGGTGATTTAGGTAAGCGCATTTTTGATAACATCAGCAAAGAAGCTTGGGGCCTATGGCAAAAAAAGCAAACCATGCTGATTAACGAAAAGAAACTCAACATGATGAATGTTGATGATCGTAAGTTTCTTGAAGAGCAAATGACCTCTTTCCTCTTTGAAGGTAAAGAAGTAGAAATTGAAGGTTTTGTGCCTGAAAAAGACCAAGATTAATTTTTGTCGTTCACTTAACGATAAAGCTTACAAAAAAGCGCCTTTCGGCGCTTTTTTGTTTATTCATCTCGTGAAGAATAACTGAGCGTTACTTACGCACGCCTTCAACCACAAGATCTAACTCAACATGGCTTGATGCTGGGCCTAAATCCATTTTGATACCGAAATCTTTCATCGCAAACGTGGTTGTGCCAGTAAAACCTGCACGGTAGCCACCCCAAGGATCTTGACCTTCGCCCACT
Source organism: Shewanella sp. N2AIL (assembly GCF_022690845.1). NCBI lineage: Bacteria > Pseudomonadati > Pseudomonadota > Gammaproteobacteria > Alteromonadales > Shewanellaceae > Shewanella > Shewanella sp. N2AIL. The sequence goes on along the minus strand of NZ_JALBYT010000001.1, from coordinate 152,167 downwards.
GCATGGGCATTGATCGCTAATGGCTTAGTGACACCATTTAAGGTTAAGTTGCCGTTAATCACTAAGTCGCCATTACCTTTATCTTCAACTGTCGTTGAGGTAAACGTCGCTTGCGCAAACTTACTCGTGTTTAGGAAATCGGCGCTACGAATATGCTTGTCACGCTCGGCGTGGTTTGAATCCACACTAAGCGTATTTACTGTCACATTCACTTTAGCCGCAGTGGGTTTAGCCGCGTCATAGCTAAAGTCGCCGCTAAAATCATTAAAGCGACCAACGACATAGCTATAACCTAAGTGACTCACTTTGAAAGTAATAGAGGCATGCGCTCCTTCACGGTCAATGACATAGTCCGCCGCTGAAGCCGCCATCGGAGCCAATAGAGATGCACCAATCAGTGCGCTTAACAGTTGCTTTTTCATTGTATTATCCTCGATTAAATTTAATCATTTTGAGTAAAGTTGCGTCTTTATCGATAAAGTGATGCTTTAACGCACCTGCTGCGTGGATTACCACGAGTGCGATTAAGCTATAAGCTGCGTATTGGTGGATATCGCCTGCTATATCAGCTTGGTTTTCAAAAAAAGGTCCAAATCCTGGTAGTTCAAACCAGTCAAACACCATAATTCCTCGGCCTTCTGCCGTTGAAATAAGAATGCCGGCACACATGATCACCAGCAGCAATACATAAATAGCTAAATGCGCAATATGAGCCGCCAGCCTCTCCCAAGGCTTATGATTCGCCTCTGGTACGGGCTTAGGATTCACTAAGCGCCACAACAAGCGGAATAACGTCACTGCCAAGAGTAAAATCCCGACGCTCTTATGTAGATGTGGCGCTGTCTTGTACCATGCGCTGTAGTAGGTTAACTCCACCATCCACACACCTACCGCAAACAACCCAATGACGACGATCGCACTCAGCCAATGAGTCACAATTGCGGTTATCCCATAAGCCAACTTACTATTTCGAAACATACTGCGACTCCGTATTCGCGTTTTCTTCATGCCATCCATGAAATAATATTCATTATCATAAGTCTAATTTTAAAAACTAAAATCAGTAAAAATCGCTCATATCTTTCTAAATTTTAGAAAGTAAGCAGGAAACTAGGATTTATGAGCATAAATCTATAGTAAACATCAGTATCCTTCTAACTTGAAAACTACAGTCAACGAATGAAATTGACCTGAATCCGCTGAATAAGAGATAAAAAACAAGCAAGATGCACATTAAACCGCCGAACGAGTTATTTATTGGGAAAAAGCACTTGCAGAGGTGAAACTCCCTAGCTAATATAGCCGCACTTCGAACGAGACGGCTCAGCCAACGAGTTCTAAGTAGTTAACTAACGCTTAGTTTAGTTGCCCGAATAGCTCAGTCGGTAGAGCAGAGGATTGAAAATCCTCGTGTCCCTGGTTCGATTCCGGGTTCGGGCACCATTATTTTGCAGTAAAGTTTAGCCGGCATAGCTCAGTTGGTAGAGCAACTGACTTGTAATCAGTAGGTCCCGAGTTCGACTCTTGGTGCCGGCACCATATAAACAACGAAGCCACTCAAACGAGTGGCTTTTTTGTATCTGTTTTTTGTATTTGAAATTTGTATCTGAAATTTGAAGTGTTTAGTACAAAGCGCAACTGACTTACTCTCGATAATACCGGTAGGTTTTGAGATAGACTTTTGGTCGTTCAATTCATGCCAGTTCAAAATCATAGTTGCAGACAAACATAGCTACGAAAATCTGCTGTCGATAAAAGTACCTAACACTCACTAAACTTCGCCATCAGACGATATTCCCCTCCCCTTCGCATACATTGCATGCCTTAAGTGTTAATTTTCTTTCTTAAAACATAGATTAAACGAGCACTGAAGTTAACCTTATCAGTCTAAAGGCAAGGCTATCGTCACTAAAATGCTGAAACTTTCAGCGACTCAATATGAGTAAAGTGGAAGAATCAAATAAATGTTCGATTTTTGTTTAATAGTTAATCAGTCATTTAAAAAGGGCTTGCACAGCCAAAGCGAGCACTATATTATACGCGCACTTCGAACGAACAAGGTCTTTACGACTTAGTTTGAAGTAGTTAACTAACGCTTAGTTAGTTGCCCGAATAGCTCAGTCGGTAGAGCAGAGGATTGAAAATCCTCGTGTCCCTGGTTCGATTCCGGGTTCGGGCACCACTATTTAGCCGGCATAGCTCAGTTGGTAGAGCAACTGACTTGTAATCAGTAGGTCCCGAGTTCGACTCTTGGTGCCGGCACCATATAAACAACGAAGCCACTCAATGAGTGGCTTTTTTGTATCTGAAATTTGAATTAGTTCAAAGCAAAGTGCAACTGACTTACATCAACACCAGCAGTTTGTGTTGCTTGCCCTAAAAAAAACTCACTATCGAACCCCGCCTTACTCAAGGACTCGATAAATTGCGTAAACAGAGCATCAATACTCTCCATATAAAAAAGCCACTCATTGAGTGACTTTGGGCTCTTATACAAACTATCAGATCAAGCAGCTCGCGCTTATTTAATTAGCTCGAGTGGCATAGGCCTATCACCGGCTTGAACTTGGTGTTGAACATGGCGCCACCCTTGAGTGAGCTCACTAAGATGTGCTTTTCTCTCGGGGAATTGCGCAGAAAGTTTTTCGATAACATCGATTTGCTTCTTACACAATAATGACCAACGATCTGCATTTGATAAGTACATGGCGTTTTCCTTAACTGAGGGGTTACTTTTCCTTAGCCAGTTAAGTCTAGGCGGGAATGATTTTATTGCCAATTCAAAATTGCGTGTTAGCGCACTGTTAAAACAAGTCACTCAGGAGTATCTTTGACCTATAAACATAAAATAGGAGGCGTTATGACAGCCGATATTTTCAAACTCATTTTTGTCGCTATTGGTATATTTCTCGTTTACAAACTGATATTTGGTGGCAAGAAAGGTCTGACTATTTTTGAAATGCATTTTAAAGATGGTCGCATGACTCAGCATAAGGGCAAGATCCCCGAACGATTCGAGCGGGAATGCCGCCACATTGCTAAAGCAGAAAAACTGACGTGTACTGTTAGGGCTGAAAAATCTGGAGATGTACGCTTACATATTTCTGCCAACGTGAGTGACAATGAGAAGCAAAGGATACGTAATCTGTTTCCGTTTGAATATTATGACAAAAAGTCGATAGATAACAGTCGTCAAGCAGGCTAGTTCTTCGCCTTTCCCCTAGCAACCTCAATACTTAACCCTCAATGCTTGTTGAAGGTTAAGTATTGAGGTTGCTGCGAGTCCCTAACCCACTCTTCTTATTTAAACTTAACCGGATACCTAGGTTTTAAAAAATCGGATTCTAAACGACCATCTTCCCTCGCATCTCGAATACGGCGTTCATTATCTTGCACCATAGGATCGCTGGCTGGTTGATAGGGATCGGCTTTTGTCTCAGCTTGTTCCTCAAACATAACGTCAAAAGATGAACAAGCCGTTAACGACAAACTCAACAAGGCCCCCCATAGAACTAAGTGTTTTTTAATCATTTATCTATACCAACTTAAACTCGAAATAATTAAATTAATAAACAATGAGTTACACCAACATGACTCTCATATTTATCACTTTATGCCGCTAGCAAAAAAATGCCTAGCAGCCACTTTGGTTTGAGCTGAATACTTTAGTGCAGACAAAAGGTGATTATTAGTCAAGCTATACTGTTTAACTCAAGTTAAGCCTTAATGAACATGTAAGCCATAATAGGCCTAGTTAATCCAAGACAAACTGAGATAAATGTAATTAAGCTAAGCTAAGCCAACCTAGGCAAAAATTGGCTCATGTTATTTTTGGATCACTAAAGTCACCTGGGCGACTGTGATGCCAAATTTAATAATATCGCTCTGATTTATAATGGTATTGTCATTCACTAAGAACATCCAATCGTCGAAATGAACTTGGTATTCATCTCCATCCACGGGTAATAACATATCGTATTTCCAACGTAGCGCGCTACCACTGGATTGACCATCGGCGGTGCCGATAATGTCACCTGCAGTTCCCGAGTATCGCCCTTCCCCTAACGCTTTAATGCGCCACACACGAGTTTGAGTTTCGCCATCATCATAAACAAACCATTCATTAATGACGCCCTCGTTTCCCTGCCAACTGGCTTCCATAGTGACATTGAATTTACGGATCACTTTGCCACTAAAATCATGCACTATTCCAGACGCTTTTAATGGCCCATTAAAGAATGATTCCAACACCAGTGTAGGATGAGTATCTTTATAATCCGTCACTTCCACCGATGAGCAACTCGATAGCAGCCCTATCATTATTAGGCCTAACAATAACTTTTGACCGATAAGTCGTGTTAACAATCGCATGGTTTTTCTCCGAGTAATTGCGCCCGCAAACTCGGACGGCTAGTGTCTTTCGATAACCAAATCGCTAAAAATGCCTCAGCAAAATTAGCATCTTGGATAATATCGAGTGGTTGATGATTAAAGAAAAACTGGCTCGTTTGCCCATCCATAACCTTAAAACTTAAATGGTCGCCCTGCTTCACATCGGGCCAAGTGGCGGTTAATAAACTGAGCCAACGCTGGATATCCTTTTCGGCAAACTTTAGATGCTGCCATTGATCTTTTGTCGCTTCTAACAGATCTTCAGACTCTATATCTCGATAATATTCAATATCTAGCAGCAGAGGATATTGCCCCTGTTGATAACGGCCAGTTACCGTCATCAGCCTCGCCTTATACAAACTAAACCACAGCCAATCCATTTCTGTGCGGCCCACTTCCTGAAAAGTCTGCGTCACATCTGCGGCATCATTCAGCTCGATAGTAATGTTTTCAAAGTTAGATGTTTTCGCCTCTAATGGTTTTAAAGGTGCAATCAACAAACCGAGCGCCAATAAACTTAAGCTGCTGAAATTAAAAACAGTAAAGGAGCGAGCCTTAGTGCTTCGATTAAATCCATAGGGATTAGCAAGTTGGATTAAAAATGGCAGCAAGACTAGCCAAACAAAAAATAACACCACAGCAGAAATGACATTGCCGTAGGGCAAAGTCACCGCATTAAACTGCGCGCCCGCTACATAGCTTAACGTGCCAAATATTCCTCCGAGTAACGCCTGCAATATCAGCGGTAAGGGTCGCATAAACGCTAAGCTATGATTTAAACTCAAGCCAAAGTGCAGCCATAAACAGCCAAGCCACCAAGGGAAGGCAGCAAACTCGAACAGGCCTAAAACCGACAGCACAGTGTCAATGCCGATCCCTAGGGCGGCAACCTTGAGCATTAATCGCAAATCCGCTTGACGATACTGGCGCTTACCCGACGAGGACAACAGGATAAAGTGAAGCAATAATAAAGGTATAGTTAGCAGCAGTGACAAGTTAAGCCAAAGCACACTAGACCACCACACAGCCTGAAAACTCAGGGCGTTATAGAGTATAAAACCCTGATGTTTAGGCAGATGCCGAGAGTTAGCTAACATTGACTTCATCTTTGCCTCACTTTTATCTTGCTACAACTACAGCGACAATTTCATTTAAACGGATGCACCTAAACGAACTACTCTCAACGGCTAATCTAACCGGATTGCCGCAGGAACAGCTTGGCTAGGCTGACTATTGCCTAGAACGCGATAGTCCGGACGTACGGCAACTAAATGCACTGTGCTTGTGGTGCGTTCTAAAAATCCACCTTCACAATAACTTAGGTAGAATTTCCACATGCGGATAAAGTCTTCGCCATAACCTAAGGTTTGGATTTCACCCACAGCATGATCGAAATTCTCATGCCAATGCCTCAGCGTTTTAGCGTAATCGAGCCCCATATCATTGAGCGACCAGACCACCATATCCGTCTGTTTGGCAATGTGACCGACCATTTGACTGACAGAAGGTAAACAGCCACCGGGGAAAATATAGCGCTGAATAAAATCCACACTTTTGCGATAGCTGTCGTAACGTTGATCGGCAATCGTTATCGCCTGTAGCAGCATGCGCCCATGGGGTTTTAACAGTGATTCCAGCTTTTTAAAGAAACCCGGTAAATATTCATGCCCTACCGCTTCAATCATCTCGATAGAAACAACCCTGTCGTATTCCCCCGTCAGATTGCGATAATCCTCGGTCAACAGTGTCACTTTATCGCTCAGTCCTTCGCGTTCAACGCGCGCTTTGGCATAGGCGTATTGCGCATCAGAAATCGTCGTCGTTGTCACGTGCACGCCATAATGCTTGGCCGCATAAATAGCCAGTGCCCCCCAGCCAGTACCAATCTCAAGCAAGGTTTGACCTGGCTGTAAATCGAGTCGTTCGCAGATAGTCATCAACTTAAACAACTGCGCTTCCTGCAAGCTGGCTTCCTCATGGGGATAAAGCGCACTCGAGTACAACATTTCACGGTCGAGAAACTGCTCGTACATGGCATTTCCCAAATCGTAATGGGCGAGAATATTGCGCTTCGAGCCCTCTTGAGAATTGCGATTCAGCACATGCTTAACACGGTTTATCGTGCCCGTTAACCAAGAAAACTTAGCTTCAATCCTATCGAGTAAGGCTAAATTACGGGCAAACAGTTGCACCACTTTAGTGAGATCAGGACTCGTCCAATGGCCTTGAATATAAGCTTCACCGGCACCAATGGAACCTGAAAGCATGATTTGACGATAAAAACTGGGGTGTTTAACCACCAGCGTGGCGTGTAAATCGGTATGACTTTCACCAAAACGATAGCTCTTATCGCCCTCAACTAAGGTCAAGCAGCCGTGGGGCAGACTTTCCAACGCCTTAAGCAAGACTTTACGCGCAATACTGTCGGGTAGTTTTCCTGTGGCGACTGAGGTTTGCGAAGCCGTATTTTCCATATTATTTCTCCATCTGAGCTGGATGCGGCACAAAGGGCACACGTTTGAAGAAGAGTTTCAGCGCTTGCCAATAAATCCCGAAGAAGATCTTGAGAGTCATAAAAGGAAAGCGAAACAACAGCGTCCGTAAATTGGCCGCCGTGATCGGTTGGCGTTTCATCACAAGATTGGCATTAAACAATTTTTTGCCATTTTCCTGCATCGACTTGTTTTCAATACCAATATTTAAGTCTTCCCTCGGCGCAGACACATGCCAGAGATAACGCATATCTAGGGTCATAAAAGGGGAAACATGAAACACTTTGTCAGAAGGTTTGGGCGCAGCTACATCCACTAAATAGCAATGGCGTTGATCCCAAGGCGTGTTACTCACTTCGGCCAACATGTATAAAGGCGTTTGATCTTGATAACAAAAATAGAAATTTACTGGGCTGAAATACACACCAAAATGACGGATCTGACCCACAAACAGAACTCGGTCGCACAGCTTATCAGCACCTAACTCGGCCACTTGAGCCAATACTCGACTCTTAAGCGCCGCGGCGCTTGGATCGGCTACGGCAACTTCGCTGTTATCATTGGATTTAGTCGTAAAAGACGTTAAATAGTCTTTAGGATTAAATCTCAGTAAAGCGCGGCGCTGGCTGGCAAAAATTCGCCCCATGGCACTGATCCTATCGACTTCATCTAAGTCAATCGCCAGCAGCGCCATGGCATAACTAAAGCTGTGTTTAATCGGCGTAAAACGGCTGTGGGATACAGTGCCGTAATAAATGCCGCTATTGAGCTCTGTCATATTTAAGCTTGTCACATTTACATCGGTCATAGGCTGACACCAAAATGGGCGCACACATCCAGTGCACTGCGAACACCATCTTCATGGAAACCATTGTGCCAATAAGCTCCAGCAAAATGGGTATGATTTTGCCCGGATATTTCCTCACGGCGGCCCTGCGCCTTAAGGCTAGCTTCGTTAAACACTGGGTGGGCATAATTGAAGCGGCGTATCACTTTCGCCTCATCAATCAACTCAGACTGATTTAAAGTGACACAAAATGTCGGCGCGGATGCTGGCAACTGCTGCAGTATGTTCATGTTGTAAGTCACTGAAGCTGGACGTTTTAGGTTTCCATCTAGCCGATAGTTCCAACTCGCCCAAGCCACTTTTCGCTTCGGTAAGATGCTGGTATCCGTGTGCAGCACCACATCGTTATTCTGGTAGCTAAGATCGCCTAAAATGGCACGTTCTGTTGGCGTGGGGTCGTTTAACATCCGCAGTGCTTGATCGCTATGGCAGGCTAAAATCACCTCATCAAATTCCAACCATTCACCGTGGACTTGTAACTTCACCCCATTACCATGGCGTTCAATACCTGTCACGGGGGAGTTTAGGCGAATATTGTCTTTAAAGGGCGCAATAAGATCTGGAATATAGCTGCGCGAGCCGCCTTTTAGCACATACCACTGGGGCCTATCACTGACATTTAATAAACCGTGGTGTTGGAAGAAGCGAATAAAAAACTTCAACGAAAACGCACGCATATCTTCTATGCTCGAAGACCAAATTGCCGCGCCCATGGGCAAAATATAGTGCTCGGCAAAAAAGCGCGAAAAGTTTTCACTGTCTAAATAATCACCTAAGTTGCCTTCAGGGTAAATATCCTCTTGATAGAGTCCCTTACAGCCTTTATTGAAGCGTAGAATTTCTCTTAAAAAGGCCCAAAAGCGCGGATTCAGCAGGTTACGCTTTTGGGCAAACAAACTCGCTAAATTGTGGCCGTTATATTCAAGCCCCGTCAGCGCATTGTGGACGCTGAAACTCATCTCAGTCGGTAATATGGTGACATTCAGGCGAGCCAATAAACGTTCAAATCGTGGATAGGTTCTGTCGTTAAACACGATAAAACCTGTGTCTATGGCGTAGGTTTGGCCTTGGTGCTCCACATCGACTGTCGCCGTGTGGCCGCCGATGTAGTCATTGGCCTCAAACACTGTAACCCTGTGCGACTCACTTAATAGATGGCCGCAGGTCAATCCAGAAATGCCGGTGCCGACGATGGCGATATTTTTCATAAACTCTTGTCCTTAAGCGGCTTGGCTTGAGTATCGTTTGCAATCATTTTTTGCCAGACAAAGGCAGGTAAAAACGACATCAATTTCAATAGATAAGTAAAGCGTCGCGGAAAATGGATCTCACGCTTGCCACCTTTCAGCCCATTACGTATTGCCTTAGAAGCGGTTTGTACACTCACTTGCATTGGCATAGAAAAATCATTTTTTGCGGTCAGTGGTGTCGCCACAAAACCAGGGCAAATCAAGCTCACGCCTATGTCGTTCTTGGCAAGATCGAGCGCAAGACTCGAGGCTAAATACTGCACGCCAGCTTTAGAGGCGCCGTAGGCTTGCGCGCGAGGGAAAGGTAAATAAATAGCGCTGGAACTCATTAAACCAATACGTGACCCCCTTGGCATTAAAGGTAAGAATGCGCCGAGGCAATATCCCATCGCAATTAAATTGGTATGGACGACGCGCTCGAATAACACATCATCAAAAGCCTTTGCATCGTCTATGTACTCACAGCTGCCCGCGTTCAAAATCACTAAATCGAGCTGACAATCGGTTTTCGCCAATAGCTCAGCTAAATCGTTGCCAGCTTGTTGAACTTGGTCGCGCTGGGATATATCGAAAATAAACAAGGTGGCGCCAACGAGTTCATTTAAGGCTAACGCCTCTAACCTTTCTTGCGATCGGCCACAGGCAATGACGTGCCAACCTAAGGCTAAATAATCCTGAGCCAGTCGCAGCCCAATACCTGAGCTTGCACCCGTAATCAGCACGGTATTTATTTTCAATGGCTTAACAGCGCTCATTATTTTGCCGCCCTGTCTTTAAGCAAACGGATAAGCCCGCCCATGCAAGGCAAATGCTCGTACAACATTTGCCCTAAGTCGAAGTAATCCCTGTGAAAATAAATCTTGTCGTCGAACTTAAGTTGGCTCATGCCGTCAACACGGATAAGTTCGCCTTTATTCAACTTAGGGTGGCAATACTCCATCTGCCAAAACAGCGCGGCTTGATTTGCATCCTGCTGCACTTCTTTGATCTCAAACTGAATATGCTTAACATTCTTGTATAACTTCGCGAAGTACTGAGTTAACGACGCTAGCCCTGTGATTTGGTGCATAGGATCGGTAAAACGAATATTGTCGTCGTAAACTTGCCCCAACAAATGCAAGTTATCTTTATTCAAGGCTTGATAAAGCTGAATAAAATCATCAACAAGCGTATTAGTCTCAGTCGTCGCTTGGTTTGTCATCTGGTTATTGCTCCTGATCCTATTTATTGGGCCGCGGCCTTTTTCAATACGCCTAATACGGTTAATGCCCTTGCTCTTGCTGCACTATGCTCGACAATCACACTTGGATAAGCCGTTTGAGTGTTAAATAACGGCTGTTCAAACAAGGACGGTGTCTGCGCTGTACTGGGTTGATGTAATTGCTTAATTCCCCAAGATGCGAGCTCTGGTAAGTACTTACGGATGAAGCTGCCATCTGGATCAAACTTTTCACTCTGACTTATAGGATTAAAAATACGGAAATAAGGCTGAGCATCGCAGCCACAACCGGCGGACCATTGCCAGCCGCCATTATTCGCTGCTAAATCACCATCGATGAGCTTTTGGCAGAAATAACGCTCGCCCCAACGCCAATCAATCAGTAGATGTTTAGTCAGGAAACTCGCCACCACCATACGCAAACGGTTGTGCATCCAACCCGTTTGATTGAGTTGGCGCATAGCCGCATCCACAATCGGATAGCCAGTACGACCTTCACACCAAGCGGCAAACTCCTGCGGATTATTGCGCCACTGCACATGGTCGGCTTGACGATTGAAATTATGATTCTTAGATAAGTCAGGAAACGCCACCAGCAAATGACGATAGAATTCACGCCAGGTAAGCTCATTTAACCAAGTACGGGCTGGACTAGTATCGTCGACAATCACCTCGGGGAAGTGATGCAGCAACGCGGCAACGCATTGTCTTGGGCTCACCACACCAATGGCCAGATAGGGTGAAATTGAACTGGTGCCATCTATGGCGGGGAAATCCCTATCTTGCTTATAATCCTGCACTTTCTGCTGAATAAATGCCGAGAGCAAACGCTTTGCCTGCCCTTCTCCCGCAGCCCAAAGTTCACTCGACACTTTAGTGACATGGTTAAATAAAAGCGGCCTTGGCTCGGCCAACACAGGTCCAAGTGGCGCCGGAACAGGAAGCGGCAAAATAGCATGGCGGGCGGCAATTTCTCGCCACTTACGGCTAAAAGGAGTGAAAACCTTGTACATGTCGCCAGATAAATTCAGCACTGTGCCCGGCTTTAGCAAACAATGCTCATCGGTTAGCACCAGAGGAATCCCCGCCTGAATACAGGCTTGGTCGCGCTGTTGCTCGTTAATCTCAGGCTCACTGCCGGCAAACACGCGGCCAATCCCCTGTTGCTGGCAGTAATCACTGATAAACGCTGGCACATCGGCAAAGGTATCTAACTGAATTAATTCGAATGCAATCCCCAAACTCGCCAGCCCTTGGGCAAGTAAATTAATGTGACGTTCGATAAAATCTAACTGAATGGGCGCCACATCATGGCGCTGCCACTGGGTTGGCGTAGCGATATAAATCGCCTTAAGTGCCACGCCATTCGCCCGCGCCCAATCGCAAGCTGCGGTTAATGCCTGATTATCGGCAAGGCGTAAATCTTGGCGAAACCACATCAGTGCATTATTGCCCTGCACTTCTATTCGCATTGAATCTACTGGCATTGAATCGTTAACTGATGTCATTGTTTTCTCCACTCTTGCCCTGCTCGCTTTTCCCTTTGCCTTTATGACTTCTGTTAGTCTTCCCCACTGCTCTAGACGGCATTTGTCCAATCAAGTCAGTCATCGAAGGCGCCCAGAAAGCCGATAAGGAAGTCAAGGTCGGCGCAAAGGGGCCAACAAATCGACAGGGGAAATTCATTTGTGCCAATACTGAGAGCATTTCAGCCTGCTCAGAACCCGAATGATTTGGATCAGGCATAAGCAAAAGCGCATCGACGTTAAGCCTGCCCTGCAGTAGCGGTAAACGGCCTATGGCCTGCTCTCCTAGGTCGATTACCGATACTCGAAGCGACGCTAACTCGAGCGATAGCAGCAAAGAAAACAAGCTTTTAGTACGGGTAGAATTAGGCGGCGTGGCCGCGCCACGGGATAACTGCACCACAGCCATTCGCGCCGCAACGGCTTGCCCACCAAAGGCATAGCGCCCGCCCACGCGGCTGAGTAATTCGCTTTTTAACCAAGCGACAATCAATTCGGCATCGAGCCGCTCAGCCACTAAGTCATCGAGTTGATTGAGCCAAGGTTGCAGTAACTTTTCTTTTACTAATTGAAAAGGATATAAGCCAAATGCATCGTCTAATATCTGCTGCAATTTATACTGATTGAAGTCGAACAATGCTGCATTCAGCGCAATAATTTGCTCGTCCCACAGATCGACAACTTGGGATTCAATCATTTCACTTGATAATTTGGCAGTACTCATCAGCAAAGGTTTAACCTTGCTGATCGCAACGCCTTTGGCTAACCATGCATTAATCTCATGGATTTCTTGGATATTTTCGCTCGTATATAATCTGTGTCCCTTAGGCGTACGCGCAGGGATCACTAAACCAAAACGGCGCTGCCATGCCCTTAAGGTCACGGCATTTACGCCCGTAAGTAGCGAGACTTCACCTATGGGGAGTAACACGCCATCATCGGGTTCATCGTTGGTCATAGACTGGGTATCTTGTTTCATATATCAGTAATAACTCACTCAATTCAAAGCTAAAACTTCGCAGTACGACAAAGCCAATGCTAATAGGCATAGCGCAGCTTCAACGCCTCTGGATGAGGATTTAGATACACTTGCTCTTCAATGTAAGGCGTTGGGAATTCCCGCAGATAATGGTTGATAAGCGTGATAGGCACTAACAGAGGCAATAGACCTTGGCGATATTTCATAATTGCTTCAGACAGTTCTGTCTTTTGCTCTTTGCTCAAATGCTTTTTAAAGTAGCCCTGAATATGCTGCAGCGTACTGGTATGATTTTTACGGGTCGCATTGATTTTCAGCGCCGTCATAAAGCCTTCAAAGTAACGGGTTGCGCTTTGTTCAAGATCCTCAATATTGGCCACTATCGGCCCAAGCTCGCGATACCATGTAGGGCTATGCGCCATTAACAGGTATTTATAGCGGGAATGAAACTTGACTAACTTATGCTTAGTCAGCCCTTCATGCTTCATCAGGTGCCAATCGTGGTAAGCATAAACGCGGGTGAAAAAATTCTCCCGTAGCACCATATCATGCAAGCGGCCTTCTTCTTCCACGGGCAATAATGGATATCGCTCCATCAACTTGCGGGCGAACACACCAATCCCCGACTTAGAGCCATTGTTAGTGCCAATTTTGTATTCTGTTACCCGCTCCATGCCGCAGGTTGGCGACTTGGCGCAAAGCAAATATCCGCCAAGGAAATCAAGCTCTTCAACCTTGTTTTCGCTGTATTCATTGAGCTTATCGGTCACATCTAAGCTACCGTCACCGCTCTGAACTAAGATGGTTTCACCATCACGAACTAGACGAATACTTTTACGGGGCGCACCTAGGCCAATCGCCATTTCCGGACAGATAGGCACATAATCGAAAAATTGCTTAATTTCTTGATTACAATAGGTAGAATTTTTATGTCCGCCATCAAAACGAACCTTCTCCCCTAATAAGCAAGCACTGATCCCAATCTGAATTCGCTGCGGGTTAAACTTGTACATAAGTCGACTCCTTGTATCACTATGCCTTTAATTACGGACCATAGTTGTACAAGGATCAAGTTTTTGTATAAATATTTTTTAAAAGCCTCACTCGAGCATGACTTAAGGTAAATCAATCACAGAATAACCCAACATAAGCGCCAAATTAGCCAGAGTTGGCCCCTAACTTGCTTATAAAATACAGCGTCATCATTAAATTAGTTGAAACGACCATTAGCACCATTTAATCGTGCCGTATTAAGGCCAAAGGTGGCCAAGGGACTCAATCGCAACTACTGGGCACAACTACTAGGCCATACCAAAAGGAATCGGACATGAGCACAATCAACCCCAACAGCTATACCAATCCCTATGCAAATTTGGCACTCACGCAACTCAAATCAAGCCAGAGTAATCAAGCTAATGATGCCACTTCGATTGCATTAACGGGTCCCGCTGTTAGCCAAGATACTGTCACCCTCTCCTCATCTGCGCCTGTAGCGACAGCCGATACCTATAGCCATCTCGCAGCTAACGCCAAACAAGGCTATACGGGGAATGTGCAAGCCATTGCTGGCAAACCTGAGTCAGATAAAAGCACCGACAAATTGGCTGAAGCCATGCAGGCGATCCTCGATAAGCGTACAGGTATCGATAGGGAAAAACTGAAGCAGTTAGAGGCTGAAATGGAAAAAATTGCCAACGATGAAAGCCTGTCTGAAGAAGAAAAAGCCAAACAACTAGAGTTACTACAAGCGCAAAAGATGGACCTGATTAAGGAGTCTTCAGAGAAAAATGAAGAGAGGCAGCGCAGAGTCGATCCCGAGGTGTATTACAGCTAATAAAGCCATGGTAGGCCAAAACGCTTAAGCTTGTTTCTCTATCTTGTTAATACTGCCCTTATAACCCGTTTCATCAACGGCCTTGAGCAAATTATCAAGATTAAAATCCTCTGGCACAGTCACTATTGCCTGTTCGGTTTTCAACGAAGCCTTGGCCTTAATCACCCCATCGGTTTTACGCAGGGCTTTATTCACGACAGTGACACACAGCGGACATGTCATGCCCTTTACATCTAAGGTAACTAGCACGTTTGCCGCCCAAGTGGGCGCTGAACACAAGCTCAAGGCGAGAAATAACACTAACTTCATTCGAACACCTCTAATAACCAAGGTAATACAAAAGGATATAACTGAAATGCCAGCACAATAGGCACAGTTAACCAGTACAGCCACAGCATCTGAGTACGACTCAACGTCGCAGTACAGAGTGGTTTTTTAGCAAAATAGAGCCGCCAAAATCCCATCAGGATAAGCCCAGTAGACAGTACCAACATCGGCACTTGCAGCCAGCTCAGCTGCTCAATCCCCGACAGGCTCGCGGCCGACACTCCGAACACCAGATAAATAAGCGGGGTGATACAGCATAGGCTTGAGGCAACAGCAGCAACCACTGCGGCGACCATAGTCGCTAAGAGTCCCTTAGCGTTGTTCGGTTGACTGGTAGTCATAGGCAAACACTTTTGGTTCATAATAATTCACGGGATCGCCATCGACTTCGGCATAAGGGTAGCCAAAGTTATTCAGTGGTGTCTGCTCGGCTTCAGGGAATAAATCAAAGTCGCGACCATAGTTAAAGCCAACCCAGTTCATTTCCCAGTTACCAAAGAGGTAATCATTCACCGCCTGAACCGCAGGATCGCTGTGTTCTTTTTTCTCTGTTAAGCGCATTTTAGTCACATCGGCAGGATCGGCGGGCAACCAACCATAACCCGCTAAATAGAACATAGCGCGGCAATGTTGACCGCCACTAACATCGGCAGCCCCTTTGTCATCGGCGCTCCCAAAGGCCTTTTTAGAGTAATGACCCATCTTGATCGCCTGACCTAAGCGAATGCCAAACATTTCACGGGCAGGGATACCCACAGCGCGCATTAACGCCACAAATACCGAGTTAATGTCGGTACACTTACCGCCTAACTTGCCACTTTCTAAAATGCTGGCCACATCACCTGTACCACAGCCAATCACACTATTGTCACGGAACATATTGGCACTAACCCAAAGGTAAATCAGTCGCGCTTGTTTCAGTGGATCCGTTTCGCTACCGACGATTTTATCCGCCGTTTGCTTCACAATACCGTTAATCGGCATATGTTTAGTCGGCAGTAAATAACGTTCTACATCTGCAGGATAGTGGATCTGTGTTGGTGTGCGATAGTGAGTCAAAGCGCCGCTTTTAACCGGTTCCCAATCTAAGGTTTCAATGTCTAACTCAACGGTCATTGTCATGCTGTCTTTGGCATCTGGCCAAGTCGCAAACAGCGTTTTAGCGCCATAACTGTTGTTTGAGCTGATATAGGCATCTTTAAAACTGCCGGTGAAATTCAGCTTACTGACCCGTTGGAATTGCGTGTCTTCAGGCAAAGGGATCCACAACTTAACCACGCCCTCAGAGCCTTCAGGAGCAACAAGATGGTAAGTGTTGGTTAAGATAAAACGGCGACGTCCATCACTTGAGCTATGTTCAACGACACTCGATTTAGAGGAAGATGCCAGTACCGGCGTGATAAACCCCGCAGTCGACAAAATAGCCGCACTTTTTAAAAAATTGCGTCTTTGCATTATGACATTCCTTTTATTGGATCATGTTAGAAAGAAGAGAACTCAACATCACAGAGCAAGATTATAGGTTCTATGACCCTATGCAGCAATCAAACCCAATTGAGGCTGCTCACCATACAGTACAAAGACCGTAAATCGGAGAAAAAGACGCAGTAAAATATGCCGCAGCGCTACATACTCGTGAAAATGGGATAAATGTCGACTTTTCTTAGAAGAGCAATTTTAGAAGACTAAGACGATGAAAAATTAAGAGGATTATATAAACTGAACAAATTTAAGCCGACTAAAAAAAGTATCACTCGTATTTCATTTATAATCACACCGCAAAAAAATATCAACATTAGTCGAAGTTAATATTTATGATGGAGATAATTCCTAGTTATTTATCGTGCAAACGTGCAGAGTTCTCATTTAATAAAATGAGTTATTCTCTTGGCCGAACTATTATTTACAAAAAATGAAACTGAATTCGAATTTTCTAGCTAAAATTCGAATTTAATAGCTAAAAATTATACGCTTAAATCTGCAATTTAAGTGTGTACTAAAATTGCGACCTCTAAACTTGCCCGAATTCAGGTCTAGATATTTGGCACAAATAGCGCTTTCAACTCCATAATCACAACATAAATTTCAAACTCAGCGTTCGAAATGAGAGTTAGACCACTGTGTTACAAAAATGTTCCATAAAAGTTTGCGTATGTTCACACCTGTTCTAGGCTTAAAAACGAATATACCTCACTTTAAAGGGCTTTTTTATGAAACATAAGTTTTCATTAGGTCTTTGCTCACTCTTGCTCAGCTCCACCGCTTATGCAGAAGTGAACATTTCAGGTTTTGCCTCAGTTGTCGCTGGCCAAGTTCTCGAAGGTTCTGGCGTTGCTGAGTTTGATTTAGGTCCCACCTTTCTCGCCGACTATCCACTCGTTGGTGCCTACGATGAAGATATTAGTTTTAAACCAGATACCTTATTTGGTATCCAATTTTCTGCGGATTTACTCGAAGGTTTGTCAGCCACTGCACAGGTCGTTTCACGCGGAGCCGATGATTTTTCAGCAAGTTTTGAATGGGCTTATTTATCCTACGAGATCAATGATCATTGGACAGTACAAGGCGGTAAAAAACGCCTACCTCTCTACTATTACAGTGATTTCTTTGATGTTGGATATGCCTATCCTTGGATACGTCCACCCGCAGATAACTACACATGGCAAATATTTAACTACACAGGTGTCAGCGCGCTATATAACTATTTAATTGGCGACTGGACCATGTCAGGGCAAGTCTATTACGGTAGCGAAGATAGTGAACCCAATAAACTGTTATCTGACTTTTTCTTCCTCGAAAATACCCGAGAAGTGTGGAAGGACATAGGCGGTATTGTTGTCCAATTCAATAAAGATTGGTTAGATATTCGCCTTACACATATGCAATACACGAATGAACGTTATATTGGTGGAATTCAGCAGGAATGGAATGGCAGCACCCAACGTTCAGGCAAATTTTATGGCCTGTCAGTTAACATAGATTATGAGAACTTCCTCTTTCTATCAGAGCTGAACCGCTTAGATCTCGATGGTAGCAATCTAGATACTTACTTGCTCACTTTCGGCTACCGTATCGATTCAGTGATGCCATACATTTCCTATTCGGACTTCAATGAAGGTAAAAATCTCGAAGTGCACCATACGAGTTCAGTAGGAATACGTTGGGATTTCCACCCCTCGGCAGCCTTTAAAATTCAATATGATGACGTTAAAGATGACGGTGGCCCAGGCTTGAAAATCGCAGGGGATTCTAAATCCATCAGTCTTGGTATTGATTTAGTATTTTAGGAGAGAGATATGAAAAAATTACTTTGCTCAATCCTACTCAGTTTACTCTCAATGCCATTATTTGCTGGCGTAGTTGTCATCGTGAATCCCAGTAATGCGGATGCAATAGATCAAAAATCAATTGAGAATATTTTTTTAGGAAAAACAAAGACCTTCCCCGGAGGAGTCCAAGCAGTACCGGTCAATCTTGACAGCGCTATGCCCTTAAGGGAGACATTTGACACTAAAGTATTGGGCAAGTCATCCAGCCAACTTAAGTCATATTGGTCACAGAAAGTGTTTACGGGCAAAGGAACGCCACCCAAGGAGGTCAGTAGTGGGGCGGAGATGATAAAATTAGTTGCATCTAACCCTAATATTATTGGCTATATTGATAGTAGTGAGGCCAATGATTCGGTAAAAGTTATTGCCGAGTTTTAAATTGGAGTGCCGGGCTTTAGCTCGGCACAACTTGGGGGCAAGGGATGAATTTCTTTAATAACATTTCTATTTTTAAAAAAGTTATCGCGATATTTATTTTAGCAGTCATCATTTTCGCTTTAAACTTAAGCATTAGTGTTATCTCCATAAATAAAAATCGCACCACTCTTAACTATATGGAGCAGCAAGTTTACCAAAGGGTTGAACTCGCCAATCAAAACGTGTTTTTTATCCAACGACTCGATGAGCTTTATACTCAATCCGTTTCTTTTGCCGACGAAGACCTGTTAACCAATGCAGGTACTATGTACGAATCTTTACGCAAAAACCTCCAACAGTTAGACAACGTCGATCCCTCACAAGCCAATCAACTCAACAATCTATCTGCTAAATTAACCCGTTATAACGACATGACAATTAAGCTGGCTAAAGGCATGCTGGCAGGTACGATTGATATGGCAAATATTGGCCAAATCAGCCAAGAAAAATCCCAAGCCTATGAAGCCGTACTCAATGAAATACAAAACTACAAACAAGACAAAGTACTCGAATTTAAACAATCGATAAAAGAAGCGGGTGACAGATCGGAGCAAAGTTTATGGCTCACCCTCTCCATAGGTATCGCTTTGCTGATCGTGATGTTTATTGTCACTATCGCCATTGCACGCGCCATTAGCTCTTCTGCCCGTAATGTTGCCCAGTCATTGAGTGAGCTCGCCGATGGTAAGGGTGATCTTAGCCATAAACTTAACGTATCAGGTAGCGATGAACTCGGCCAAGTATCGAGTAACTTCAATCGATTCCTTGGGTTACTCGGTGATTCGATTCGTAGAGTAGTGAATGTTACCGATCCCTTACTTGCAAGCTCGCACTCACTCAAACAGCGAATGGAAGATGCAACGCATGCAACTCAGAGACAAAGCTATGATGCTAGTGCTGTGCAAGTTTCAATGGAAGACATGCGCCACTCTGTCATCGAGATTTCGCAAAATGCGCGCCAAGCCGCCAGTGCTGCCCAGATTGCCGAAAAAGAAGCCATGCAAGGTATGACAGTCGTCCAACGGACTATCGATATTTCACAGGAATTAAATACGGGGATTCAGGCCGCTTCTAACTCGATTAATGAACTTGCCAGAGACACTGAAAATGTCACCTCTATCTTAAATGTGATTACCTCGATTGCTGAGCAAACCAACCTGTTGGCACTGAACGCCGCTATCGAAGCTGCCCGCGCGGGTGAGCAAGGACGGGGCTTTGCCGTGGTAGCGGATGAAGTCCGTGCCCTCGCCTCTAAAACCGCTGATGCGACCACAGAAATCCGTCATGTGTTGCAAAACCTTAAAACGGCGGCTATTTCTTCGGTTAGTACCATGAATGTGGCCATGTCTAAATCATCAGAAAATGAAACCAATGCCCAAAACACGGGCAGTGCATTGAAATCGATTCAGCAGCAGATTGTCAGTATCAATAGTATGAATACCCACATTGCCTCGGCAACGGAAGAGCAAGCCTCGGTCGCTTCTCAAGTGGTCGATAACGTCGTCAACATGAACGCTTCATTCGAACAGACATTGCAAATTCTGTCGCAGGTTCGCAATGTTTCTGAGGGATTAGTCGATTTTGCCGATGAACTGAAAAACGCCACCTCACAATTTAAACTTTGAGGACGACTTATGATGATTGCTTGAGATCATCGCTTGAGCTGATTGTGTGAGATAGTTTTCCTCCACAAAAAATCGGTATTGAGTAACTCAATACCGATTTCTTTATGCATCAAGGCTTAACTTCCCTCATTTTAAACCTGCTAACTAAACGCCAAGAAAGGTGATACACACAGTAATAAACCCGTGATGATAATGATGTACAGCGACATGCCCTTGTACTTATGCAGTGCGGGGACTTGATACACTAAATAAGCAGGAATTAAACAACCCACTAAACCAAAGATTGGACTGCAAATTGACGTAAAACTTAGCACTGGCGCATTCAATACAATCGCGCCCCACGACAGTAGAATCGTGAAAATCATGATGCCGTAACCGACAAGCTTTTTGTTGATGCGATCTTCAGGCATAAACCGACGCAGCATATTCATGGTTAGCCCTTGGCAAGCTTCTCTGAAACCAAGATACACGCCAAAGTAAGCCGTCATGACCGCAAAAATGTTCAGTGTCAGACTCAGTAATTTCAGCGTTTGCCCCTGCATACCTTGGGCGACCATGGCCAAGGCCGAGATATTTTCTTCCGATGCGCGCACCGCTTGTTCATGACCCATAGCGAGCGTGAATGATACGGCATAAAAGAACACCACGACAAACAAGACACCAAAGGCAATATTCATCGCGCGCATCGCTTTAAAGCGCGCCACGGCTAAAGATTTTTCCCGTGAACGGTATGAAATCACCATAGGGCTTAAGCTTTGAATAAACAGAATCGATGTCAGCGTAAAAGGCAGCATAACGACCGCATCTTTTAACCAATCACCCGTTACTGGGATAGCGCCAATATTATTGATATCCCACTTATCCACCATCAATAGCCCTAACACAGCCACAACACCCAGCTTAGTCAGCACCATAAAAGTGGAGATCTTAAACAGTAGATTTTCACCGCGGGAGGCTAAGGCAACTAAGCCGCAGATTAAGGCTAAACCATAAAAAGGATTTTCTGACAATAACGCTTTGGTGACCCCAAAACTTTGCAAAAATGAAGCACTGTCGTTTGTAATGGCCGTTGAATAAACGAACACCCAAATGACCAGCATGATGAAGTACAAGCCGCCCAACAGCATGCCCCAGTTTTTACCTAAGTAACCCGAAATCACACTCGGGTAATCCTTACACTCAGGCGATTCGGCTAAGGTATTGATAAACAACCGTTGAAACATATACATGGCAGGATAGCCAATAATGCCAGACAGTAAAAACACCCATAACCCCATTAAACCGACCTGCACAGGCAAAAACACGATCCCCGCGCCAATCGCCATTCCAATACTCATGATAATCCAGCCCCAATCCGTACTATCGAAGCGGGTATCTGCTTTCCACTGTGCAGCAGTAATTGTTGCATCCATTATTTCACCTTTACCTTGTTGCTATTATTTTATGCAAATATATTTGAACAAAACAAACTCAGCAATCAATATACTCAACTTTTGTTGAACAAAGAGTTAAAGCTCACAACTTGACTGAAAACGAGATAAATAGCGCACAAACCGCAGTGACAAATGAAATTCATTAAAAAATAATTGCAATAAAACATAAAAATACAAATAATGTTGCACATACACCGACCTAGGCATTCAATTTTATTTGCAAGTTGGAGAGACAATGAAAACTATTATTCATGCAGAACGTGCTCCCGCGGCCATTGGCCCTTATTCCCATGGCACAGCCTATGGCAACCTCATTTTTACCTCTGGCCAACTGCCAGTTTGTAAAGAGAAAGGCGGCGTGGTTGACGGTGGGATCACCGCACAATCGATTCAATCGCTAGATAATCTCAAATACGTGCTTGAAGCGGGCGGTGGTAGCTTAGACACGGTTCTCAAAACCACTTGTTATCTTGCTGAGATCAGTGACTTTGCCGCCTTTAACGAAGTGTATAAAACCTATTTTAAAACCGACTGCCCTGCACGTAGCTGTTTTGCGGTGAAGGATCTTCCACTGGGCGTTAAAGTGGAAGTTGAAGCCATAGCACACGTTAACATTTAAGCATTAACATAAGGTTGTAAGCTGATGAAACCCCAATGGCAGCAGTATATTCGCATCATCAAACAAGTCGTTAAGCCCGCATTAGGCTGCACTGAGCCCATCGCCGCTGCTTACGCCGCCGCCGTCGCCCGCGCCTTACTGGGTGTTGAACCCGATTCAATTGCAGTACAAGTGTCTGACAATCTTTATAAAAACTCTATGGGTGTGTTTGTGCCTGGCACAGGCAAAATCGGTCTGGCAATTGCCGCTGCAGCAGGCGCCATTGCCGGTAATCCAGATGCGGGGTTAGAAGTATTGGCAGTGATCACGCCGGAGCAAGTCGCTAGAGCACAGGCACTGATCGATGCGGGTAAAGTCACAGTCGAGCGCACTGAAACCGCAGAATTTATTTATTGCTGCGTTATCGCAAAAAAAGGCGACCGCGAAGCCCTAGTGAAAATCTGCGGCGGCCATACGCTGATCGCCGAGAAGCGCCTCAACGGCGAATCAGTCTTCAGTGCCAATAGCGCGCAAGCTAAAGCCACGGGTTCCATCTGTGAAGGCGTGGATATCACTATCGAATCCATTTATCGCTTCGCCCAAGAAGTCCCCTTCGAAGAGATCACGTTTATCCTCGAGGCCTCTGAGTTAAACGGCAAGTTATCCGATGAAGGCATGGCCAATCCCTATGGGCTCGAAGTCGGCCGCACCATGAAAAGCGGCATAGCCGCCGGCATTATTGGTGAAGATTTACTCAATAAAATCGTCATGTTAACGGCTGCCGCCTCCGATGCGCGCATGGGCGGTGCTAACTTGCCCGCCATGAGCAATCTTGGCAGTGGCAACCAAGGCATAGCGGCAACTATCCCTGTGGTATTAACGGCGCAATGCTATAAGGTTTCGGAAGAACGGCTCGCCCGCGCGTTGATCATGAGCCATCTCGGGGCGATTTATATTAAGTCCCATTACCCGCCGCTGTCGGCATTTTGTGGCAATACAGTCACCAGCGCCGCCGCGTCTATGGCCATGGTGTATTTGGCAGGAGGTTCGTTCGAACAATCCTGTTTCGCGATTCAAAACGTGATCAGTGACAGCTCGGGCATGGTGTGTGACGGCGCTAAAGCCTCCTGCGCCATGAAGGTTAGCACGTCCTCCAGTGCGGCCGTACGCTCATTTTTGATGGCGCTCAGTAGTCACAATGTCTCCGGCCAAGGTATTATTGCTACCGATGTTGAAAAAACCATTAAAAACATTGGCAAAATGATCCTCAATGGCATGTCATCCACAGATGTCACTATTATCGATATTATGTCGGCATAATGATTTTAACCCGCTAAATAATAGCGGGTTAATAACTAAAGGTTGAAATTGTGAAACTGCAAGATTTAACGCAAAGTGATCTGGATATTCTGAAATCGGTCGAGAATATCGTCGATGGCATCGCTGCCATGTATGGCCAACACACAGAAGTGGTATTGCACAGCCTAGATGCGAAACATCCGTCTGTAGTCAAAATTGCCAATGGCCATGTTACAGGCCGTGAAGTCGGTGCGCCGATAACCAACCTTGCCTTGCTTAAGCTCAAGACAGGTCAGGATATTTCTAACTCTTACCTAACGAAATGCGCCAATGGTAAGACGCTAAGATCGATCACGACTGTGATCCGTAACAGTAAAAATCAGCCCATAGGTTTGCTGTGCATTAACAGCGACATGGATGCGCCACTGCAATCAGTACTGCGCACTATGATGCCGGATAATCTCTTCAGCACTGAAGTGACCAGCTCACCAGAGATATTTGCCCGCAATATCGATGAAGCGCTGCATAGCACGATTGACAGTATCAACCATGAAGTGCGCTCCAACCCTGGGATTTCACCCTCACAAAAGAGCCGTGAAATCGTCAATCAATTGCATGAGTTAGGTATTTTTGAGCTCAAAGACAGCGCCCAAGTCGCTGCTACTCGATTGGGGATTTCGGTACATTCGATTTACCGTTACCTGCGGGAAATCAAAGCCAATCAAGCTTAAAGCAAGAAAAACTCGCCTAAATAGAAAGGGCTAAGGTGTAAATAACCTTAGCCCTTTGGTTTTATTGTTTTTGCGCTTGTTATTCCGTAGATTGTCCGCTATGGCCCCTCATATTCCATGCCTGCACTCGGCCATCGGCCATTAAAGCAATTGCATCAATCAAATTGCTGCGAATGTCGCGCATTTGGCTCAAATCAACGAATTGTTTATTGATGGTCAGCGCTGGATTACCTCCCATCCACACGGCAACCGAGCCATCTTGGCGTTTAGCCGTAAACCCAAAGCCAGTAGGGAAAATATCCGTTGCTTGAGTGATTCGAGTTTTGGGTCCAGAGTGGCCATCAACCACAGTGCCATCCTGTTTTAAAAAGACAAACTCCCGCTCATAAGTCACCACTTTGCTCACCTGAGTGACTTCTTGATAATGTGGTTGCTTGTCTACCAAGTCCCAACCATCCCAAGCAATCGCGGTATTATCCTTACGTAGCGCGACAAAACCCTCATCAACGGGATAAACCTTGTGCACGTCTTGCAACTTATTTTGTAGGACTGATGTATCAGCACCATTGAATTTACTGCCCCATACGTAGAGTTGACGACTGATGGTTAGGGCTGCAAATGCGCCGCGATTTGCATAAATATCAATCACTTTATCGGCGCGGTTTGTGGTAGATAAACGATCTGGAAACGCGACATGATGCTCAGTCAATTCGCCCTCACCCCAGGTATATACGCTGCCATCCGCCAGCAGCGCCGCAAACCCATAATCAGTGTTGACAACTTTCACTGCAGGCGCTAATTGGTTGAGTTTTGCCAGTTGTTCGCGGCCTTTTTGATCATCGCTGACAGCGCCCCAAGACACTAATTTTCCCGTCGCAGTCCTCGCGGTAAAGGCATTATTGTTGGCATAGAGCAGATCGACATGGTGAAGCTCAGAGGCCACGTGGCGACTATCGCCGCCATAAGCTTCTTCTCCCCAAGTTACTACAGTCCCATCCTGTTTTAAGGCAGCAAAGGCCCCTTCGTTAATCAACACAGAGTCAACATGGGTCATCGCAGGCGCTGCATATAGATCCGAGAACTGTGCAAGTGGTGTTGAATCGAGGATAGACCAACTGACTACACTACCATCTTGTTTAATGGCCGCATAAAGCCCCTCTCCCAACACAAAAGAACGAACGCCTGTCTGCACTTGCTTCCTCCCTATTCCCCTCCCCCAGGGGATAAGTTTACCGTCACGGGTTAAGGCCGCAAAACCGCAGGTGTTCTCTGTCGTGTATAGCTGTTTTACATTGACCAGAGGCTCAGCAGCATTATTGATATCGCCACCACAGTCACGATCGCCCCACGCAACCACAGTGCCATCTTGCTTAAGCGCCGCAAATGCACTGAGATTACTGTAGATTTGACTCACTTGGGCTAACTGAGCGGGCATCCGGATTTTGGACGACTCGTCAGCCACTTGAAGATTATTCGGAATGGACGTTAATGAATTATTCGCGGCGGATGGTGGTCTGTGAGCCAAGATCGTGTCAGAAATTTGCTGTTTTAATTCGGGCGATATATCAGAGCCCTGTTTATCTATGAGTAAGTTAACCACATGACCCAAGGCAAAAATCGCCAGCGCTACACCGCCCCATGAGACCTGTTTTTTATCCACAAGTATATCCTTATCGTAACTGCAAACTCTCACTGAGTTTTAACTGAAACATAACGTCGACTGAGGACGCTAAATGTGAACTGTGATTGTAACCAAAACGGGGCTAAATGACATTGCCCTAAAATCGAAAGCTGACCAGATTCAAGTAAGATGAGCATATGAGCAAAAAAATAAAAAGCAGCCTATCTCGCTGCTTTTATTGAATATGATGTTGAGGCAACAAAGAGCTAATCCCTTTTACCCACTTTCTCTAAACCCCATACCAGTGCAATCGCCGCCAACATACACACAATCGCAAAGGCGAGTTGCGAAGGTAGGCCCGTCACTTGCTCAAAATTAAGCGGCGAAATATTTTGCTCCAGCAAAGGCACTTGCTCACCGTGGGAGTTGGTCCGCCAAGTTAAAGTTTCTTTCCATGGCCAAATTTTACCTAAGGTGCCTAACATTAATCCGGTTAGAAACACGATAGTGGCATCGTGGTGCTTACGCAGCAGTGCCGACAATAGATGACTGAATGTCAGTAATCCCATCACAGCGCCAACCGCAAAACAGGCCAAAATATCCAGCTGAATATTTTTAGCCGCAGCTAAAACCACGGGATATAAGCCTAACAATAATAAGATAAAACTGCCTGAAATCCCCGGTAACACCATAGCACAAATCGCAATCGCGCCGCCGAAGAAGATATTCATATAACTGGCTTCTACCGCGACCGGATTCAGCACAGTTATCGCCCATGCAGCCAGCACACCTAAGGCAAATAAACCTAAACGTGCCATAGTGAAACCACTCACTTGCTTAAGCATATGCACGACAGAGATAAGAATAAGCCCAAAAAAGAACGACCAAATCGGGATCGGGTGCGTCACCAGTAACCAAGAGATTAACTTAGCAAAGGTAAAAATACTGGTTAGGATCCCCGCCAGCAGACTCACTAAAAAGCCACCATTGATATGGGCAAATGCCCCTTTGATGCCCTGCGACTTAATCACGCCCCAAAGGGAAGGATTGATACGTTTTACACTGTCGAGCAAGGTATCGAGAATACCGGTAATAAACGCTATGGTGCCGCCCGAAACGCCTGGCACGACATCGGCAGCGCCCATGGCCATTCCCTTAAAATACGTCAGCAAATATTTCACTGTGAGTCCTTGTAGTTAAATCAATATGCCATTGCCGCTAAACGACAAATTGGCCGCAATTATACGGTGTTACACTAAAAACCGCGAAATGAAGTTTGCTTAATTAAGCCGACTGGTATTTGTTGTTATCCTAATGTTACACTCATCCGACCAGAGCAGTCCAAACCCAACTTGGAACAGGCTCAAGATAACAATACCCTTTTGCATCATTATTAAGGATGACCATGAGCCAGACTGACTCTTCTAGCACTGCAGAACAAAAACCAAATAAAGTGCTCGCGCTCTACCATAAGACTCGCCGTTATCCCTTCGGCCAAAAACTATTTTCAATCATGGTGTCACGCATGGCGCCCTATTTTGGCACCATCAAACCACTGATCACTGAATTACGCCTTAATCATTGCGCCTGTTTAATTAAAAAACGCCATGCCGTTCATAATCATATAAAAACTGTGCATGTGATTGCGATTTGTAACGGCCTAGAAATGGCCATGGGCGTGATGGCCGAAGCCTCAATTCCAAAGCATTTACGTTGGATCCCTAAGGGCATGAGTTTGGATTATACGGCTAAAGCCGGCAGCGATATTTTGTGTATCGCCGAAGTGACGCCGGAGCAATGGACTCCCGGCGATATGCTGGTCCCCGTTACCGCATACGACACCCAAGGTGTGGTCGTAGTAAAGGGACATATCAAGTTGTGGATTTCAGAAAAACCGCAGAAATAAGCGTTTTGCATCGAGCGCTGCGCTTAATGTCAGCATCTAAAAGGGAGCTAAGCTCCCTTTTTAGCCCTAGTTAAAAAACTCGGTTAGCGCAATTGCACGGCGCCTTGCTCGCTCACTTTTAAGTAAGGACTTTTAAATCCGAGCTCTTAAATACGAGAGCTTAATTCGACCTGTTAAATACGAGCTTTTAAAATAGCAGCCCAGTTAAACCAGATGTTAAGCAAAATGACTGGCGGTAAAACGCTCAATCAAACGGATAAAGTCGGCTTCGGCAAGCTTGGCGCATGTTAAGGTTTGTTCATGGGATAACTGCACATCCCCCAATCCCTCTGCCATATTGGTAATGGCACACACAGCCAGTACTGGCAAACCACAATGCGCCGCTGAAATCACCTCTGGCACCACAGACATTCCCACCACATCGCCACCGATAATTTGCATCATGCGGATTTCGGCCGCGGTTTCAAAACACGGGCCAGAGTAAGACACAAAGACCCCTTGATTCACTGCAATCCCAGCCGCTTTTGCGACACTTAAGGCTTCTGCTCTGAGGTCTTTATCATAAGCACTGGCTAGGCTAAAAAAACGTGGACCGTAACTTTCATCGTTTGCGCCCGTCATGGGCGTACCCGGCATAGTGTTGATGTGATCGCTGAAAATCACTAATGATCCCACGCCGATCCGCTCTGGTCGTAATGACCCCGCAGCGTTAGTCACTAGTAACAATTCACACCCTAAGCGTTTGAAAGTACGTACCGGCGTAGTCATCACCTTCATGCTTTGGTGCTCGTAAAAATGCCCACGGCCTTTCATGCACACTATATCGATGCCATGTAAGCTGCCGAGCACCAGCTCTCCCGAGTGACCGACGACGGTACTCACGGGAAAGCCGTCTAAATCTTCATAGGGGATCACCACTTTGTTATCTAAATTATCGGCAAACGCGCCAAGCCCTGAGCCCAAAATCATAGCAGCACGGGGAGAGAAATTCGGTTTACGGGCTCGAATCGTCGCAAGGGCATTAATAACAGGATCATGGCTCATACAAGGTACCTCATAGCAAAGGAATGAAAGAGTAAACGACCCTCAGTATAAGCGGGCTTGGGGTTGCAAATAATCGCGATTAACCGCACTATTGTGCTGCTAAAAAGGACAATAACTAAAAAGCAGTGAGCCTGAGATGAGCAAGATAAACGCACCAGAACTCGTCACCTTGAAGATGCTGCGATATTTTCATCGAGTGGCTGAAGTAAAAAACTTTACCGCTGCTGCCGAGCAACTGCATCTATCGAAATCTCCGCTGAGCGCACAAATCAAAGAGTTGGAATCGCTCCTTGGTGTTGAGCTGTTCACTCGCAGCACTCGGCAAGTGGAGCTCACACCCTATGGCCAATTGTTAAGAGAAAAGTGCGAGCAAATATTCGCGCTGGTGAATACCTCATTGGAGCAAGTGGCTCAGCTTGGGCGACTCGATAGAAACCATATTCGGATTGGCATCATGAGCTCGCTGTTTTGGATGGGATTTGGTGACATACTGAAAAGCTTTCGCAAACAATGCCCTGATAATGAACTGATCTTTCAAGAGTTATCACCAGAAACTCAAAAAGTCGCCTTAGCGCATCAAGAAATCGATTTTGGCCTAGTGCGCTACGCCGACACCTTAAATCTGCCGCACCTAATAGCCGAAACCATCACCAGCGAACCTATGGTGTTAGCGCTGGCAAATAAACATCCCTTAGCCAGACGTAAAAGCATCGACTTGAGTGAACTCAAAGATGAGCCCTTCACCTTACTCAGCCGTGCCAACTCCGCCTCTAGCGATTTGATTATCGCCAGCTGTCAGGCCGCAGGATTTATGCCGCAACTGGTACAGGAAATGGTCGAGCCCAATAGCTTGATGGCGATCATCGCTGGCGATAACAGGGTATCCATAGTGCCGCAAAGTTATGCTTCACAACCTTGGCCTAGGGTAAAGTTTATTAAATTAAAACAAACTATTCCCGCCGATATCTGCCTGATTTATCGGCCAGAAATGGCTTCGCTGCCGATTCTCGATAGCCTGAGGGACTTATTGAAGCAACAAATCAAAACCATTTAGATTGTCTCCCAAACGAGTGCTATGCTGAGTTTAATATTCAGGGTTTATATTTTAAGGATATCAAGATGGATGAATTTTTAGCGGCAGCCATTGAAGAAGCCAAACAAGGACTGGCCGAGGGCGGTATCCCCATTGGTTCGGTATTAGTGATCGATAGCAAAATCGTCGGGCGCGGCCACAATAAACGGGTACAAAAAGGCAGTTCAGTACTACATGCCGAAATGGATTGCCTCGAAAATGCCGGCCGATTTAGCGCCGCCGAGTACCAAAGAGCAACCTTGTATTCCACCCTATCGCCCTGTGATATGTGCAGCGGTGCGGTATTACTTTATGGCATACCTAAAGTCATCGTCGGTGAAAACACCACCTTTCAAGGGCCTGAAGCCTATGTAAAATCCCGCGGCGTGGATGTCACTGTGGTCGATAATGCCGAGTGCAAACAATTGATGCAGGACTTTATCGCTAGCCATCCCACACTCTGGAACGAAGATATCGGCGAGTAGTGGATCTTCACTCTTCTCAGTCACTTGCTATATTTCACTTGCTATCTTTTTGTATTTCACTTTTTGTATTGGCTGTATTTCATTGGGGGCTAGTGCCTGCTAGGCTAGCCCTCCCAAATCCCAGTGAAAAGTCGAACATGCCTACTAGCGAAAGGAACTCAGCTAACGTGCCAGCCAACTTACCTAAAGACCCTTGGTCAAGAACAGACTCCACGCAGCCAGTCGTCATGACGATTCCTGCACAGCGTAATGCCAATCTCGATGCCATTCGCGGCTTAGCCGTGTTGGGGATATTTTTTATGAATATCTATTTTATGGGCATTACTTTTTTTGGCTATGCCCCCCACGAAACGCCGCCGCTGTCGGATCACATAATCAAAGTGTTCAGTAACTTTTTCATCGAGGCGCGCTTTATCAGTCTGTTTTCCATCTTGTTTGGCGTCGGGCTTTTTATTCAATATCAGCGATTTAGCGCCAAAGGTCTAGAAGCTTATCCTTTACTGCGCTCACGTTTGAAATGGCTAATGGTGTTTGGCTTACTCCACGGCATTTTTATTTGGTCAGGTGATATTTTATTCACCTATGGCATCAGCGGATTTTTAGCCTTGTGTTACAAAGATTTAAGTGTTGAAGCCCTTAAGCGCAAAGCGAATATTTTTATTTTAAGCGCCTTAGTTATCATTACGCTGGTTAGCCTTACGGGCAGCGATGAACCTTTCACTCGAGAATCGAGTCTATTTGCAGAGCAATACAGTGCATGGACCTCTGGCTATGCCGACCAACTGTTACTGCATTTGATGCAAGTTGGCTATATGGCATTGGTGATCCCTTTTACCATAATGTGGTTTACGGCTGGCTTGATGTTGCTCGGCATGGCCTTGTATCAACAAGGGACTTTTGAGCAAGGTTTTAGCAAATCGGTACTGGTGAAGTTAGTGCTAGCAAGCGTAACGCTATCACTGCTTGATACCATCTTAGGTTTAACGAAAAATACCATTCTCGTTGCGTTTTCAGATGTGTTAATCATGCTAAGCGCTATTCCTATGGCGCTGATTTACATTCATATTATGGTTAAAATTTGCCAAAATAATCCTAATAGACTCACGCCACTGCAAAATGTTGGCAAACTCGCCTTTAGCCTCTATATTCTGCAATCCATCGTTGGCGTGTTAGTGTTTAGACACTTCGCCCCCGAATTGCTATTGAGTCTAGACAGATGGGGATACATGGCCATGGCACTGGTTTATTCAGTAGTGCAATTATTGTTGGCCAGCCTGTACTTACGCTATTTCAAGCAAGGGCCATTGGAAAAACTTTGGCGCCACCTCGCGTTTAAAAAATACGCTGCATCACAAGAACACAAGCAAGCTTAAAACACTGACACGAGATTGATAACAGATAATGACGAACAAAAAACCAGCCAAAACGGGCAACAGCGCTTCACCTCAAACTAATCGTGCTCAAAAGAATCGACCACAAAGCAGTCGTGCTCAGAACAGTCGCACTTCAAACAATCGTGCCCAAACAAACAATCGAGCCCAAAACAGCCGCACTCAAAAGTCCAATACAGCCGCATCAGGTTCAAGCCTTATGCCGCTGTTATTGGTGGTGATTTTTCTTGCTGGCTTAATCGGCGCGGCCCAGCAACATATGCTTCCCTACGGCATTGCGGGCATGTACCTCACACTGAGCCTGCTGACCTTTATCGCCTACGCTATCGATAAATCCGCCGCAAAACGCGGTAAATGGCGCACTAAAGAAAGCACTTTGCATCTGCTCGCCCTCATGGGCGGTTGGCCGGGCGCCCTGTTTGCCCAAAATGTATTAAGGCACAAGTCAGTTAAAGCCTCATTTAGAAACGTCTTCTGGCTCACCGTTGTCGCTAACTTAACCGTGCTGGGTTATGGCATAAAAACCGGCGCCGTAGATATGTTTATCTAGCAAGCTATGGATTCTATGAAAATCTAAAGTTTGTCACTAAAACGCTTTAACTTATTTTAATATAAAAACAAAAGGTTAAATTATGAAAAAATTTTTAGTTGCAGTTTTGGGTGTTGCAATACTATCGGGTTGTGCCGCACCTCGCTATACAGCAAAACCAATAGAAACAAATACTAACAATGTAGAAATAGTCATTATTAAGGATAAAGAAACACGTGACGGCTTCCAAGAAACAATGGAGACATGGCTAAAAGCAAATAATTACACCTACACAGTGCAGCCTGATGGTTCTAAACATGATTTAAATAAACTCACATTAGAATATGAAGGTAATTGGACTTGGGACTTGGCATTATATTTAAAAAGCGCTGAAATTAACGCATTTCAGAATGGCCAAAGAGTTGGCAGTGTTAAGTTTCAAGTACCCTATACTGCGAACCCGAGTAAGTTTGGTAATGCTGCGAATCGTATTAGCTATATGATGTCAGCTCTATTTGGTCAAATCACTGCTGATGAAGCAACAAAAAAAGTAAATGGTTCAAGCGATTAATATCATTGAAACCTTAACTAAAAAACAGGGTAATCATAGAATTACCCTGTTTAGTTTTGCACTGTTTATTATCTTTAAAACCAGCTCAACGCGATACTGATAATCACGCCTGTGATCATCAGCTGCATTAAACAAAAACCCATAATATCCCGCGCTTTTAAGCCTGCAATTGCCAGTACGGGCAGTGCCCAAAAAGGTTGAATAAGGTTAGTCCAGGCATCACCCCAAGCTACGGCCATGGCCACCCGAGCAACATCGGCGCCCAAGGCCTGCGCAGCAGGTAACATAATGGGTGCCTGCACGGCCCATTGACCGCCTCCCGATGGCACAAAAATATTTACAATTCCGGCGCTGATAAAGCTCCAAAATGGCAGGCTCTCGGCGCTGGCGATGGCCACAAAACCTTCCGAAATACTTTGGGCTAAACCCGATTGCACCATCACAGCCATAATGCCCGCATAGAAAGGGAATTGGATCACAATCCCTGCGCCGCCCTTAATGGCCTCATTCAAGCTGGTTAATAAACTGCGTGGCGTTTGATGTAAGAGGATGGCGAGGAACAAGAATAAGAAGTTCACTAAGTTAAGGTTTAAGCTGCCGCCCTGTACCCAAAAGTAATAGCCCAAATATACCAGCCCAGCGCCACCGACACTCCAGCCGAGTAAGCGGCTATTTTCTAACTTATCCGCAGGACGGCTTTCAGGCTGACGCTCGCTCACATTTTCAGGGTTAAGCGCCGAAACTACAGGTTCGCTTACTTTATCGTCCAGAGCGCTTGGGTCGACATAAATGCTGTCCTTGTCTACAGGCAACATAAAACGATTCACTAATGGCATGACCACAAACAGAATCGCCACTAACAGTATGTTAAAGCTCGCGAAAATGGTGTCGCTAGTGGGGATAATACCAATTTGTGCTTCAGAGAAATGCCCCGCCGTTGCTATGGTTAATGGGATAGAACCCGCAAGCCCACCATGCCAAACCACAAAGCCAGAATAGGCGCTGGCGACCAGCAGCCGATAATCCACTTTCACTTTACGCGCTAAGGCTTTGGCAAATAACGCCCCCACCACTAGCCCGAATCCCCAGTTAACCCAACTGGCGGCCAGTGAGACCAAGGTCACTAAAATAATGGCTTGCGGTGCCGATTTAGCGAATCCTGCAATCGCATCGAGCAGCTTTTTAATCGGCGGCGAGCTTGCCAGCATGAATCCCGCCACCAGCACTAACAGCATCTGCATCGAAAAGCTCAACAAGGTCCAAAAGCCATCGCCCCAGTAATTGATGACTTCCAGCGGAGTTTTGTGTTCTGCGACCACAGCTGCAATTAACACCACTAAGGTGAGTAAAAGGACGAAAATATAGGGATCGGGTAGATATCGGTCAACGAGCTTGACCAAAGGTTTTGCCGCTTTGTTTAACATAGACTTTCCTTGTTTATTATCTAAATTCTAGTTTTTATCTGTTTTTATTGAATTTTTATTGAGTCTTAAGCCCACAGGTTAAGCGATCTCTAAAGCGGGATAAAGTCTTGAGGGGGTTTTTAAAGCGTTGAACTGGTAGCAGCAGATAGCCAGCCCTACGCACACGCGAGTGCCGATAGCATCTCAAGCTAAAAAACTGATAATATGGCCAAAATTAACTAAGGTGCTCTTTATATGAAAATGTTACTTGCCGTTGCTGTGATTGCTGGGGTGATTTTTTACTTCTTTACCTCAATGAACGGCCAAAAAGCCGCCCAAGAGAATATCCGTTTAGGCAATGATTTTTTAGCGCAAAACAAAACTAAAGAAGGTGTTATCACCACAGCTTCGGGTTTGCAATATCAAGTGTTAACTCAAGGCAATGGCACTGTTCACCCTAAAGCCAGCGATACTGTGACAGTGCATTATCATGGCACTTTGATCGACGGGACTGTGTTCGATAGTTCGGTTGATCGCGGTGAGCCCATCGCATTTCCGCTTAATCGAGTGATTAAAGGCTGGACCGAGGGCGTGCAACTTATGGTCGTTGGCGATAAAGTGCGTTTCTTTATCCCAAGTGAACTCGCCTACGGCAACAGCAGCACGGGCAAGATTGGCGGTGGTTCAGTGCTCATTTTTGATGTAGAACTGCTTAAGATTGATTAAATCAGTCTCCAATTAGCCAGTAAGATCACTTAATAAAGAAAAAGCCCTGAATCTTCGCAGGGCTTTATTTTTTAACCAATAATATCAAAACTTTGGATGATTACTGGCAGCTTGCAGCACCAATATCAACCCATACCGCCGCAACGCCCGGTACATCCCCTTTAGTCCAGTAACTCGCCTTCCATTGACGGCCGTTATAGCTGGTGGTTTGCCCGCCGGTATAGGCGACACCCGCATCCCAACCGAGAGCAACTTGGCTGAGTAGCTGCCATTGATCAGCGGTGCGAGCTGGCGTATTGCCCTGCGTCCAGTACTTGGCTTTCCATACCAACTGACTGTGGCTCACAGTATCACCCGTGTTGTACACCACACTGGCTTGCCAAGCAGGATAGTTACCTGCATTAGGATCGGTTGCATCACAACCACCACCGATTACTTTTGGCGTCACGGTCAGATTCGTCGATGCGCTCGCATCCAAGGCACCATCGGAAACTAGCACGCTCAAACCATAGCTGGTCGCTTCGGTGACATTAGGCCCAGTGACCACTAAGGTGGCACTATTTTGTCCGGTTGCCGACACGCCAGCGGGCACAGTCCAAGCGTAAGTTAAGGCATCACCGTCGGCATCAGAGGCACTCGCCACTATGCTAACAGTTTTACCCGCTTCCACTGTTGCAGTGGCAGCTACACTCACCACGGGAGCTTGGTTCGGAGTATCCGCCTTATTGGTCACTGTCACTGAATCTGTGGCTGATAACCCTTCTGGATCAGTGACTTTAAGACTAAAACTATAGGCAACATCAGTTTGCGTTGCAGCCAATTGAATTGCCGCATTCGCCATATCGGCGTTTGTGATGGCAATCGTTGGGCCAGACACTTGAGTCCAAAGATACGTTAGCGCCTCATTTTCAGGATCCCGCGATCCGCTACCATTGAGCACCACATCGGCGGGACCTGTGACATTCACATCCGCACCCGCATTGGCAATCGGCGCTTTATTCACCGGTGGCGTAGTTCCTTCGCCATGGCCTAAACCTTCGTGCATCGCATTTAGAATATCGCCGTTATCGGCATCAATTTCCCATGCAAATAAACCACCTAACTGATTGGCAAGCACATATTGGCCCTTGGCTTTAACGGAACGCGCATCATCGAAAGTGATTAAATCACCCGTAGATGCCTTGAACAGTGATGGCGCCTCGGCCGTTTCATCATAGCTGTAAGTCCAACCGCTCCCCATGTACTCGTTCACTATCTGGCGATAATCCACCACGCCATCTTCCCATGTGCCTTTCACTTTGCCCGCCGCTGTCCCTGTGAATGGGTTATTGCCCGTGTAGCCATTCACACCTGTCCAGCCGCGGCCATACATAGCGGCACCAACCACAATTTTCCCTGGGGTTACGCCTTGAGTTAACAGGGCTTTTACGCCCTTGTCAGTGGTGTAGCGGGTATCTGGGTCCCAACTCGCCTCATAAAGATTGGTTTGATGACCGAGTTCAGTGTTCGTCCAACCGCCATTGAAGTCGTAACTCATCAAGAAGATGTAATCCATGTACTGCTGAGCGGCCTGATAATCGACCTTTGCCATTTTTTGAGCATCGATACCAATTGCGGAAGTCAGTTCATAGGTACGACCCGTCTCAGCACTTAACTCGTCGAGCATGGCGCGCAGTTCACGCATCAAGGCCACATAGGTTTCACCGTCATTGGCATTACCTAAGTTTGGATTCGCACCGCCACCACCTGGATATTCCCAATCAATGTCAACGCCATCGAAGAACTTCCACGTTTGCAGGAATTCCTTCACCGATGCAACAAAGGTATCGCGCTTAGTTTTGTCGCCAAAGTAGAAAAAGGGATCAGATAACGTCCAGCCACCGACCGAAGGCAAAATCTTTAGATCGGGGTGGGCTTGCTTCAGCGCCATCAATTGACCGAAGTTGCCTTTGTAGGGATCAGAGTAGTCACTCACCCCCGCCTGTGGCATTTGAATTGCCGCCCAAGGATCGTGGATAGCGACTTTAAAATCTTCACGGCCACTACAGGCGCGTTGCAGCGCTTGGAAACTGCCGTCGATTTCTTTCAAACTATCGTTAATGCCATCACCACCACAAATAGGGGTAAAGCCATATAAAATATGAGTTAAGTTCTGTGCTGGGATCTTATCGACTGGGAACTTACGGCCGTACACACCCCATTCTACAAAGTAACTGCCGACCACTTTGCCCGACTTGTTAACGTATGGACGATTGTTTTCTTTAAGCGGAGCATTGAGTGGCACTAAATGGCTGCCATCGGTATCGGCCACGAGGATTTCTTTGGCATCGCTCGCCGTACAACCATCGCTGTTACACAGTTGCACTTGCATCTGATAACGGCCGCCTTTGTTCACCTTAAAGTTAGCGGTGCCCGAAGCGCCTGAGGGGCCCTCCCAAGCGACATTACCGTTGAGCAGCACTTGGGCTTTATTGCCCACATCGCCACTCCAAAGGTTCCAG
The DNA here is from genome assembly GCF_022690845.1 of Shewanella sp. N2AIL. NCBI lineage: Bacteria > Pseudomonadati > Pseudomonadota > Gammaproteobacteria > Alteromonadales > Shewanellaceae > Shewanella > Shewanella sp. N2AIL. Next base: position 114,620 of record NZ_JALBYT010000001.1, on the reverse strand, counting down.
CTGACGGACACGTCGGCGGCATCTTTAATGGTTACCAACTGATTGTAAGCCGTAGCAGCTTGATTAACTTCGATAATAGCGAACTTGGTTTCACCCCAACCTATAGTCGGTTTGCCGGGCGCTGCGGCAAATGCACTGGCACTCACGGTAGATGCCAGCGCCGATGCCACCAGCAAGGCTGATGTTGAAATTTGAGTCTTGAACATGAGATATCCCTATTGAATTTTTTATATGAATCAATAAGGCAAACAAAGCGTAGACAGGAAACAACACTCTCTTAAGACCATGCAACACGACAGACAATTGCACGAAGAAAAACCTGTGGTATCCCCGCTATCATAGGTACAGACGAACCCTTAGACCGGAGGCTTTGCGTCCCAGTTTTTCAACTGGTTTGCCTTTTACACGCAATGACAACGTTGTCATTACGATAATCAGCATAGACGTAAGCGCAATAAAAATGCAACAAAATATTATCAACTAAGGTAGTGGTCTGATAAGAAAGCAATTAAATACAGTTCAGCTATTTCTAATATTTACTTTGATAATTAAGGCTTTGCTGACTATTTTAGCCATAAAAAACAGGACACGATAAGCCAAAGGCATCACCTGTCCTGTTATCAATTTCACTATTTATGCTGCGAATACTGCTTAAATTGCTAGGGCTGAGCCGCTGAACTCTAATAATTCAAAATCATAAGCAAACAGCATCTATGATCCTTATACGCGTGGATAATCCCTTGCGAGCATCACAGATAAACCTCTGCACACTAAGGTTTCCATATCATCGACGCGGTTGATTTTCATCTCAGCTAAGGGCGCGCTCAATGCCATTTGCTTTAAGCTTTCGAGGCAGCCTTTGTAGTAAGGAGCACTGTTCATCATGTTACCCGCGAGCCAAATCCGATTGGGATTAAACAAATTAACGGTCCACGCCAGCCCCATACCAAGGTAACTGCCCGCACGGTATAAATCATCCTGAGTGGTGATGTTACGGCTGCGTACAGAATCGCCACTGGCGAGTTGTTCTAAACTAAATTCGCCTGATTCTGTCATCACGCGGCAATGGCCCAACTCCCCTGCCACCCCCGTCGCTCCAGTAAAAGCTTGCCCATTAAACGCAATTGACATCCCTATCCCAGTGCCGCACATGACCAACAACTCACAGGCATATTTGGCATCGCACGTGGCTTGCATACCCGCATCCATATCGTTGCAAATAAACTTAAGCTCGCCTTGAGTTTTCACTGTGTCAAAACTCAAACCATTGAGTCCGGGTAACGATTTACAGGCAACCAAACGATTATTTTGTACGAGTCCTGGTACGCCAATCGCTAATTGGTAATGCTGTAAATCGTAATCGCGTTCAAGTGCAGCGATTTGATTATTTAACTCTTCAATTTTAAAACCTTCGCCTGTGGGGATTTTATATTGTTCTGTATGTCCCGCGAGCTGAAGTTCGAACAGGGCTGTCGTACCGCCCACATCTATTGTTAGGATTTGCATCGCTTACTCCACTGATACATGTGCCCCACTCTGACCCCGAGCGAAGATGGCAAATGTTAGCATAGGGTCCAAATGTTAGCGATTGAATAAAACTTAAGTAGCTAATTTGTAAGGAACAAGTCTAAAAAAACATGACTGACATTTTGTTTTACTCAGGTTTTATGCTAAGAGTCACACAAATAAATTAAGGATTTAAAAGCTTAGCTTGCCCATCACCGTCAGCACAAATTCACGATTGTATACAAAATCCTTTATTCGCTCCCCTTGCATCTCGCGCGTTAGGCTTGCGATAATCCGAGCTGGTTAGAACTCAAATAAACGTATCCTTAGGCAAGCTTTGCCTACCGACTTGCACAGCGTGCCAGTCTCACTTGGAGCCCATATGTCACATTCTATCGCCAGCCGCCTCGACGCTATTCGCAGCGAATTATCTTCTGCCAATCTCGATGCTTTTATCATTCCCCGCGCCGACGAGTATCTGGGCGAATATGTGCCAGAACACAACGAACGTTTGTACTGGGCAACCCACTTTACCGGTTCGGCAGGCATGGCTATCGTATTGAAAGATAAAGCAGCAATATTTACCGACGGCCGTTATACGGTGCAAGTTCGTCTGCAAGTGGATGCTGCACTTTTCAGCTACGAAAGCCTGACAGACACGCCACAAATTGAATGGTTATGTGACACGCTACCAGCGGGATCTCGCGTTGGCTTCGATGCACGCTTGCATACTTTAGCTTGGTTTGAAAATGCCAAAGCGACCTTAAACAAAGCCCAAATCGAATTAGTGGCGGTTGAGCAAAACCCTATCGATTTACATTGGCAGGATCGCCCCGCACCCTCGAGTGCGCCAATCACGTTATTCAGTAACGAGAGTGCCGGTAAAACCAGTCTGCAAAAACGTACTGAAATTGGCGCCCTAGTGAAAAAAGCCGGTGCTGATGTCGCGTTGATCGCCGCCTTAGATTCTTTCTGCTGGTTGTTAAATATTCGCGGTAACGATGTGCCGCGTCTGCCCGTTGTGCTCGGCAGTGCCCTACTCCACGCTAATGGCGATATGCAGCTGTTTACCGATTTAAGCAAACTTCCAGAGGGCATTGAGGAGCATGTCGGTGCAGGCGTTAGCTTTAAAAGTGAAGCGTCCCTCGCCGATACGCTGGCGAGTTTATCAGGCGTTAAACTGCTTGCCGATCCAAACTCAGCTAACGCTTGGGCACAAAACCTCGCCCGTGAAGCGGGGGCTAAATTGATTGCTGGCATTGATCCGGTTTCTTTGCCTAAAGCGCAGAAAAATCCCTCAGAACTTGCCGGAATGCGCGCTTGTCACATTCGTGATGGCGTTGCTGTGAGCCGCTTCCTTGCATGGTTAGATGCCGAAGTCGCCGCCAAGCGTATGCACGATGAAGCCACGCTTGCCGATAAGTTAGAAAGCTTCCGCCTGCAAGATGAGCGCTATCGCGAGCCAAGTTTCGACACTATTTCTGCAGCGGGCCCCAATGCCGCCATGTGCCATTACAATCACAACAATGGCACACCAGCGATGATGACGATGGATAGCATCTACTTAGTGGATTCTGGCGCGCAATATATCGATGGCACCACAGATGTGACCCGTACTATTGCGATTGGCAAAGTCACTGATGAACATAAAAAAATGGTCACGCTAGTGCTAAAAGGCCATATCGCGCTAGACCAAGCTCGCTTCCCTAAAGGCACTTCAGGCCAGCAACTCGATGCATTCGCCCGCCAATATTTATGGCAACATGGCTTTGATTACGACCACGGCACAGGCCATGGTGTGGGTCACTTTTTAAGTGTGCACGAGGGCCCACAGCGCATAGGTAAAAATGTCAACGGTATCGCACTGATGCCCGGCATGGTGCTTTCCAACGAGCCGGGTTACTACCGCACTGAGAGTTTTGGCATTCGCTTAGAAAACTTAGTCGTAGTGCAACACTGTGAAGCACTGAAAGGCGCAGAGCGCGAGATGTATGAGTTCGATGCACTGACTATGATCCCTATGGATGCCCGCCTAATCGATAAGAGCTTGCTAACACAAAGCGAAATTGACTGGTTCAATGCTTACCATCAGCAAGTGTTTAATACACTTTCGCCGCTGATGTCCGGTGATGAACTCGCGTGGTTAACGCAAGTAACTAAAGCGATTTAGAGCGATTTAGCACTCCTGCGGATAAGTAGCGATTTAAGTCGTCATTTAAATCATCTTCTACATCCGTTATATGCTACAAAATAAAACGCCCAAGGCTATGAGCCTTGGGCGTTTTTTTAGCACTGCTTCTGTATTTTCAAGGCCTAGTCGTATTTCAATAGCATGCTTTCAGCTCATAGTTTCGAAACATGGTTTCAAAACACATTTTCAATTTCAAAACACGATTGTAAACTTGAGCCGCTAGACCATAGTAGGCTGCGCCATAGGCTGATAAGCATCATCCAGCGATGCCTTAGATAACACTTCAAACTCCTGATGAATTACCATAAAACAATCGACTAACTCAGGATCGAAATGCTTACCTTTACCTTCAATAATTAGGTCGATAGCCTCTTGGTGGCTAAAGGGTCGCTTATAACATCGCGGCGAAGTCAGCGCATCATAGACATCCACTAAGGCAACTATGCGTGCCGAAAGCGGAATATCCTCACCTTTCAACCCTAAGGGGTAACCACTACCATCCCACTTTTCATGGTGACCCGACGCGATATCTTGGCCCATCCGAATAAACGTACATTGGGGCGCATATTCCAACAAACTGCGTAGCACTTGCCCACCAATCACAGGGTGAGCTTTGATCTGCTCAAACTCCTGCGGGGTTAATTTACCCGGTTTGAGTAGAATCGCATCGGCAATACCGACTTTACCTATGTCGTGCAAAATGGCCGATAGACTAATATCTTGAATAAAATCATCGTTTAATTCAGCAGGTGGATTGTCGGCCTGCAACCGCTGCGCCGCGAGCATTTTCGAATACTGCCGCATACGTAGTAAGTGCGCACCCGTCTCGTTATCTCTGTATTCAGCAAGTTTGGCCAACCCTAATACAGTCGCTTGGCGCGAGGCTAAGGTTGAATCGAGTGAATCAGCCAACTTACCTAATAAATAAGTGATGGTTAAGGTCAACATGGCATTGGTTACAATAAAATTGACCACGACTACGGCCCAAATACCCAAACTGTAACCGTGAATATCAGGCCAGTTTAACCAGCCAAAGTGATAGGCAAGCCCAATCAGTACCAGACTCAACCCATTCAAATATTGGGCATATAAGCTCGCGCGACGGCCTAAAAAAATGCCCACTAATGGCGGAAAGATAAATAACCAAAAGAACCCCGCACCCGATGGACCAATCGCAATCAAAAAACCTACGCCGATAGCAAACGCTAACAAACAGCCACAGCAAAAACGCGTGCTATCAGCAAGCTTAGGAAAATACAGTAAAACCAATAAAAACAAATAAGCCAGCGTATCGAATACCACCATAGACCAAAGATCGGCGATGACACATAAATACACGCTGGTGATATATACGGGCACGCAGAGAAGCGCAAGGAAGCCAAATAGACGTTCAAAAATCAAACGTCGCCAATGGGGCAGTGCCGTTGTCGTCCCCAAGGACGCGGTAGTCAATTTCGCTACGCCACGTCTAAGTGATATCGCCATGGGAAAATCCTCTTATGTTGCATTCCCGCTATGAGCTAATGAAGCTGATCTTATGAACCTAAGCTAATGAACCTGAGTTAATAAACTAAAGGGTGCGAATAAGATGACAAAACTGAGGCAAAGCCAGATAAATCACACATCCAGCAAGCCATAGTTTATTGCCCATTAAAGAATAGACTATGACAAATAAACCGTCCGAATGAATGCCGCGATATGGCAAACGAATCAAGGACATTAGGCCAATGCCACCGCACAGATTTTGCAAATAATATGATGCCTACTTTCTACTCAATATCTGTTAAAACAATAACCCTATACAAAATACTGAAATTTGCGTTTTAGCAGGATAAACGCTCGTTTAATTCCATATTTGCACTACTTAAAATTTTTATATTTTGCAATAGCTTACAAATACAACGAACGATTGATTTTTATGGGTAAACCATCAAAAACCGCTCTCCTATACCCATACAAAAATGATAGTCTTGTCACATAACAAGCTTACCCCAATGAGAGTAAGCGCAAGAAAATTAGCGCCTAACACCGCGCCCCTGAACCCTAATGAATCACATCGGCCCTGAATGGACACACTAAATGAGCCAGAGTAACGCGTCTGCCCACAGAACACTGAATGCACAGAGATCAGATCAAGAAATCCGCTTAACACCACAAGATGAACTCATTTCCACCACCGACACTCGCGGTATCATTACTTACGTTAATGCCCGTTTTGCTGAAGTCTCTGGCTATAGCGCCCAAGAGTTAATTGGCAGTGCCCACAATATGGTTCGCCATCCCGATATGCCGAGCGCCGCCTTTAAAGAAATGTGGGAAAAGCTTAAGTCGGGCCAATCTTGGCGCGGCATAGTGAAGAACCGCTGTAAGAATGGTGGCTTCTATTGGGTCGATGCCTTTGTCTCACCATTATTTGAAAACGGCACTATCGTTGGTTATCAGTCGGTGCGTATTCAGCCTCAAGCCGCCTACGTCAGCAAAGCAAATGAGATATACCAAAGACTTAAACTGGATAAATCCATTTCTAAGCCCTTAAGCTTAATGCAGAAACGTATCCTCTCGGCGGTTGTCGCCTCGACCGGCTTACTGATCGCGGGCTACTTTTGGGGCTGGGGCGTGATTATCGCGGGGGCGGTTTTGATGAGTTTAAACTTGGCTATATTCTACGATGAGGCCTTTCGCATTCCCGCTAAACTGATTGAAATGCAAACTAAATACGACTCTATCAGTCGCTACATCTACTCGGGTGCCGATACGTCTTCTATCCTCGATTTCCAGCTCATCATGCTGCAGGCCAAAATGAGTGGCGTACTGGGGCGCACACAAGATCAAGCCAATCAATTGCACGCGATTGCCGATCAATTAGTGGTCGCGACCGAGCAAACCTATGTCAGCCTAGATCAAGAGAAAAGTCAGCTAGAACAGCTCTCTAGTGCGATGGAAGAAATGAGTTCAACCATCACTGAAGTCGCGCAGAATACCCATCTCACATCCACCAGCATCAATACCGCCTACGATCTTTGCCTTAAAAGTAGCGCCAATATGAAGGCCAACACTCAAAAAGTGGAACAACTGGCCAAGTCTGTTGCCGATGCAGCTAACAATGCCCATCAATTGAATAAAGAAGCCGAGCAAGTTGCTAATGCGATGGGCGAAATTGACTCCATCGCCGAGCAAACTAATCTTCTCGCCCTCAATGCGGCCATTGAAGCTGCCCGTGCAGGTGAACAAGGCCGTGGGTTTGCCGTGGTCGCCGATGAAGTGCGCGCGCTGTCGAGTCGAACCCAACTGTCGACCAACAGTATTTCAAAGAGTGTCGATAAGATGTTCTCTATGCTCAACATATGGGCCAAAGAAATGGAACAGAGCCGCCAACATGCGGAGCGCTGCGCTAGCGACATTCAACTGTCCGCCGACAATGTGAATACCCTTTACCAAGAAGTGAGTGATATCCACACCTTTGCCCAACAAAATGCAGTGGCAGCGGATCAACAGCGTCAAGTGGTCAACGAGATTGCCAGTAATATACATTCCATCACCCATTCAAGCGTAGAAAACTTAGCCGCAACCCATCTGATTGGTGATGCTGCTCATCTGCTTAAACACAATGCAGAGAAGGCCCTCGGCCTGAGACGCACCTTTGGTTAGTCATAAGCAAGATATAAAATGCCGCAGCCAAAACTGCGGCATTTTTCTATCGCGTTTTTTTTGTTCGTTCTTTCCGCCAGCCGTCACTCAACCTCAAATCATACTCTGCCAAGAGCATACTCAATCCAGAGCTAACTCAGCCCAGAGCGTGCAGAATTGGCCCTATCCCACCTGAGGCGTCGCTAAGGCTTTTATCTCTTGGCGATAAAATGATGCAGATAAAATGCCAAAACACTAAAAAGTTCAGGTTTTAACCGAAATTTTTGCTATACTCCGCGCCCGCCATTTTTCTTATAAAATCTGTGTGGAAGAATGAGCCAGTCGGCACGCCTCTCTCCTTAGTCGAGTAAACAATAGAGGCTCGCGCGGTGCTTGAATGTTTGAATAAGTGAACGATAGGAATCCAAAATGAGATTTGAATCTTTTAGTTTTTCCCCCGAGATTTTGCGCGCTATCTCAGATTGCGGTTATCAACAAATGACGCCTATTCAGCAGCAAGCGATACCTGCTATCCGCCGCGGCCAAGATGTCTTAGCCAGTGCCCAAACCGGTACGGGTAAAACCGCCGCTTTCGCGCTGCCGATCCTGCAAAAGATGGTTGAAAAGCCAAGCGAAACGTTAAAGTCGAATGCCCGCGTATTAATCCTTACGCCGACCCGTGAGCTTGCGGCTCAAGTGGCTGACAACGTTACGGCTTACTGCAAATACTTAAACTTCAGCGTGTTAACCATTTACGGTGGCGTAAAAATCGAGACTCAAGCGCAAAAGCTGAAACGCGGCGCCGATGTAATCGTTGCCACCCCAGGTCGCTTACTTGAGCACCTTACCGCCTGTAACTTAAGCCTGTCGAACGTCGACTTTTTAGTCCTAGACGAAGCTGACCGTATGTTAGACATGGGCTTTAGCGCCGATATCCAAAAGATCCTGCAAGCGGTCAATAAGAAACGCCAAAACCTGTTGTTCTCAGCCACTTTCTCAAGTGCGGTTAAAAAACTCGCCAACGATATGATGGTTAAACCGCAAGTGATCAGCGTTGATAAGCAAAACACTACAGCCGACACCGTCAGCCAAGTCGTTTATCCGGTTGAACAACGCCGTAAACGCGAACTGCTTTCTGAGCTTATCGGCAAGAAAAACTGGCAACAAGTGTTGGTATTTACTGCGACCCGTGAAGCCGCCGATACGCTAGTCAAAGAATTAAACTTAGATGGCATCCCATCTGAAGTGGTCCACGGTGAAAAAGGCCAAGGCAGTCGTCGCCGCGCCCTGCGTGAATTTGTGGCAGGTGATGTACGCGTACTGGTTGCCACCGAAGTTGCCGCCCGTGGTCTGGATATCCCAAGCCTTGAATACGTAGTCAACTATGACTTACCTTTCCTCGCCGAAGACTATGTCCACCGTATCGGTCGTACAGGTCGCGCGGGTAAAACTGGCGTAGCCATTTCATTTGTGAGCCGCGAAGAAGAACGTACCTTAGCCGATATCGAAAAACTGATCGGTCAACAAATTCGCCGCGTCACTGTGCCAGGTTATGAAGTGGGCAGTCGCGAATTGCTGTTAAAACAATTGCAAACCCGCCGTAGCTTTGCCAAGAAACAACAAAGAACCGACAACGTCGGCGCTCAAGTTGCTGCTGAGAAAAACATGCAAGGCCGCCGCGTAAAAATGAAGGTGGGTCAAGCACCGAGCAAAGCGAAAAAGCTGAAATAAACAACTAACATAGGCAATGCACCTCGCCTATCAGTCTCGTTATTAAAGCAAAAAAGCGTCCCAAGGGACGCTTTTTTATTGAGCCGAATTAATGAGCTACAAGCCATAGGCTATAAGAGTGACTCGCTCTAAAGATGGCTTATCTCAGTCCGAACTCTGTGACGGACTCAATCGGCAAGTTATCCCCTACCTCATTTGCACAATACTTAACCCACGGAACTGAGGCCGATCACTTATTCCAAAAAACCACCAAATAACTGTTTAAGCCTTTGCTCATCAATGGGATTTCCGCCGCGCCAGCCCGCAAGCGGTAAGATGATGTCAGAGCGAATACTGCCCGGGTATTTGATATTGCAGATCTCCTCAAATGGCGTAAATGCTTCATAAAGCGGCTCAACATAGGAATTTGGCATGATGCCAAGCTCAGCTAACACCATCAGTTGGCCACGGAAACTGTACTTATTAAAATTGGGGATAATCTTGGCTTTCTTCACCCTTTGCTCGAGTTTTCCGGGTGTTTCATCTAAAGGAGCCTGACGGATAACTTCAATTAATGCACTGAAGATGGCCACATCCTCTGCATTGGGTTTACAAGGCGATAGCGTACAAAATTCTTGTAATTCTAGGAGGTTGTGCGCCCAGCGCTCGTTCCACACACTGCCAGCGTAACAGGAAAAGATTTTTTGCCCCTGCTCAATCCAGTTAACGCGCCTGATGGAACACATAGGACAAATGTCACTATCGGTTGCCATCGAATGTTCTGGTAGCGCCTTCGCAAACAGATAGCTGAGAATGGGTTGACGACCGCGCGGGAAACTTGAAAAACCACATAAATAGGCCGCCAACAGATTTTCCAGTGACAAATTAGGCTCTAGGAGTAGTTTTTTATAGGCAAGAACGGCCTCATCATGGCTTAGCTTAACCCTGTTATTGACCGGATAGCCACTCTGTTCAATCAATGCGATTTCGGTATCAGATAGGCCTTGATAGGAGTAGATATTAGTTCCCGTATCGACATCAAACACATCGCCATTATCGATTCTTTGTTGATAACCATGCTCGTCTTTGCGGTACGACTTTTTATAATAGACTTTCTTTAACGCCTTAAATAATCCCTTATCCATTTACCACTTTCCTATTGAAAAAATTACCAAACATCACTTCAGCCTTTCAAGGCTGTGGCAATATTATCACTTTCGCGTTCGGCGCCCCACCTTAGCTCACTCGATCTGCTGACTCGATTAGCTCACTCAATTAGCCCACATTATCGGTTCACACCATTGACTTATATGAGACTAAAACGAGCTTTTGGGAGATTGAGCTGCATTGCTTTAAAAACACCACTTAATCTGGATACACACTGCAATAAATTGCAGCATTCGCCGTTCTTATAACAGTCTTCCCCATTCACGCCCCAACAAGCGTACAAACCAGAGCCAATCGCTTGAATTGATAGAATAACCCATAACAAAGAGAGATTACTTATGCCGTCCCTACTACAGCGCTTTTTACTGACCACCAGCCTACTGCTTGGCAGTTTTACCACACTAGCTCAACCTATCGCTAAGGATGAATATTCGGTTAGCCCACTGCTCAATGGCGAACAAATTCCCGCAATTACCTTACAAGATATGAATGGCCAAAGCGTTGATTTAGCAAAATTAACCGCACAAAAACCGACCATTTTCTTTTTTTACCGCGGCGGCTGGTGTCCCTTTTGCAACAATCAAATGGGACAGCTAAAGGCGATTGAACCTGAATTATTAAAAATGGGCTTTCAATTAGTGGGTATTTCACCCGATACACCAGCTCAACTTAAGGCTTCGGCGGCAAAAAATGAGCTTAAGTATCTGCTGCTTTCCGATGAAGAAATGCTGGCAGCGCAAGCCTTTGGTCTTGCCTTTTACACCAGCAAACAAGTCACTGATACTTATTTGAGTCGCTTAAAACTGGATAACCCACTGTGGACAACGCCCGAAGGCGATAAGCGCTTAGTTCTGCCTGTTCCGGCAATTTATATCGCTGACACTCAAGGATTAATCCATTTCCAATATGTGAATCCCAACTATAAGGTGAGACCCGCACCTAAGTTGATTCTGACGGCTGCCAGCCTCGTCGGTGCACCAGAATAATCCATCCCTCATTAAAGCAGCCGCTAAGAATCGTTATCGATTTAGCGGCCGCTTTGCTAAACTAGCTCCGCCGCAATCAATATCGTCCAAGTTCAAATAGATAACATCACTTCAGCCCGCGGCGGAGTCATAATGAATTCTCAAACCTATAACCAAGCTGTGCTCGAACTCGCCCTTGCGGGTCTTGCCGATTTAACCGCTTCAGCACAGACCAAGAAAGCCCAGCGCACCTCTGCGCAGGAAAGTCATTTTTTGTGTAATTGGATGGTCGAGTCCCTAAAGGAAAAACGCTTTTCTAAACTGGTAGCCGACGATCTCACGGCTTGGATACGTTTGGCTCGCAGCCAAGGTGCGGGCGCCGAACTCAAGCGTTTGCTAGAAAGGATAGTGCATCAATATCAAACAGTTGAGACATCTGAGCAAGCGTTAGGTACGGCATTAAATGCTATGATAGCAACTTTAAAGCAAGCCGAATGGTTGGTCTTTACTGACACTGAAATCAGCGCCAAGCTCAAACTCGATGCTGATGGCCAATCTAGCTTAGTAATTGATGCAAAAGAATTTAATCAACATATTAAAGACAATCAGTTGCTAAAACCAATCAACTTATATGTCCGCGCCGATGAACAGACCCTAACGCGTATCGCCCTATCCCATGGGTTATTACTCAGCCAAGGCAATAAGAAAACCAGCTTGGTTAAGCACCATAAAACCTACCAAATTTTCCCGCATAATCAACAGCCAGCCCTGTGTCAGCTATTAGCTTAGGTGTCATAGCGTAAAGTGTAATGGCGTAAAGTGTAATGGCGTAAAGGTGAAAACAGTTTAACTATGGCTGATGTGAGTGATTGTGACCCAATAAACAATTTATTCACACAGTTTAGGTAGAATGGCCATCGGATAGGCCTTGGCTAAAGCAGAGATAACAAGGATAAAAGCAATATGGTTAAGCGATGTTTGCAGTATAAACACTTAGTTCGATTTGCCTTATTTGCCCTTTGCTTTACTCAACCGCACGCCTATGCGGAGCAGCTCAAATACAATATCACTGGCTCCTATTCTTGGTATCCGTATTTTATCGGCGATCAAGCCGAGGCGCCGGGGATGATCACTGAACTTATCCCGATGATTCTATCCCTAGCTAAAATCGACGGTGAAATCCTCACCTTGCCGCCAAAGCGCACTAATAACGCTCTGGAAACCGGTCAACTCGACTTTGATATCGTCAGCCCGAGTTGGTTTGAAAAGCAGGATTTGGGGCCGCTGTTTGTCAAATCCGCCCCCATAATGCAAATCACCGAATATGTGGTCACCCTGCCTGAAAATGTCAGTAAATATAAGGATATCGACCAGATTAAAGGCAAACAAATCGGGACAGTGCGCGGTTATTTATACCACGACGATAAGGACTTTATCCGTGCCGACTTTACCTCTGAGCAAGAGTTAGTCAAAGCCTTAGATAAACACAGAGTCGATGCGATTATTTCCGGTAATTACCCAGCCTTGTATTGGTCGACTCAGTTGCGGATCCCTGTCGCCCTTGCGGCGGTGCATTCCGATGGAGACTTAGTGTTTAGGTTACGTAAGGAACATGCCGATTTGCTGCCTGCCATCAATCAAGCGATTGCGACACTGAAGGCCAATGGTAAAATTGACGAAATCATCAAAAAGTACACTCAAACGCTGGCAAGCTGAGCCAATACGGCCAACCTTAGCAACCTGCACGGCTTGTCACACGCTTATCGATAGTTTAGTCGTCCATGCACGCAGCTTTGGCGGAGTTTACCAAAGTGATGCCAGCGGTGGTCGAATTTAGCAATCAGGACAGGAGTCATGCGCAACCTGTCATGCCGAAGGTCGCTCATCGGGGGTCGACAAGGTACACAAATAAGCCGTTAGATTTTATTGGCCTCAAAATAAAACGCTCGCAAAAATGCGAGCGTTTTTAGTTAATCAAGCAGATTTAATCTCATAAAGCTAACCTCGTAAAGTTAGCTAAGTCGACCTTACAGCTTAGGCACGCTTTGACTCTCGACCACATGCGTTTGGCTGTAATCTTTAAGCTCTGCATGAGACGACTTCACACCACTTAACGCCTCGGCGGTTAACGTATTATTGCCGTTCAATAAATCATTCAAGGTGCCTGTATCGCCGTTCACTAAGCCCAGCTCTCTGAGCATGGCATCAACCACCGGCGCATTAGCGCGATAGTTTAATGCGGCACTGGTGACTTGCTCGGCAATGCCGCCTTGATGGTGAGCACCTTCGCCACCCGCGGCAAATTGATTGCCAGCGCCATAGCCTTGAAGAATTTTAATGCCTTCGATGTTTTCCAACGGTTTAACGGCTTGTGCCACAATGTCAGGCAGCGCTTTCAAAATCGCGAGGGACTTTTGCAGGGCAATTTGCTCATCACTCAAGACGTTTTCAGCTTCGTAAAGTGCTTGCTTACCCGCAGCTTCAACGGCATAGACTTTCTCATCCGCTTCGGCCTGCAATTTTTTCGCATCGGCACTGGCGCGCGCTTCAATCAGAATCGCACTCGATCTGTCTTCGGCGGCACGTTTCTCGGCTTCGGCTTGTACCGTTACGCCTACCGCATCACGCTCAGCTTCTTTACGGGCATCAATCACTTCAATCTCTTTGCGACGATTCGCTTCAGCCACTTGGCGCGCTGTGATTACCGCTTCTTCTTTCTCAACTTTCAGTTTTTCGGCTTCAGCAGCACGGGCACGGGCAGCAGATTCTTCTTCAGATTTCGCCGCAACCGCAATGCGTTTTTCCTGCTCAGAAACTTCGATATCCCTTTGCTGTTGAATGCGCGATTGCTCAATCGACTTATACTTTTCAATCTCGCGGGTTTCGATATCTTTCGTCTTTTCGATTTGAGCCGTTTCGATAGCGCGTTCTTTAGCAATTTCGGCTTCGCGTTCTTCACGGGCCTTGTTTTCTTTCTGCTTAATGATTTCCGCTTTTTGATCGGCGCGTTTAAATTCCAAAGACTGTTGCTGGATCAGGCGTGCTTCTTCTTCCGACTTTTCAATCTCTAGGGATTCTTTTTCGGCTTCGAGGTTACGTTGCTCGATCTTAATCCGATTATCCTGTTGGATATCGTTGGTTTCTTTACGTTTCTCTTCAATGATTTTCGCCAGACGTGCACGACCTTCGGCGTCGAATGCGTTGTTTTCATTGAAGAACTGTAGATCAGTTTGATCGAAACCCGTTAACGAAACCGACTCGAGTTCGAGACCATTTTTCTCCAGATCGTTAGCCACGTTATTTTGCACACGTTGCACAAAATCGGCACGCTGCTCATGCATTTCTGTCATGGTCATTTCAGCGGCGACAGCGCGGAGTACGTCGACAAACTTAGACTCCATCAGCTTTTTAAGCTCTTCAACGCGGTTTGTGCGCGTACCTAAGGTTTGCGCCGCCATCGAAATACCATCGGAATTTGGGGCAACACGTAGGTAGAAGTCGGCCTTCACATCGACACGCATTCTGTCTTTAGTGATCAGCGCATCTTTCTGAGTTTTTTCCACTTCGATACGCAGGGTATTCATGTTGACCGAAATGGTTTCATGCAGCACTGGCAGTACGATAGCGCCGCCATCTTTAATGATTTTCTCACCGCCAAAGCCGGTACGCACAAAGGCCATTTCTTTGGTTGCACGTTTATATAACTTGGCAAAAATTAACCCGATCACGATAAAGCCAAGTAACACCATACCGGCAACGAGCAAAATAAAACTACCGGATGAACCGATATCAGTTAACACATCCATTTGATTTCCTTTCAATTGATTTATGGCTGGGGACGATTAATTATCAAAACGCGTAGCAGACCAGACACGGCCTTCACGCTTAAGTAGCACTACTTGAGTGCCAGAGGCAAACTCGATACCCGAGGTTTCAGGCTCGACTAAGACGTAATGTTTTTGTTGGTGTTTATCACGCACAACGGCTTCAGAGGGCATGCCTTTGATGGCGCAGCCTAAGGTAATAGTCGCGACATAGCCGCTCAAATCATCAAGCGAAATCGCGCTCGATTCATTTTTGGGCAGATGTTCGGCCAGCACTCGACCGAAATAACGGCAAGAAAAGGCACTCGCAACTATGGCTATGGGTAAAGTGAACAATTGCGGCAGTAAAAGGCCAGCGACATTGAAACTGATAAAATTGACGATATAACCCGCTATCGCAAAACTGGTCAGCGCGAGCACAAACCAAATCAATAACGGCAGTCGATTGAGGCACAGCCAACCGGCAATGCCAGTAAGTCCGCCGGGGCTCACATCTGCGTCATAATCCGCATCGATAGGCACCCATTGGTCTAGCGCACTCATCATGCTTAAGCCAATGACTAACGCGAAGGCTTCAAACACACCGAGGGCCAGAACACAGGCAAAAGCTATGGTGTAAGGTAAATTAGGCTGTTCAACTAAAAACGCCCACATAGTCATCTCCTTGAACAATACAGCATTCCATTTATTTCACTGTAATTATCGACTTATGCGCCACAGAATAGCAAGCCAAGCCTTATTTCCAAACTAAAAATTTACCCTAAAATGGATTTTCACTGTAATCCTGCTGCGCCAAAATAGCGTGGGCTGTCATCGCCGATAATGCCATATCAACACCAGGTAATAATGAGGTATTGGTTAAATCAAAATAAGCGGCGCTCTGTCCGCAGATATAAAACTTCACGCCGTGATCAACTAGAGCCTTAACCAAAGCGCGATTAGCGTTTACGGCACCTGAATGCTGCTTGGCATAAAAAACATCATCAGCTAAATCGCTGATGCCGCCACCGTGCACCACCATAGCCAGTTCGATATCAGTTTCTTTAACGCCTGCCGCCACATGCATGTTGATAAAACGCGCTAAACTTTCGAGCTGACGATTCGTCTTGCCCACATCGGCCGCCTTACTCATATCAAAAGCCACTTTAAACTTCATGCCCTTAGGAATGGGCATCATGCTATCGACTTTAGCAATCTGACCAAACTCAGGAATAGCAGGCCCAGCCACAAATTTATCGACACCCGCCTGCGCCGTCGAAGCGATAGCGGCGAGGGTCAGGCACAGCGCGGCCTTTAGCGTTTTAGTGCTATATGATTTTGACTTCATTGTATTATCATCCTGTTATTGTTATTTATTCGCGCAGATTTTATGCGCCAGAAGGGAAATCCCATGGGCACACCTAAGACTAAAGTACCAACGCCAAGTTACGACAAACTGACGGCACATTTCCAGAAAATTTCTCACTTTGAACATTTCAGCGCTTTGGGTGACTGGGATCAAGCGGCCATGATGCCTATGGGTGGTGGTCAAGATCGCGGCGATGCAATGGCAGAACTGGCGCTGCATATCCACGGTCTCAAAACCTCAGCCACCTTAGCCGAGCACTTACACGGCGCGGCGGATGAATCACTCTCAACAGAGCAAGAAGCCAATCTGCGGGAAATACTGTACCAGTATCAACAGGCCAACTTAGTGCCCGGCGACCTAGTACAAGCCAAAACCAAGATGGCCTATCAATGTGAGAATGCGTGGCGCGAGCAGCGTAAAAATAATGATTGGCAGGGCTTTAAGCCAAATCTAAAAGCGGTCATCGACCTTGCCAAGGAAGAAGCGCAGATCCGCGGCGAAGCGCAAAATATCACGCCCTATGACGCCCTGCTCAATAAATTTGAACCGGGAATGACCACGGCAAAGCTAGAACAAACCTTTGGCGGCCTGAAAGATTGGCTACCGACACTCATCCAAGAAGTGCTGGCTAAGCAGGCAAACGAGCCTAAGCTTGTGCTCAATGGCCCCTTCGATATCAGCGCGCAGCAAGCCCTTGGCCGTGACGTCATGGCGTTTTTGGGGTTTGACTTTAATCACGGTAGGCTGGATATGAGTAGCCATCCATTTTGTGGTGGCGTGCCAAGCGATGTGCGGATAACGACTCGCTACAATGAGGCCGATTTCAGTAGCGCAATCATGGGCATAGTTCATGAAACTGGCCACGCCAGATACGAGCAAGGTTTACCTCAAGCGTGGCGCGGTCAACCCGCTGGGCTTGCACGTTCTATGGGCGTCCACGAAAGCCAAAGTCTATTTTGCGAAATGCAGCTTGGGGCAAATCCGGCATTTTTACGTCAGTTGCAGCCTAAAATCGCGCAGCATCTTAACTGTCATTTCAGTGCCCAAGGATTAGCGCAACATTATACCCGCGTAAATCCCGGACTTATTCGCGTCGACGCCGATGAAGTCACCTATCCTTGCCACATTTTGCTGCGGTTTGAGGCAGAAAAGGCCTTTGTCGACGGCAGCTTAACCGTCGATGATTTACCTGATTTCTGGTCGACGCAGATGCAACAATTACTGGGGATCAATACTGATGGCAATTACCGCGACGGTTGCATGCAGGACATCCATTGGGCTGTCGGTGAACTAGGATATTTCCCAAGTTACACCTTAGGCGCCATGTATGCCGCCCAATGTCGCTTTGCGATGGAAAAAGCCTTAGGGCCGATTGAAGCCCTAATCGACGCAGGCAAGTTGGACTCGGTATTCCAGTGGCTGCGCGAGCACATTTGGTCGAAGGGATCCTTGCTCACGACCGATGAACTGATCCGCCAAGCAACGGGCGAAACCTTAAATGGTCAATATCTTGAGCGTCACCTGCGTCAACGATATCTGGGCATTTAACCGCTGCGAACACTTAAAAGCGCTGAAAGCTCAGTTTATACGGGTTTTAAAGCGCTTTATATTGCCGCTGATGCCTGCATTTTGAAGCCGCTTGAGGTTATAATGCCGAGCTTATTTGAATCAGGGCTCTTTTAACGGAGTGCCTTCAATAGAACTCTTGAAACGGGACTCTTGAAACAGGATAAATGTCTGCCATGTTACTGCGAGCAATCACCCCACAGGATTGGGATGCCATTTTAGCAATCCAAGATGAGTGTTACTCACAACTGGATCCTGAGCCCTTGCACGTGCTGCAAAGTAAATGGCAGGTATCACCACAATCCTGTTTTGTGTTCGAAGTGGATAAGTCGGTTGTCGGTTATTGCTTGGCTCACCCATGGACCACCAATATGCCGCCCGCGCTCTATCAGCCCATTACCCATTTACCTAAGGCTGATACTTTATATCTGCACGATATTGCGCTTTCAGCCAAAGCCCAAGGTTTAGGCGCAGGTGCTAAGGCGCTAACCCGCTTAACACTACTGGCAGATCGATATAATCTCAATTCCTTGTCCCTCGTTGCCGTTCAAGGCGCCGACAGTTATTGGCTAAAAATGGGCTTTAAACCTCAGGCCATAGACAAGTGCCTTGGCAGCTATACCGACGATGCCATGTACATGATTTATACAATTAATCATAGAGATGAAAGATGAATCCAACCCTGACGACTATCGGTTTACTTTGCCTAAGCAATATCTTTATGACTTTTGCTTGGTACGGGCATCTAAAAACCTTAGGCTCAAAACCTTGGATTATTGCCGCCTTAGTGAGTTGGGGCATCGCCCTATTTGAATACTTGCTGCAAGTACCTGCTAACCGTATCGGTTACACGGTTATGAATGTCGGCCAGTTAAAAATTTTACAAGAAGTCATCACCTTAAGTCTGTTCGTCCCCTTTGCCTATTTCTATATGAAAGAGCCATTGAAGCTCGATTATTTGTGGGCAGGATTGTGCATATTAGGTGCTGTGTATTTTATTTTTAGAAGTGAATTTAATTAATTTCAGACTTATTTCAGGAGAGCTCCCCCATGGCCCGTCAAGTCACTTATACCTTCAAAGGTAAGACTAAAATCATCGCCTTTAGCTACGATAAACACCATGATTTATATGAAGCCGTGGCCGAAGCCGAAGGCATCGATCTGACCAAATTTTTAGCCATGGAGCAACAAGTCGCCATGACGTCGCGCAAGGGTGCTAAGGCTGAAAAAGAATTCAGAAAAGTAGAATTTGCCCGCTTTGGCTTTAGCAATATCCACTTTATTAGAGACGAAGAACCCGAAGCCTAGGCAGGTATCCATATTTGTATTCGCTTTAAGCACTTTAAAAACAGGACACTGTGATGCTCAATACCGAACATGCTAACTTTCCCCGTGCGGGATTCTTTCGCCGCTTAGGTGCTGCCGTTTACGATTCGCTGTTAGCTGTGGCCGTTTATATGGTTTCTGGCGCTGTGGGCTTTGGCATTTTCTACGGCCTTACCGCTTCAGGATTGGCTGGCATGAATGGCTTTGAGCATGTCTCTGACGCGCTCAATGGCACACCGATTTACCACGGTATTTACCAACTCTGGCTCGTCTTGTGTGTCGGCACTTTCTACGCATTATTCTGGAGTAAGGGCGGTCAAACCTTAGGGATGCGCGCTTGGCGGCTTAAAATTCAACATCCTAATGGCCAAAACTTAAGCATGATCACTGCCTACGCTCGCATCGTTTGGTCACTGCTCGGCATTGGTAATCTGTGGATCCTCATCAATGGCAACAAGCTTGCACTGCAAGATAGTATGACCCGCTCAGAAGTGGTTGTATTGTCTAAAGAAGCCAACCAAATGCGTAACTGGCACGGTGCCTAAGTTTAGTTTCTAGTAAATTGTCAGCATAAAAAACGACGCAAAAGCGTCGTTTTTTATGGGCTATTTTTTAGGAACTGTTCTTATAGACTAAATGGGGAGTAATAAGATGAGTATCATCGCCGGATAAAGTAGAAGGCAACGCCGGTAAACAGCAAGCTTGGTGCCACAGCCCCCACATAGGCAGGTAACTCATACACTATGCTCATAGGGCCGAAAATCTCATTACTGATATAAAAACTAAAACCCGCCACAACCCCGAGCAATACCCGCGCGCCCATAGTCACAGTCCGCAGCGGCCCAAATACAAACGACAGTGCAACTAACATCATCACAGCGACCGTCACTGGCTGCATCACCTTGCGCCACAGCGCTAGCTCATAACGGCTCGGATCTTGGCTGTTGGTCTTAAGGTAATCGAGATAACCGACCAGACCGCGGATAGATAACGCCTCAGGTTTAATCGAAACTACACTGAGTTTATCCGGTGTTAAACTCGACTGCCATTGATCTTCTTCCAGATACTCAAGCACGACTTTCTCATAGCTTAAATCGGTACGTTTGACGTCGAATAAACGCCAGCGGTCTTGGGAAAACACCGCGCGGTCCGCATGCACAACGTTGGTGAGCTTAAGTTCGCTATTGAACTTATAAAGCGTAATGTTGTTGAGTTTATTGATGTTTTCAACTTCACCAATGTTCACGAACAAATCACCGTCCTTTGCCCAAATGCCGCGATGGGACTTAATTAAACTCCCGCCTGAGAGTTTAATGGCTTGCAACTCATTAGCTTTTTGCTCGGCAATCGGTGCCCCCCACTCCCCTAACACCATCACCAGCAACATCAAGGGCACAGCGGTTTTCATCGCCGACATAGTGATCTGCAAACGTGACATGCCAGAAGCTTGCATCACTACAAGTTCAGAGTTCGATGCCAACATTCCCATGCCAATCAAGGCGCCCAGCAACACGGCCATAGGGAAAAACATTTCAATATCCCGTGGCACTAAAAACAACACATAGATGCCCGCATCCATCATGCTATAGGTGCCACGACCGACTAAGCGCAGCTGGTCAACCCATTTAATGATGCCCGACAAGCCAGTCAACACCAGCAAACACAGCGCTGAAGTGCTTAACAATACTCTGGCGATATAAAGGTCTAATATCTTCATGCCGCCACCTTCTTATGGGCAAACAGGGTCGAGATACGACTAAATATAGGCCTATCTTTGCCGAGCAAGAACAGCCCCATCAAGAGCGCCGAAATATGGATCCACCACATACCTAAATACAATGGAATAATCCCATCTTGCAATGCCTTACGTCCGGCGACCATGAGGCCAAAATAGCCAAGGTACAAGAGTACTGCAGGGAACATTTTAGCGAACTTACCCTGACGCACATTCACCCGCGCCAAAGGCACAGCAATCAAGGTCATGATAGGAATCGCCAGCGGAATGGCAAGACGCCAATGGAATTCGGCAACGGCTTCCGCCCCTTCGACTTTTACGAGTTCATCGACGGGCAACGCAGATAACTTACGCCGACGCTCGTCGACTTGCTGCTCTTTAATTTGCATTTTATAACCACCAAATTCGATCATTTGGTAGTCCTTCGCCTTCGGGCTGCCTTGATAACGCACGCCATCATTCAGGTTCAATTGCTGCGCGCCTGAACTATCTTCCTGCACTCGCCCACCCTTGGCCACCACCACATTGGTGACGCCAGTTTCGTCATCAGGGTCTGGCAACTGGGCCACAAACACTTTATCTAACTCGTTATCTTTACCGATACGTTCTACAAATAATACCGCGCGGCCATTAGGGCTCGCCTGAAAACGCCCTTGTACTAAGGCCGCAAGCCCGGCTTCGGACTGGGCTTTTTCGAGCACTTGGTTTTGCTGCTCTTCTGCCCAAGGGGCGACATAAAGGGATAAATAGCCGGTAAACAACATATTGATCACGGCAAGAATCAGCGTCACGCGGGTGACATACCACTCACTGACCCCAACACCGTGGAGAATGACCATCTCATTTTCGGAATACATACGGCCGTGGGCCAGTAAAATCCCCAAGAACAAACTTAACGGCAGGACTAAGATCACCAGATAAGGCAAGTTAAGCCCAATCAGGGTCATGATTAAAGAGGCGGGAAAATCGCCGTCGGAGGCATCGGCCAGTATACGCACGAAATGCTGGCTAATAAAAATAGTTAACAGCACTAAAAGTACCGCAATTTGTGCCTTTAAAACTTCTCGAATAAGGTATTTAAATACAATCACAGGCAGGATCCGGTCTCTAAACTTATCTTTTTGCTGGTAACAGACTAACTTTCATGTAAACTGTTTACTTTTGATAGTTTTCTGACCAGCTTCAGGGGTTCTAGGTAAACTTAACGTCACGAAATGCGTGACTCAAGCGCCGAGAATAAATCACCTTTGGAGTAATAACTTAGGCCCTTTTCGGGACAAGCAGACATTATCCAATAAATATAAAAATTTGTCTTTAAGAATCTAGGAGTGCTCATGGAGTTTAGCGTAAAGAGCGGTAGCCCCGAAAAACAACGCTCAGCCTGTATCGTGGTCGGTGTTTATGAACCCCGTCGTCTGTCGGGTATCGCCGAGCAATTAGATAAAATTAGCGAAGGTTATATCAGTAACCTACTGCGTCGTGGCGATCTGGAAGGTAAACCTGGCCAGATGTTGTTGCTGCACCATGTTCCTAACGTATTGAGTGAACGTGTATTATTAGTGGGTTGTGGCAAAGAACGAGAACTAGACGAACGCCAATACAAACAAATCATCACTAAGACAATCAACACCCTTAACGAAACAGGTTCAATGGAAGCGGTTTGCTTCTTGACTGAACTGCACGTGAAAGGCCGCGATACTTATTGGAAAGTACGTCAGGCGGTTGAAACCACCAATAGCAGTCTTTACAGCTTTGATGCCCTGAAGACCCGCAAAGGTGAAACTCGCCGTCCACTGCGTAAATTAGTGTTCAATGTCCCAACTCGCCGTGAATTAACCTTAGGTGAGCGCGCTATTGAGCATGGTATGGCAGTGTCTGCCGGCATGCACTTATGTCGCGATGTGGCCAACATGCCACCGAACATCTGTAATCCAGCCTATTTAGCTTCTCAAGCTCGCCAAATGGCTGAAGTACACGACACACTGCATGTCACCACTATCGGTGAAGAGCAAATGGCCAAACTGGGCATGAACTCATACCTTGCAGTCGGTCGCGCCAGTGCCAACGAATCCATCATGACTGTGATGGAATACAAGGGCGCTGTCGATAGCACTGAAAAACCCATCGTATTAGTCGGTAAAGGGTTAACCTTCGACTCGGGTGGTATTTCATTGAAACCAGGCGAAGCCATGGACGAAATGAAGTACGACATGGGCGGCGCAGCGGGTGTTATCGGCACCATGAAAGCCATTTGTGACATGAAGTTACCTATCAACGTTGTGGGTATTCTTGCTGGCTGTGAAAACATGCCATCGGGTAATGCTTACCGTCCAGGTGACATTCTGACCACTATGTCAGGCCAAACCGTTGAAGTGTTAAATACCGATGCAGAAGGCCGTCTAGTTCTGTGTGACGTGTTGACCTATGTTGAGCGTTTCGATCCTGAATTGGTTATCGATACAGCGACTCTGACTGGCGCATGTGTGATTGCCCTTGGTAAACACGCATCGGGTCTGTTCTCATCGCATAACCCACTGGCACACGAGCTATTAAGTGCCGGTGAGCAAAGTGGTGACCGCGCATGGCGCATGCCATTGTGGGATGAGTATCAAGATATGCTCGACAGTCCATTTGCTGACATGACCAACTTAGGTGGTCGTCCAGCAGGTGCTATCACAGCAGCATGTTTCCTCTCACGCTTTGCTAAAAAGTACAACTGGGCTCACTTAGACGTTGCAGGTACAGCTTGGAATAGCGGTGCTAACAAAGGTTCTACTGGTCGTCCAGTGCCACTATTGACTCAGTTCCTGATCAATCGTGCTGGCGTTGAACTCGGCGAATAAGATTATTCAGCTTTAATTTGACTCACTCAAACAAAAGACTGGTATCGCTCTAAGAGACTTGAAGTTTTCAAAAGAAGCCAGTGACATTCGGTCGCTGGCTTTTTATATGTCATTATTTCCCCAAATACAGGCTTAACTGCCATGTCTGCAATACAGAACTAATCTCCCTAATCCCTAACTCATTTGCCTTGATATAAAAGAGTATTTTAAGCCTGATGACTTAAGTTTGAGGCTATAAAACAATAACCGCATAATGAGTTCATCAGCATAAAAGGCTCCCCCCCTTATTCGCAACTTGCGAACCACAGTATTAGCACTAATACTTAATGTTCGCGCGGCGAAGCACTACCACTAGACTCCATAACTCTCAGGACGAAATTACGATATTCAAACTGGGCACTGAACGCTCATTAATGGAAGAGTCTGCTAATTGCTGAATGCATTACAGGTGATCTCATGAGCGATAAACCAATAAACGATCTGCATATCATCCAACGCCTACGTAGCCAGATTGAGCAATTAGAAAATCTCGAGAAACGCATTAATACCCTTGAACAAGAACGCTCTACGCTTACTCACACGACTGAGTGCCTACAAGCAGAGTTAATCCGTCATCAGCAAATTAAAGCAGACTGGGAGTGGTTTTTTGAAAACTCACTCGATTTACTCTGCATTGCGGCACTTGATGGTTACTTTAAAAGAGTTAATCCTGCTTTTGCGGCGACACTAGGTTTCACTCAAAACGAATTATTAGCCAAACCTATTACTGAGCTTATTCATCCGGATGACCTGGAGATTACAGTGCAAGCCTTACAAGGTTTAGGTTCTGGCCAAGATTGCATTAATTTTGAAAACCGCTATATCGATAATCAAGGTCAGTGGCACTGGCTCTCTTGGCGCTGCCCCGCACTGAGCGAGAACACGAGCCAACTCTACGCCATTGCACGTGATGTTACCGATTATAAACGCAGCGCCGCCGAAATTATGCATCAAGCCACCCACGACCCGTTAACCGACTTGTATAATAGAGCCGCATTCGACAATGAACTAAATAATTGCTTGCTCAGGGCACAACGACACCCAACCAACCATGTAGCCTTGTTGCTGATCGATTTAGACGATTTCAAACAAGTTAATGATAACTATGGCCATCAAACAGGTGATCAATTACTGCAAGCATTGGCACAACGATTTAAAAACATGCAACGGAAAAATGATTTTGTGTGTCGCTTAGGTGGGGATGAATTTGCTTGGTTGGCCGAAGCCAATAACATTATCGCCGTAGAAGCCCTATTAGCTCGTATCCTCAAAGAGTTACAAAAACCAGTACCTTTAGAAAAGGTGACCCTCAAGGTAAGTTGTAGCATAGGAGCATCACTCTTCCCCAACTTAGCCCAGGATGCCAAAACCCTATTTCATCAAGCTGATAGCAGCATGTATCAAATTAAGCGCAGTGGTAAAGGTGGTTGTTTCATTTATCACTCATCTATTGATGCATAACCGACTCACATGCTAGACAGTGCCCACTCTCAGAGCCTAGATGGTAGTAATCGAGACAGAGACCTGTAATGGTCACAAGCATTTTCAATCTGTCTCTGTCGCAAATACACTGAAATAAAAACAAGTCAGCTAAGCTTGCTCACACTCTAGCCTTAGGCCAATACTGCACCATTAACCCCTAGCAACTTTTAGTGTAAACTGTTGCTTTCGTTCGCCACTAAAACAAGTGAAGCAAGGCATTGAAATCATGACTCAAGTGCTGTTTTATCTCATGCCGCCAGTGGCATCAACGGCCAAGGCTGATTCATCTGTTGCAACCGTGAATGCGAACCCTGCACTTTGCGAGATGCATCTTCTGGCATGCCAACTGGCGCAGCAGGCTTTTGTGAAACAACAATGGGTCTATATCCATTGCCAAGATAAGCAGCAAGCCCATGCGATTGATGAACTTTTATGGCAGTTTGAGCCAAGTGCCTTTGTACCTCATAACCTCAAAGGTGAAGGCCCGATGACGGGATCGCCGGTAGAAATTGGTTTTGATCGCCTCGGCGCCAACAAAAGTCGCCAAGTTCTGATTAATCTTGCAGACCAAGCGCCCCCATTTGCGGTAAACTTTGGCCACATTATCGATTTTGTTGCCAATGACGATCAGCATAAAGCGGTCGCTCGCGAACGTTATCGACAGTATCGCGGCTTAGGGGTCAATTTACAGACCCAAGACTTAGCAACACATCCACTTAATTAGTTTGAGACAGACACGTTCCCATGGAAAAAACATACGATCCGCAGTCCATCGAGCAAACGCTTTACCAAAACTGGGAAGAGCAAGGTTACTTCAAGCCACACGGCGATGAATCCAAAGGCAATTATTGCATTATGATCCCGCCACCTAACGTGACGGGCAGCTTGCACATGGGCCACGCCTTCCAAGACACCATTATGGATACCTTAACCCGTTACCAACGGATGAAAGGCAAAAATACCCTATGGCAAGTCGGTACTGACCATGCGGGTATCGCCACCCAAATGTTGGTTGAGCGTAAGCTTGAAGCCGAAGAAGGCAAAAATCGCCATGACCTAGGTCGCGATGCCTTTATGGATAAAGTGTGGGAATGGAAAGCGCAATCGGGCGGCACTATCACTAAGCAGCTACGTCGTATGGGCGCTTCTGTTGATTGGGACCGCGAGCGTTTCACTATGGACGAAGGCTTGTCCAAGGCCGTGCAAGAAGTGTTTGTACGTCTGTACGAAGACGAGTTGATTTATCGCGGTAAGCGTTTGGTCAACTGGGATCCAAAGCTGCACACGGCTATCTCTGATTTAGAAGTGGAAAGCAAAGAAAAACAGGGCCACATGTGGCATCTGCGTTATCCACTGGCCGACGGTGAACTGACAGCCGATGGTAAAGACTATTTAGAAGTCGCTACCACGCGCCCAGAAACCATGCTCGGCGACAGTGCGGTTGCAGTGCATCCCGATGATGAACGCTATCAAGCGCTGGTCGGTAAGTTTATTCTGTTGCCGATTGTTAACCGCCGCATTCCTATCGTGGCCGACGATTACGTCGACATGGCCTTTGGTACTGGCTGCGTGAAGATCACTCCAGCCCATGACTTTAACGACTATGAAGTCGGTAAACGTCACAACCTGCCAATGTTCAACGTACTGACCTTAGATGCCGCCATTCGCGTGAGCGCCGAAGTGGTGAACTCTGACGGTACTTTCAACAAAACGCTCGATGGCAGCCTGCCTGAACGTTTTGCCGGACTTGACCGTTTTAAAGCCCGCGATGCTATCGTCGCCGAATTTGACACCTTAGGTCTGCTCGAAAAAATCGCACCTCATGCCTTGAAAGTGCCTTACGGCGATCGCTCAGGTGTGGTTATCGAGCCGATGCTGACCGACCAATGGTATGTAGCTGTTGCGCCAATGGCGAAAACGGCTATCGAAGCCGTTGAAAATGGCAGCATTAAATTTGTACCACAGCAATATGAGAACATGTACTTCTCGTGGATGCGTGACATTCAAGACTGGTGTATTTCACGTCAATTATGGTGGGGTCACCGCATCCCAGCTTGGTACGACGAAAACGGCAAAGTCTATGTCGGCCGCAACGAAGCCGAGGTACGTGCTAAGCACAATATCGCCGACTCAATGACATTACGCCAAGACGAAGACGTACTGGACACTTGGTTCAGCTCAGCCCTGTGGACTTTCTCTACACTAGGTTGGCCCGACAATTTAGAAGATTTAAAAACCTTCCACCCAACCGACGTGTTGGTGACAGGTTTTGACATCATCTTCTTCTGGGTTGCCCGTATGATCATGATGACCATGCACTTCATCAAAGATGAAGACGGCAAACCACAAGTCCCGTTCAAAACCGTGTACGTAACCGGTCTTATCCGCGATGAAGCGGGTAACAAAATGTCAAAATCTAAAGGTAACGTACTCGATCCATTAGACATGATCGACGGTATCGGACTTGAAGATCTCGTTGAAAAACGTACCGGCAACATGATGCAGCCACAACTGGCCGCCAAGATTGAAAAGAGCACTCGCAAAGAGTTTGCCGACGGTATAGAAGCCCACGGCACTGATGCACTGCGCTTTACGCTTGCGGCAATGGCATCAACGGGTCGTGACATCAACTGGGACATGAAGCGCTTAGACGGTTACCGTAGCTTCTGTAACAAGTTATGGAACGCCTCACGCTACGTGCTGATGAACACAGAAGATCAAGATTGCGGCCCAGGCTCACCAGAGCACAAAGGCGGCGAGATGGAACTGTCGTTGGCCGATCGCTGGATTATCGGCTTGTTCAATCAAACCGTTAAGACCTTTGACGATCACATGACAGCCTACCGTTTCGACTTAGCGGCCAATACCCTGTATGAGTTCACTTGGAACCAGTTCTGTGACTGGTACTTAGAGTTAACCAAACCGGTATTGCAAAACGGCAGCGAAGCGCAAATGCGCGGCACCCGTCACACCTTAGTGACAGTGCTCGAAGCGATGCAACGCCTGATGCACCCTATGATGCCGTATATCACTGAAACCATTTGGCAGCGCGTTAAACCGTTAGCCGGTGTCACAGGTGATACCATCATGCTGGCACCGTTCCCAACATTTGATGCCGCTAAAGTCGATAGCGCAGCAATGGCCGATTTAGAATGGGTTAAGCAAGTAATCGTCGCGGTGCGTAACATTCGCGCCGAACTGAACATTGCCCCATCTAAGCCGCTAAATGCCCTACTTCGTGGTGTTAGCGCGCAGGATAAAGCCCGTGTAGAAGCAAACCAAACCTTCTTCACTACGCTTGCCCGCTTAGAAAGCATGACCATTTTAGCCGATGGCGAAACTGCGCCTATGTCGACCACAGGTTTGATTGGCGAAATGGAGCTGCTGATCCCTATGGCAGGCTTAATCGATGTCGCCGCCGAAATGGCCCGTATCGACAAACAGCTTGAAAAACTCGGCCAAGAGATCGCTCGCATTGAAGGCAAATTGTCGAACCAAGGTTTTGTGGCAAAAGCTCCAGTCGAGGTTATCGACAAAGAGCGCGCTAAGATGACCGATCTCAAGCGTGACATGGACAAGCTCAACGAACAAAAATCAGAGTTCGCTAAGTTAGAAGCTTAAGCTTCTCATTTACTCTGATTCACTTGTTATGATTGGTTCTAACTGAATGAAGGGCAGCCACTAGGCTGCCCTTCTTGTATCTATGACTCATTACAAAATTAGACGTTTATTTTAAATCCATATAAAACTAGAAGGGTCTTAAACTACGACTGACTTACATAATAAAAAATCCCCCGTTCCAGAACAGTCGTTGCTTATTAAACCAACATCAGCCCACATACATATAACTTGTTACGTTTAGTCATCTTATCCAAACAAAAACTGACAAAAATGCTTCTAGTACATCAAGTTAATTTGTGTACAATAGAAGCGCAATGTCACACTTCGACGCTAATTTGTGAGAATACGATGAAAAAATTACTACTTACTCTCGTTGCCAGTACTCTATTGGCTTCAGCTGCACAGGCACACAATTTCGAAGATTCTAAAGATGCGATTGAATACCGCCAATCTGCATTTGGTCTTATTGCTTATAACTTCGGCGATATGGCTGCCATGATGAAAGGCAAAAAACCTTTCGAAGCGGAAACCTTCGCAATGCGCGCAACGAATGTTGCTGCATTATCAAAAATTCCTTTCGAAGGTTTTATTGATGGCTCAGACAAAGGCGACACTGAAGCCTTAGCCAAAGTTTGGCAAGACAGAGCTGATTTCGATGCAAAAATGAAAACTTTCCAAGAGAATGCCGCCATTCTTGCAACTGTTGCTCAAAAAGGTGATCAAGCTGAAATCAAGCAAGCCTTTATGAACACAGGAAAAAGCTGTAAAGGTTGTCACGACGTTTATAAGAAAGACTAGTTCTATTTAGTTTTTCGTCCATCAAAAAGCCTGCTAATTAGCAGGCTTTTTGTTGCTCAAACACTCAGCGTAAAACTATAGCACTTGCACTATCGGCCACATTAAATACACAAAGACCACAGCCGCTAATACAGCCAGCAGCACTAAGGCAAGCCACTCTGACTTGAATGTAAGATCACGATTCACGCTTGATGACAGTGCCACCTTAGAGACCTTCTTGTAGCCACTGAGCATAGCACCAACTAACTTATCGCCCTTGATAGCATGGATAACCACTGCCAGTACATGAATGGCACTCAGCGCTAGGATAAGGTTAAAGTTCATCTTATGTAGCCAAGTCAAAAATCCACTGGTATCTGAACTGACATAGCTATAGAGCGGACCTTCGGTAAAAATATCATCAGTCGCAAAAAGGCCTGTGACTAATTGCAGGCTAATGATCCCAATCAGTGCGACAACCATGTAGCCACCAATAGGATTGTGCCCCAGCACAACGGACATTCCCTTAGTTTTGATTGCTTTCAAGTAGTCGAGCACAACCTTAGGGTGATGAACAAAGTGGCTAAACCTTGCCGTATCGCTACCAATGATCCCCCAAAGGATCCTAAATCCAATGAGGATCAGCAAACTATAAGCAAAAATTTGATGCCACTGCATTTCGCCAGCGTCAGCACTCCACCATAGAAGCGCCAACAGACACACCATGCCCCAATGGAAAATTCGCGTGGGTAAATCCCAGACCTTAATCTTAACGTGTTCAATATTCATAAAATGGGCAAACTCAAAGTGAACGAATGAAATAAGTTGAGGTATTTTATCGGGATTTAGGATGAAACTTAAAGTAAATATAAGTAAATAAGGGCAAAGACTGCGGAGTTATCCCATCGAATATGACCCGATTTAGCAGGTAATACAAGGCTTTTTGGCTAGGAATTATTGATATTTGTCTAAGTGATCAAATATCCAACGAACAGTAACTAACCGGCACAAAAATGTGATCTTGATCTCGTTTTATAGTGCAGACCTTGGTAATCTGAAATCCAAGGAAACAACAGAAGGTTCGAAATATGCTAAAGATTACTAGCAAGCAACTTGAAGTCACATCTCCTATTCGTGAACGTATTGAAAGCCGTTTCGAGAAACTTTCAAGGCATGATGTGCAAATGATAAATCCCCATGTAATCATTACGGAGGAGAAACCTGGTTTCAAAATTGAAGCATCGGTTGGCATCCCAAATGGAGAACTCTTCGCTCAAGCAAAACATGAAAATTTATATACTGCGATTAACGCCATGGGCCAAAAATTAGAGAAGCAGCTCAATCGCATAACACATAAACCGGAAGCACAACGTTCCACATCATTAACACCGACTAATAATATTGTTGAAGTTGACGACGAGTACGAGGAGGAAGATGCGGCATAATTTAAGTTTTGTGAGTGCGAGAAACGCATCACTTTGAGAGCAATAAAGTAGAAATATTTAATCAGATCACAGTTTTTACAAAAGCTTAGTGCAATCATTTTAATGATGAAAAAAACAGTTCGTTTGACTAAATACCTACTACACTTTACAAAGTGACAGCAAGAATCGAAGTGGTGCGAATTTAAATCGTTTCAAATGTTGATTTACTTTAAATTTTGATTTACACATATGGTTAACAGATATTAATTTATAAATAACGTTACTGGATATAACTAAGGAGAACGACCAATCTAAGCTATATAGTTTTAAGTACTAAGATTTTAAGCACTAAGGGTTTTAAGTTCTAAGATTTACTGTTAATGATTAATTTTACTTATAATTTCCACGTTCAAAAGCTCAACGTTATACTTTCAACTAGGTTCCACTTTCAATAGTGAGTTAGGAAAGGAGGCAACGCAAAGCGAACAATTTGATAATATTGATATTGTTGATATTAGTTACAATCAAGTATGTTGGCATTCACTAAAAGTAGTGCTCAATTTTGACCGAATAACAGGATTACCACCAGAAACAGGCGGCATTGCTGAACACCAGAGTTAACATAAGGAGCCGAGTACAGCGCAACGAGTACATTAGCGAAACCTTTAACTATCCAATTTTTTATATCCACAATGGAGGCCTAGGTAAAAATAAACAAAAGTCACATGATCAAAAGCTAAATTACCAAAAGTGCTTATTGTAAGACGGGTCGGCACCAATGCGTGCTAAACACTGAGATAAATGAGGTAACAACTGTCACATTTAGTTAGAAGTAGATTAGTGATTTGAAGTGAGTCATATTTACACTGATATACAAGTTAGCGTTTTTAGCGTGAGATTTAATGTAGGTGTTTAATGTAAGTGCAATACGTTGGTTTTATTGAAAGTTATTAGTTTACTTAGTGTTATTTGTATAGTAAAAACTGTAAATCGTATAAATATTTATTTATGTAATGCGTTAACTTTTACCGTTAGTTGAGTTTTGATACTTTATAGACACCTTAAATAATTTTTAATTATCAACTAAAAAGGAGGACATCTAGACTTGACGAAAAATGTAATAACAGTAAATGAGAGTTTGTTATACGCTCCATGTATTAACACGTTAGGTTTTAAAGTAAAAAGTAATAACGTAAGTAGCAAGACCTAAACGCATGACAAGGCTAAGCTGTTTTTACAGCAATATGTACCTAGTACAACTAATGAGCCGTAAATCGTTTATTTTAAATGTTCGTTTTGTTAGTTTTAGTTTTTAATGTTATAGAACCATGTAAGTGTTAATTGTTAAAATATAAGTGCAAGATATGTCAACGTAAGTTCGCTGGTACTGCAAAACAGCATAGTTTCAATGTTATACACTATGCCGTATAAAGTACTTGTTAATGTTCATTGTAAATGCAAGTCGTTATCTAGTGAGTTGTTAACGTTTTACTGTTACACGTAAATGTAAGATAAACGAGTGTTTTACCTTGTCCCACACTGACCATAAGGAGGATAAACTCGCTTGACCATATATTCATACTCAAACCAGCGCACCCCCGGGTGCGCTTTCTTTTTAGTCTGTCTGTGAGAAAGTTTTGATTGACAGCTAAGCCCTAGCCCTTTAGTTTTAAGACCATGAAAATGATAACAGCAGCTTTTTTTACTTTCTTTTTTACACCCCCACTCTAGGAGGCGGATTTACTGTGTAAAAACGAAAGTAAAAATCCAAAGCCTCCCAACTGGGAGGCTTTTTTGTCTTAAACGATTGATAAAATACATGGCGGCAATTGAGGTCAGAATGCATACACCACAGCCTTTAAATCAAACCCGAGAGCAGATCACCAATCTGGATAATGAACTGCTGGCATTACTCGCAGAGCGCCGTCGCTTAAGTCTAGAAGTGGCCCGTAGCAAAGAAGTGGATGTCAGACCCATCAGAGATACTCAAAGGGAAAAAGAACTGCTCGCTAGACTGGTGAAAGAAGGCAGAGAAAAGGGATTAGATGCCCACTATGTTATCTCCCTTTATCAGAGCATCATTGAAGATTCAGTATTGAATCAACAAGCTTACCTTCACGGCCGTGCCAACCCAGAAACACAAAAACAGCAGTATTGTATCGCCTACCTAGGTGCACGAGGCTCTTACTCATATCTTGCAGCAACCCGCTATTGCCAACGCCGCCAAGTTGAAATGCTGGACTTAGGTTGCCAAAGTTTCGATGAAATAGTGCAAGCCGTTGAGTCTGGGCATGCTGATTATGGTTTCCTGCCGATTGAGAACACTTCCTCGGGTTCAATCAACGAAGTCTACGATGTACTGCAGCACACCAGTCTATCGATCGTTGGTGAAACGACGATTGAAGTCAGCCATTGCCTACTAGGAAAAGCTGGCAGTAAATTAGCTGACATCAAAACTGTCTATGCCCACCCTCAGCCTATTAGCCAATGCAGCAGATATTTAAGTCAGCACAAAGACTTGAGACTGGAGTACTGCTCAAGCAGCGCAGAAGCGATGGACAAGGTAAATCAAAGTCCAGATAACAGCGCTGCAGCCATTGGTAGCGCCGAAGGTGGTGCTCTTTATCAGCTAGAGTCTATAGAAGCGAGCTTAGCGAATCAGAAGATCAACCAAAGCCGCTTTATTGTTGTTGCCCGCAAAGCCGTTGCCGTGCCAGAGCAGTTACCCGCTAAAACCACATTGATTATGGCGACGGGCCAAAAAGCCGGTGCTTTAGTGGAAGCTCTGCTGGTTCTGAAGGCGCATCAGTTAAACATGAGTAAATTAGAGTCACGCCCGATTCCAGGAACACCTTGGGAAGAGATGTTCTATTTAGATATCGACGCGAATATCTCCAGTGAATCTATGCAGGCGGGTTTAAAGCAACTCGAGCGGATCACCCGTTTTATCAAAGTATTAGGCTGTTATCCTTGTGAAACAGTCAAGCCCACGCAGCTAAGCAACAGCCAGTTACTGATTGAACCTAGCACCTCTAAGGATCAAGTCATCAGCGAGAATGGAGCAAATACCAGCCCTGTTCGATATAGCAAAGCCTATAAAGAGCAAGCTAGTGAGATCAACTGCGGTGCAATGACAATCGGTGCCGGGCATGTCGGTGCCATAGCGCAAATCACGCTGAATAATGATATTTCACACTTAGCGTTATCGGCTTTCGAGCAGCAAGTGAAACAGCTTAAAGAAGCGGGATTCCAAGCGGTTCTACTTAATGCTGTTAATCAAATGGCTATGGCGGAAGTGACCCTCGCTAAACTGCGCCAAATCCTGCATCAATATGGTCTAGTGTGCATTATTGCCATAGAGCAAGAAGCCGATATGCCATTAGCCGTTCAACACGCCGATATGCTGTTTCTAGCGGGTAAGCAGATGTTTAATCAAACCTTACTCACCCAAGCGGGCACCTTACCAGTACCTTTAATACTTGAACGTAACGATATGGCAAGTTTTGAAGAATTACTCACGGCAACAGAAGTGATCTTAAGCCAAGGCAATCAGCAACTTATCCTGTGTGACTCTGGCATTAGAACCTTAAATAACGCCAATCTACCCTCACTCGATTTAGCAAGCCTGATCCAGATTAAAGCCACGAGTCATTTGCCCATTTTGATCAACCCTAGCTATGCCGTATCAGATGATGCCCTACTGGTTCAAACCCAAGGTATTAAGCAGCTTAAAGTGGATGGATTGATACTCAATTGCCCACTCGATAGCAATAATGACTCTGAGTCGCTTAACTTAATTAGCGCTGTAGTGCGGGAATTATATCGGGCTAACTAAAGCTTTGATCTTGAGTGATTTAATCTTAACTGAAATGTGGTTAGTTCGAAGTGTATTCAGGGATAAATGAGACTTCTTTTATCCCTGATTGACTGAAATAAGCCTGCAAGTCGGCGTGATGACTAGCAGGCTTAATATTGTTTACTATCGCTGCCCAATCATCCTTTATGCATTTTCAGAAGAGCCGACAGCCCTCGATGGTTCGGTAACCGCATTACTCCTGCGGATAAGCCCTGTCATAGTAGAGCCCTGCACTAGAATCGAAAATACGACGACGGCATAGGTCATCACTAACAACAACTCCCGCAGCTCCACACCACCAATGGCATCTATGATAATCCCCTCAGGTAAACTCATCGCCATCGCGAGTGCTAATCCTCCCCTTAAACCACCCCAAATCAGAATCGTCTCTGCATAGGGGTTGTAAGACTTAAACAACCTAAAGCCCAGATAAGGCAATAACACACTCACGGCACGCGCCAATAATACCAATGGAATCGCCACAAACATAAACCACCACAATGGTGCTTTAAAAGTAACTAACAAAAGCAGTAAGCCGAGCAGTAGGAAGAGTAAAGCATTGAAGAAGGATTCAATCAGCGACCAAAATGTCAGTAACTTCACTCGCTCGTTGCGAGCAAAAAATTTAGGCACACTGAAATTACCTATGATGATCCCCGCGCTAACCATAGCTAAAGGCCCAGAAACCCCAAACACTTCCGCCATCACGTATCCCGCGGTTGGGATCAGCAAAGTGACCAACATCAATTGCGTTTCTTCCTCGCAATAGCGGAAAAAATGATGCAGCAGAAAACCAAGAACGCCACCATAAATAACCCCGCCTACCGCCTCACGAATAAATAACTCAGAGATATGGATAACCGTCAGCGGTTCAGTAGAGAAGGCTAATTGCGATATCGCCACAAAAATCACTAACCCTATGCCATCGTTAAATAAAGATTCACCTTCCACTTGGATAGCAATATCTTCCGGCGCGCCCATTTTCTTTAAAATAGCCAAAACGGCGATGGGATCGGTTGGCGAGATCAAGGCGCCAAACAGCAAGCAGTGGCTGAGTTGTAGCGGTAGACCCAACATAGGTGCGACCCAAAATAACAGTCCTCCTATGATAAAGGTCGATAATAAAGTGCTGACAAAGGCGAGGATTAAAATTTCCCACTTCTGATGCCTCAGTATTTTTAAACGGATCTGCAATGCGCCGGCAAAGAGTAAAAAACCTAACATGCCATTGAGCAGCAAGGCTTGAAAATCAAGCTTCTCTAAGCCTGATACAAAATACAGATAAACATGCCCGCCTAAGGCCTTTCCCCCTAGGAGTAATAACAAACTCATGCCTAGGGCGATAGCCGTAATGGCCACAGTTTCCTGCAGTTTATGGACGCGTGAAGAGACAACTGAAGTGACTAGCGCTAAGGCGCAGAGGATACACAGAATTTGGTAACTGGACATAAGAGCCTCTAAAAATCATCAATTTAGAGACTCTAGCACAAGTTTAGATTTCTAAACCATCCAATAGACTTAACCACCCTTTAATGATCCTGTGGCAAAACCAAATGATCCCAAAGAGATAAATCGAAAGACTGAGCCAAGTTAACGGCACGCAATAGCCGAGCACTAACAAGCCAAGAAAGGCGACATTGGAATGCCGTTGCCAACGTAAATGCGACGCCAATAATGGATTACCATGGGATTGACGTTGGGAAACATTAATGAACAAACTTAGCAGCACGGGAAGTAATAATAAGGGAAAGCCCGACATCAAGGCGTACAACAAATGCCCAAGAGAACGGTCTTCAATTTTTGCGGCATAAGTGGTTGTCATTGTCATTGAGAAACTCCAGCCAGACTAATGGACTGGGCGCAAACATCATACGCCCTTGTCATTAACCTTACGTTCTCACTGAGATAAGCGCAACTAAGGATTAGAAATATTTCCATCCATTTAAGAATAAACCTGATAAGCCCTGTATAACTATCACTAATCAGCGCGCTAGAGTTTTAGTCTCACATCGGACGTTAACGTTGTAGAGCACGCCAGCACAAACCCCGCGTCAATTTCCGCAGGACTCAGTGTCATCACACTCGTTGATGTGGTTTCTCCCTCCAATACTTGGCATTTACAGGCGCCGCACACGCCCGAACGACAGGCAGCAATAATCGGTAATCCTTCAGACTCTATTCCCTCAAGTAGACTCTGCCCTTGCGTTAGCCTTGTGCTGCGATCGCCAATGGCTAAGTTAAAAGTAGGCAAAGTAAAAGCCTCTGCTTGCGGATTTTCATCTGTTTCAGACGACTTTGCTTGCATGAGCTGATTACGTGCGGCTTTCTCTGCGGTGGCAAAACTCTCATGGTGCAACCGACTTATATCAAAGTTGAGTTCGGCCAATAACGCTTTTACCGCCTGCATATAAGGCTCGGGCCCGCAGAGATACACCGTTCGCTCAGCAACATCAGGCACTAAGGTTTGCAGCATCTGTGCAGTTAATCGCCCTATATCAAAACTTATCTTTGGGGAGAATAAAAGTGATGCTGCCGCCGACTCCAGCGCATAACTGAGTTTGAATGCGTTAAAGCGGTTTGCCATCGTCTCCAATGACGATTTAAAAATGATATCAGCGTCTGAGCGCGCGCTGTGCACAAAGGCAATATCGGCATCAATTTGAGTATCAGTCAGATAACGCGACATAGAATACATGGGCGTAATGCCGCAACCGGCACTCAAAAACAAATATTTCTGCGCAGGGATATCAACTAAGTTAAATTGCCCCATAGGTGGCAGCACTCGCACACGCTGGCCTGGCTGCAAGTGGTCAATAAGATAATTAGACACCAGTCCACCCGCCACACGCTTAATCGTCACCATCAAGGAATAGGGTCTCGATGGTGATGAGGACAAGGTATAACTGCGGCACACTTGCTCGCCGTTAATGTCGAGCACAAAGGTCATAAACTGGCCGGGTTTATAGTCAAACTTCATCGGCTCGCCCGCTTGAAAACGAAAACTCACCACATCGATAGTTTCATTCCAGCGTTCAACGCACACCAGCTCACTTAGCCCTGCTCCGATTTGCGCTGGCCCACCGTCTACTGGGTTAACACTTTTGGGTTTATGGAGCGCTTTCGCCCCTGCCATCACACTCAAATTTATCGCATTCATTACATTTTTACCTGCAACACACTGCGGTTTTAACCCTCGGCAAAATCGAAATTAAAACCGCAGTTAAGCAACCACTCATTGCTGATTTAAGCCACAATATTCAGCGGACTTCAGCAATGAGCACCGACTGATTTACGCCACGTTCAACATGGTCTTTAAATCGGCCTCAACTGTGGTGGTATTGCGTAAGCCAAACTTCTCCTCCAAAATTTTGGCGAGATTGGCGGTTAAAAATGCAGGTGGTGTCGGGCCTGTGCGAATGTTTTTCACACCGAGTGACAACAGTGTCAGTAACACCACAATGGCTTTTTGTTCGAACCAAGAGAGCACTAAACTCAATGGTAATTCATTGATATCACATTCGAATACTTCAGCTAACGCAATCGCTAACTGAATCGCAGAATAGGCATCGTTACACTGGCCCACATCGAGCAAGCGTGGGATACCGTTAATATCACCAAATTCGAGCTTATTGAATTTGTACTTACCGCAGCCTAGCGTCAGGATTATTGAATCCTTAGGTGTGGATTTAGCAAGTTCAGTAAAGTAGCTTCTGTCGGCCTTGTCACCATCGCAGCCGCCGACGAGGAAGAAATGCTTAATCGCACCACTTTTTACGTTTTCAACCACAGCTGGCGCTGCCGCCATCAAGGCATTATGGGCAAAACCAATGGTGATAGTGTGGGGGATTTCATCGTAGATAAAACCCTCTAATGCCAACGCTTTATCAATCACAGCCGAGAAATCATCGCCTTCGATATGCACCACACCAGGCCAACCCACTATGCTACGAGTAAAGATACGATCGCTATAACTGCCAACATTGGGGTCGATAATACAATTGGACGTCATCACCACAGCGCCAGGGAAATTGGCAAATTCTTGCTGTTGATTCTGCCAAGCACTGCCGTAATTTCCGACAAGGTGCGGGTATTTTTTAAAGGCTGGATACGCCAGAGCGGGCAACATTTCGCCGTGGGTAAACACATTAATGCCCTTACCGACTGTCTGCTCAAGGATAAGCTCTAAATCCTTCATATCATGACCAGAGACTAGGATTGCCTTGCCCTTAACTGACTTAGTGTTAACCACTGTAGGTTCAGGGTGACCGAACGCTTGGGTTTCACCCGCATCAAGCATGGCCATAATGCGGTAGTTCAACTGACCAATATCCATCGCCGTGGTAAATAGCTTATCGCCATCGACACTTGGCTCACCTAAGAAAGACATGATTTCGTGAAAACGCCCTGCTACATCGGCATCAGTTTGACCCAACACGCGGGCATGCTCCATATACGCAGCGGCACCTTTAAGGCCATATAAACACAATAGTCTTAACCCCATGATGTCTTCATGAACGTCATGCTTATCTTTATTTAGCAGTGCAATCGGTGCCTGCGCTAACATTTCAACCTTACTGGTCCCCAGCACTAACTGAGCGACTTGCGGCACTTGCTCAGCAACAATGCCCGCTTGTTCACAAGCCGCTTCGTAGGATGCCTTTAGCTGAGTTCGATACTTAGCCGCCTGCTGCGCATAGTCCATAATGCGCTCATCATCAAAGTTGACGTTGGTAAGGGTAGAGAAAAAGGCTTTAGGCACGAAGCTGTCAATTTCAGCATCGATAATGCCCAGCTCGCGAGCTTTAACCGCATATACAGACACGCCTTGCAGCATATAAATCAGCAAGTCTTGCAGATCTGACGTTGCCGCCAACTTGCCACACATACCTTGGGAATAACTACAACCATTGCCAGCGGGTGTACGAATGGTTTGCTCACATTGAATACAGAACATGGATAGACTCCTAATTTAAATTCATGCTTTATTTTTGCATGTTTAAAACTAGTCTACCTAAACACGCCATAAGCGACAGTCATTTCTAGAATGGAATGCTAAATGTTAGAGAACGATCACCTTAAGCAATCACTAATAAAGGCAATAAGACCTGCCAAAAATCCATAAAAAAACGCCCGTCAATGATGGGCGTTTTTAAGAGTAACTTACTCTTTATTAATTGGTTTTCATATCATTGACCGATTGCAGCATAATACGGCTTTCACGCTGGAATTGAGGGGCAAAATCCCCAAACCATTTAGCGACGGTTTGGAACTGCTTAATAAACTCGTTCCTGTCGCCGCGTTTTAGCAGCTCTAACGCTTCACGGTAGTTATCTAAGTAATCACCAATAGCATGCTGGCTATCTTGCTGGGCAAAAATAATATCGGCGTAAAGCTCTGGGCTTTGGGCGAATAAGCGCCCTACCATAGCCAATTCTAAGCGATAAATTGGCGAGCTAAATTGCAGTAAAGTATCAATATCTGCCTCTTCCTTGCACAGATTCAAACCATACACAAAGGTCGAGAAGTGGCGCATCGCCTGCACTAACTGCATTGCACTGTCGTGACGTTCGGGCTCTGCTTCGACAATCCG
Source organism: Shewanella sp. N2AIL (assembly GCF_022690845.1). Taxonomy (NCBI): domain Bacteria; kingdom Pseudomonadati; phylum Pseudomonadota; class Gammaproteobacteria; order Alteromonadales; family Shewanellaceae; genus Shewanella; species Shewanella sp. N2AIL. Next base: position 74,023 of record NZ_JALBYT010000001.1, on the reverse strand, counting down.
CACGCCCCAAATAACGATCTGCTCAAGCAACCATTGGTATTTCTCTGGCGAGCGACCGTGGCACACCACCACGACTTGTTTCGCCAGACTGCCCACATCGGGACCAAACATAGGATGGAAACCGACGACAGGACCAGAATGCGCCTCAAGCATGGCTTTAACCGGCTCTGTCTTGATGGAGGTCAAATCTGCCAGAATGCAGTCTGCCGGTAATTGGCTCAGCTTTTCGCGAATAAGCTCGCAAGTAATCGCAATAGGCACAGTCACTAACACCATGCCCGCATCGGTAAATAGGCTATCTGCTTGCTGCCAATCATCTTTATCTAGCAGATTCACTTGGTAGCCAGATAAGGTCAGCATTTGTGAAAACAGTCCACCGAGTTGCCCTTTACCGCCGACAATCACCACTGAGCCGAGATCTTTTTTAACTTGCTTAAAGCCTACATCTTTTTCATTGAGATAAGACTCGCGCATCAGACGACGTAAAATATCCTCAATTAATTGCGGCGCAATCCCCATGTTTTTCGCTTCTTCGCGGCGTTTAGCGAGCATGGCGGCTTCACGCTGCGGTGCATAAATCGGTAAACCGGCGCCGTGTTTCACTGTGCCCACTTGCGCCACGAGATCCAAGCGCTTACGCAGTAAATGCAGTAATTGCTGATCGACACCATCAATCAGGCCGCGAAGATGTTCTAATTCGGCCGTTGTTTTTTCATTCATACCTGAGTCCATTAAGCTGTAGCCAATTTAAGCGTTAGCTACTTTAAGCATATCGAAGCGTGCCGGGAGTATTGAAGATAACTTCACCGCGCCGTCACGTAAAATGGTTTCTGTTTTTTCCCAGTTAATACAGGAATCTGTCACAGATACACCGTAAGCTAACTCGCTTAATGGCTTATCGCAGCTTTGATTGCCTTCATTTAAATGGCTTTCAAGCATGACGCCGATGATCGATTTATTGCCGTTATAAATCTGCTCGAACACATCTTCACACACAGGCTTTTGGCGGCTGTAGTCTTTGGATGAATTGCCGTGGCTGCAATCGATAATCAAACGTGCATTGAGTTTGGCTTTATGAAGCTGCGCCTCACATTCAGCCACGCTTGCGGCATCGTAGTTTGGTGTTGCACCGCCACGTAAAATCACATGACCATCGGGATTGCCCGCAGTTTGTAATAAGGCGACTTGGCCCTGTTGGTTAATGCCCATAAATCTGTGACTGCTGGCTGCTGATTTTAGCGCATTAATCGCCACATCGAGCTTACCATCGGTGCCATTTTTAAAGCCAACTGGCATAGAAAGACCCGATGCCATTTCCCTATGGGTTTGCGATTCTGTGGTGCGGGCACCAATGGCCGACCAAGTCACTAGCTCAGAAATGTACTGAGGGCTGATAGGATCAAGCGCTTCAGTGGCGACTGGTAGCCCTAATTCGGCCAACCAAATCATCAGCTCACGGGCCATTTTCAGGCCTTTTTCGACATCGAAGGATTCATCCATATCGGGATCGTTGATCATGCCTTTCCAACCTACCGTAGTTCTCGGCTTTTCAAAGTACACTCGCATTAAGATGTAAAACTCATCGCTGAGTTCATCGTGCAGGGTTTTAAGCCTTAAAGCGTATTCTTTTGCGGCGGCGATATCATGGATGGAGCAAGGCCCCGTGACGATCAATACTCGATTGTCGCGTTTATGGACGATATCAGCCACGGTTTTGCGGGCATTGAGGATATAACGATAAGCATGCTCAGAAAGTGGCAAGGCATTTTTAAGCTCTTGCGGCGTGATTAAAACTTTCTCTGAACTAATGTGTACGTTGTTAATCGTATCTTGTTGCATGCTTACCACCTAAGACTTAGTGTTTAACCCAGTTATCGAAGCAGGACTTCAAGTCAGCTTGGGCATTCATTTCGGAAGAAAAATAGCGTAAATCCATCGCAATGTACTTTTGTAATGCTACACCATTACAATTAGGCGACCACTATGCCTGTTCATTCTCTTTAGATCAAGTATAAATACTCAAAAAACAGCAACAAAAAACCGCCACTAGGGCGGTTTTCTGTGCGAACACTACGTCTTGTTTTCTGTAGCGGTAACTATTACTTAGTTGCCAGCTTCTCACGGATACGAGCAGATTTACCTGAACGATCACGCAGATAGTACAGTTTGGCGCGACGAACGCGACCACGACGCTTAACTTCAATGCTAGCGATCAGTGGGCTGTGCGTTTGGAAAGCACGCTCAACACCTTCGCCATTAGAGATTTTACGTACTGTGAATGCAGAGTGCAGACCACGGTTACGCTTAGCAATTACAACGCCTTCAAAAGCCTGTAAACGCTCTTTATCGCCTTCTTTAACACGAACCTGAACTACTACTGTATCACCAGCACCAAACGCAGGTACGTCTTGTTTCATTTGCTCATCGTTGAGCATTTTAATGATGTTGTTCATAACTTACTCCGTTCTAGAATTAACTGAGCTACGACTAAGCATGCTTGTTCATTGCTTCAACGAACTGCGCTAATAGAGTCGTTTGTTCGTCAGTCAGAGCTAGATTTTGCAATAATTCTGGCCGTCTCAGTAAAGTCCTACCAAGGCTTTGCTGTAAACGCCAGAGTCTAATTTGTTCGTGGTTGCCACTTAGCAGCACTGCCGGTACGTCAACACCATCAAGGCTTTCAGGGCGAGTGTAATGTGGACAATCCAGTAAACCGTCGGAGAAAGAATCTTGCTCCGCCGAAGCTTGTTTTCCTAGCACGCCAGGAACCAATCTCGATACTGAATCTATCAGAGTCATCGCCGGTAATTCGCCGCCCGAAAGCACGTAATCCCCTATCGACCACTCTTCATCCACTTCCGTTTGAATGATGCGTTCATCAATACCTTCGTATCGACCACAGACCAAAATCAAACGTGATGATTGAGCCAACTCAGTGACGCCTTGCTGATCCAGCTTGCGTCCTTGAGGTGACAAGTAAATCACCTTCGCACCTTCACCCGCTGCGGCTTTCGCTGCATGGATGGCATCGCGCAAGGGTTGCACCATCATCAACATTCCGGGACCACCGCCGTAAGGCCTGTCATCTACCGTATTATGTCTATCATGGGTGAAATCACGGGGATTCCACGTGTGCAACTCGAGCAGGCCGTTTTTCACGGCTCGACCCGTAACTCCAAAGTCTGTCACGGCACGGAACATCTCTGGGAACAGGGTTATTACCCCTAACCACATCTGTTGTACCTCGACTTAGAAGTCAGGATCCCAATCCACTAAAATCTGTTTACCTTGCAGGTCCACCGTTTTGATGAACTGCTCAGGGACAAAGGGGATCATACGTTCCACTTTGCCGAAACTATCTTTAGCGTTGGCCTTAACGAGTAATACGTCGTTCGATCCTGTTTCCACGATCTGATCGACAATCCCCATGTTATAGCCAGTTGTATTGACCACTTCGCAACCGATGAGATCACGCCAGTAGAATTCATCTGCTGGCAAATCGTTCATCTGTTCCGGCAAAATCGCAATCTCACAATTTGTGAGCATTTGCGCTTGCTCCCGTGTTTCTACGCCATCAAGTAAGGCAACAACGGCCTTGCCTTGATAACGCCACTGGGTGACCTTTATTTCGCGCCACTCACCATTTTCTTTAATAAGCCAAGGCGAGTAGTCAAAGATACCTTCAACAGAATCGGTATAGGCGGTGATTTTCAGCCAACCTTTAATGCCATGACAGGAGCCTAATTTCCCCAGTACGACTGGCTGTTGGTTACTGCTCATCAATCTATACCTTAACGCTATTAAGCAGTTGCTTTACGAGCGTCTTTGATCAATTTTGCTACGCGTTCTGTAGCAGCTGCACCGTTAGAAACCCAGTGCTCAACGCGAGCTAGGTCTAAACGTAATGTTTCTTCTTGGCCACGGGCCAATGGGTTGAAGAAACCTACACGCTCAATGAAACGACCGTCACGAGCGTTACGGCTATCAGCAACAACGATGTTGTAAAATGGACGCTTTTTTGCGCCGCCACGAGCTAAACGAATGGTAACCATGCGTTTTCAATCCTCTAATGATTTGCTTTGAAGCAAAAATAAAAACTGGAACCCCGTGTTCGCGAAGAGTCCCAGATAGAAAGCCGGAAGATTTTACCTGAGTTTCCAACTAATGCAACCAAAGATGGCGATTATTACGCCTGCGTCCTTCGTTAGCGGTTCATTGTTACCAGAGTCAACCGACTGATAAAGTGCTAGGTTTAACTAAAAATGTCCGATTAACGGCCTGGAAATTTCATTCCAGGCGGCATCATGCCACGCATTCCGCGCATCATTTTTTGCATGCCGCCCTTAGCAGACATTTTTTTCATCATCTTTTGCATTTGCGTAAACTGTTTCAATAAACGGTTTACGTCTTGGATTTGCGTGCCAGAACCCGCAGCAATACGACGCTTGCGTGAACCCTTGATTAAATCAGGGTTCTTACGCTCTTTGGACGTCATCGAATTAATGATGGCCTCCATTTGGCCTGTCATCTTGCCGTCTTGGATTTGCGCTAAGGCTTCTGGGGGCAATTGACCCACACCGGGCAGTTTTTCCAGCATGTTCATCATGCCGCCCATGTTTTTCATTTGCTGTAACTGCTCACGGAAATCTTCTAAATCGAAACTGCCACCCTGCTTCACTTTCGAAGCCAGTTTCATGGCCTTTTCTTTATCGACGCCGCGCTCAACTTCTTCGATCAGCGATAACACATCGCCCATACCCAAAATACGCGAAGCAATACGATCGGGATGGAACGGTTCTAACGCATCGGTTTTTTCACCGACACCGAGGAATTTAATTGGCTTGCCGGTAATATGGCGAATCGATAACGCTGCACCACCACGTGCATCACCATCGACTTTGGTTAAGATAACCCCTGTCAGTGGCAAAGCTTCGTTAAACGCCTTAGCCGTGTTCGCCGCATCTTGACCTGTCATAGCATCTACAACGAACAAGGTCTCAATAGGCTTGACCGCAGCGTGTAAGCCTTTGATCTCGTCCATCATGGCTTCGTCGACGTGCAGACGACCCGCGGTATCGAGGATCACCACATCGATGAACTTTAATTTAGCGTGGGCAATCGCCGCTTTCGCAATGTCGATTGGCTTTTGGCTGACGTCCGATGGGAAAAACTCCACCGCGACTTCTTGCGCTAACGTCTCAAGCTGTTTAATCGCCGCTGGGCGGTAAACGTCGGCACTGACCACCAATACCGATTTTTTATGGCGTTCGCGTAAAAATTTACCCAGTTTTGCCACACTGGTGGTTTTACCCGCACCTTGCAGACCCGCCATCATGATCACGGCTGGCGGCTGAGTGGCTAAATCTAAGGCTTCATTCGCCTCGCCCATGGATTTTTCAAGTTCACTTTGAACTATCTTAATGAAGGCTTGACCAGGGCTTAAGCTTTTAGAGACTTCTTGGCCAACGGCACGTTCTTTTACATTATTAACGAATTCGCGCACCACAGGCAGGGCAACATCGGCCTCCAGCAGTGCCATACGCACTTCGCGCAGGGTTTCCTTAACGTTTTCTTCAGTTAAGCGACCACGGCCACTGATATTTTTCAGTGTGCGTGACAGTCTGTCGGTTAGGTTCTCAAACATCGTCCTGTTCTATACCTTTAAGAATCTCGATTGATGGGCTGTATTATAACGATGCATGCGCATTATGCTACTGCTGCACCCATCTTGATTGTGGTTAAGTGTTTTACTTGCGCTGAGTCATGTTTTATTGTCGTTAACACACTATTTAACCCTAACAATAAGAATCTGCTAAATTTTGCAACTCATGTCACTGCCCATTTGCCGACAGCTCATGTTATTCTAGGGAAAATATTGATCTGTATGCCCCGTTTATAAGGCACCTTTAACTACACAAATAGGTTAATTACCCATGGTCATCTTTTCTGCCTCAGCCATGTTTTTTTATTGCATTGCATTGGTACTAGTGACGAGTCGATTGTTCCACCCCGACGGTCCGAATCGCCGCGCCGTCGCAGGCATAGCGGCCATTGCGGTCATTCTGCATGCTGCTGCATTATCCCAAGTGATTTTCACCACCGATGGGCAAAACTTTAGCCTGACGAACGTGATTTCCTTAGTGAACTGGATTATCGCCTTTACTTTTACTGTGTTGATGTTCAGGCTGAAGGTGATTGTTGTAGTGCCCGTGGTTTACGCCTGCTCTGTGCTCTCGGTCGCCCTACTCTGGTTATTGCCGCCTAAGTTCATCACGCATTTTGAGCTTTATCCTGAAGTATTAGCCCACGTCGTATTGTCACTCATGGCCTACAGTGCCCTGATGATTGCCGCCCTGTATGCGATACAACTGGCGATGATCCAAAATAAGCTGAAGAAAAAACAATTTATGCTGAGCCCAGGCATTCCGCCGCTTATGACAGTTGAGAAACAACTTTATCATTTAGTGATTATCGGCGTTATCTTGCTCAGTTTGTCACTCGCAACCGGCTTTATCTTCCTTGAAGACATGTTCGCCGATGGCAAAGGTCATAAGGCTATCCTGTCGATAATGGCTTGGTTTGTATACATAACTATGTTGTGGCAACAGTATTGGGTCGGCTGTAAAATTCGTACCGCAGTCATTTACACTTTGACTGGCGCCACCTTACTTTCGCTCGCTTATTTTGGCGCGCGCATTGTCAAAGAGTTAATCCTCAACTAAACATTTAAGTCGGCAAAGGCAGTTAATGCCGCTGCCGACTTGACACTTTTTTTAAATGTCGGTATTTACTTAAGTTTACTGGCCATATTGGAGCCTTTTTTGGACGCTATATCGACAAGCGCACTCCTGATCGTTTTACTAGTGCTTATCCTATTCTCTGCCTATTTCTCAGGCTCAGAAACCGCCATGATGACACTCAACCGTTACCGTCTACGTCACTTAGCCAGCAATGGCCATAAAGGAGCGATTAGAGCTTTGAAGTTGCTTGAGCGTCCTGACCGTTTGATTGGTTTGATCTTAATCGGCAATAACTTAGTCAATATTTTAGCATCGGCTATCGCCACTATTATTGGTATGCGTCTCTGGGGGGACTTAGGTGTCGCCATCGCTACCGGTGTGCTGACACTCGTTGTATTGGTATTTGCTGAAGTCACCCCCAAAACCATCGCCGCACTAAATCCCGAACGTATCGCCTTCCCCTCCAGCATACTGCTGCGATGGTTGTTGATCCTATTAGCGCCCTTCGTAAAAGGCGTTAACCTCATCACGTCAGGCTTTTTACGTTTGATGGGAATTAAAACCGTCAATAGTAGCGATGCGTTGAGCCAAGAAGAGTTGCGCACTGTCGTACATGAAGCTGGGGCTCTTATCCCCCAACGTCACCAAGAAATGCTGTTATCTATCCTAGATTTAGAGAAAGTCACCGTTGAAGACATTATGGTGCCGCGCTCAGATATCTACGGGATTAACGTCAATGACGAGTTTAAGGTCATCAATCGGCAGGTCATCCAAAGTCCACACACCCGAGTGTTAGTGTATCGCGACACAGTTGACGATGCGGTGGGCTTTATTCATTTGCGCGATGCCCTGCGATTACAATCGAAAGAGCAATTTAGTAAGTCATCTCTGCTGCGCGCGGTGAAAGAACTCTATTTTGTGCCTGAAGGTACGCCGCTCAATGTGCAGTTGGCTAACTTTCAACAGAACAAAGAGCGCATCGGCTTAGTAGTTGATGAATATGGTGACATTCAAGGTCTGGTGACGCTCGAAGATATTCTCGAAGAGATTGTCGGCGACTTTACTACTTCAATGTTAACCACGCCGAGTGAAGATATCAAAGTGCAGCAAGATGGCAGTTACTTAGTCGATGCCAGCATTACCATTCGCGATTTGAATAAAGAAATGAAGTGGAACTTCCCGACCGACGGCCCTAAAACCCTCAACGGTCTGATCCTAGAATACCTAGAGGAAATCCCCTCAGCTAACACCAGTTTACGTTTAGCCGGTTATCCCTTAGAGATTATCGATGTAGCAGAAAATATGATTAAAACCGTGCGTATCATACCGCTGCATTATCACCCGCCCAGAGCTTAGCTTTCGATTTGCCCCATAAAAAATCGGCCGAACCACATACTAATATGTAGTCCGGCCGACTGCTCCCCCGAGCAATACTTTTCCCAAGTGATGTAACGAGTTAAATCTTTTTCGCCTCAAGTGCGCGGCGCTTTTCAATCGCCATCGGCGTTATCTGGGCATTGAGCGCCTTCTCTAAGCCCAACATAAAATACACTTCCGCCATCAAGAAGAATGGCCCAATTAATAACTGATTCAAATCATCTACAAAGGCAGGCTTGGCTTTTTCACATTTATGGCCAATTAACTGGAACACCCAGCCCACCACAAATACCCCTAGGGCAAGCCAAGTGGCACCGGCAATATGCGCCGCCCATTCAGTTGTGAGCAGTACAGGAACCATAAATAATATCAGCCCCATTGAGAGCCTTAAGTGTAAACGGACATAGTAGGCCGACACTAACACGCCGACAATCACGGCTAAACTGGTCTCACCCAGACTGCCCAGCGGAATACGTACAGTGGCCAACAACAAGAAAGCAGACCAAATAATCAGTGGGATACCAATAAAATGGGTCTGAATATTACGATGATTTAAATGCACACTTTTGTAGGTCGATAACTGCTCTGCGGCGGATTTCATTTTGGGTTCCTCTTCATTTGCCCCTGCTTTTAACTGCGCCAAATTGAGCGACGCGCAAGCCATAAACTAGCGCAAAACAATTAAGCTGAACAGTAAAAGTAAACGAATTGTTGCACTTTATTGTTTGGTACTTATTTTGATACCCATCCAGAAATGAAAAAAGGAACCCTAAGGTTCCTTTTTGATAGACGACAAACACCAACTCGGGTTTATTGAGACTCTATGATTACCGTCGCAATCGCATAGGATTTTTCATCGGCAATAGAGATATGCCCAACCGTCGCTTTAAGCTGCTGTAAGCGCGCTAAAGCACCCTCGGTAAAGTGAATCGTCGGCGCACCATCCGCATTGTTGCCAATGTGAATATGCTGAAACGACACGCCGCGGCCAATGCCCGTACCGAGCGCTTTGGCTGCAGCTTCTTTGGCGGCAAAACGCTTGGCAAGATAACGGCTTGGCTGACTATGGGAAGTATATATGGCCAACTCAGCCTCGGTCAGCACACGTTTCGCCAGCTTGTCGCCTGCGCGCGCCACATGCGCCTGAATACGCTCAATCTCGACGATATCTGTGCCTAGGCCGACAATTGCCATTATTCGCCTCGACGACCTTCAAGCATTAACACTTTCATGTCCTTCACTGCTGTCGCTAAACCGTCAATGGCGGCACGGGCGACAATCGCATGGCCGATATTGAGTTCATATAACTCAGGAATCGCCGCAATCGGTTTCACGTTGTGGTAATGCAAACCATGACCCGCGTTAACCACTAAACCTTTGCCATGGGCGTATTTGGCCATTTCGCTAATACGCGCTAACTCAGTGGCTTCTTCTGCTTCCGTTTTCGCATCGGCATAACAGCCAGTGTGGATTTCGATAAGCGGTGCGCCAGCGGCAACAGCGGCATCGATTTGGGTTTTATCGGCATCGATAAATAAGGAGACTTGAATGCCCTCAGCGGCTAAACGAGTAACCGCAGCAGTGATTTTATCTAACTGCCCCGCCACATCTAAACCGCCTTCAGTGGTGACTTCTTGACGCTTTTCTGGCACTAAACAGACATAGGTCGGCTTAATTTCACAGGCGATGTTAAGCATTTCTTCGGTCACAGCGCATTCGAAATTCATGCGAGTTTTCAAGGTTTTCGCCAGCAGATACACATCGCGGTCTATGATATGGCGTCTGTCTTCACGCAAATGGATAGTGATGCCATCGGCGCCCGCATGTTCAGCAACGGCGGCGGCATGCACAGGATCAGGATAACTGGTGCCACGCGCCTGACGCAGAGTAGCAATATGGTCGATATTCACGCCCAATAAGATACGGCTCATCGGGAACTCCTTAATGTTGAACGCTGATATTGCGGCTTATTGTACTTAGGCTTACACAAAAAAACAGGAGCTAGGGCGAATTATTCCCATCAATCTTGGTTGGCGTGGCAGCGCTGACGAACAATTGTCGACTCAGCAAAGGTTTAGTCCCGAGTAATGGCTTTAACAGGGAGCGCATCAATAACTTAGCGCTCAAAAAATGCACATCGGTGAGTTGGTTATCGTTAAACGCCGTCAACATGGCACCTTGATAGGCATTGCGAGCACGGGAGTTGAGCACAAATTGAAAGCCTAACTCAGGCACGAGCTGGTAATAATCTTCAGCAACGAGTGGTTCGCCCTGAGTATCCCGGCTAAGCGAAGGCATAAAACCTAATTCTCTCAGCAAGGCGAGCTCAATATAACGCAGTTGGGATTGGCAAAACTTCGCGGCAAGGCCGACTAAAGCTTGATGATAAATGAGGAACAACTCTTCGGCGTTGTGCTGCACAGACAAAGTGCGAACCAATAACTCATTGATATACATGCCAGCAAACAAACTTTGGCCTGATAGAGGCACAGCAGGCGCAGCAGCTTCGACTTGAGTTAAGGTTTTTAATTCAGACTTACCGCTAAATTCGAAGATCAGCGGTTGAAAGGGCTGGAGAATACTCTTGATAGAGCGCTTACCGCTGCCGGTTCGGGCAACCACATCGACCCGTCCAATGCCGTCAACTAAGAGGTTAACTAAGACACTGGACTCTCGATACGGACGATGATGCAGAACATAGCCACGTTTCATCGGTAAGCGCACTCGCTGGAATTAATGCTTAATCGTCGCCGTAACCTAAGCTACGCAGGGCGCGTTCATCATCGGCCCAACCAGATTTCACTTTCACCCACACTTCGAGGAAGACTTTATTATCAAACAAGGTTTCCATGTCTAAGCGGGCTTGAGTCGCAATAGTGCGAATACGTTCGCCCTTGCTACCGATCACCATACGTTTTTGACCTTCACGCTCAACGAGGATCAGGGCATTGATTTGATAAACGCCATTTTCCATCATCTTAAACTGTTCGATCTCAACCGTCGCATCATAGGGTAATTCATCACCGAGGAAGCGCATCAGTTTTTCACGCACAATTTCCGACGCCATAAAACGTTGCGAACGGTCAGTAACATAATCTTCAGGGAAGAAGAAAGGCCCCTCAGGAATCGATGTCGCTGCCAGCTCTAAAATTCGCTGGACGTTAGTGCCCTTGCTGGCTGAAATCGGCAAAATTTCATCGAAAGGATATTTTTTGGCGACTTCTTCCAAATACGGGAATAATGATTCTTTGTCTTTGATATTATCGACTTTGTTGATCGCCAGAATCGTCTGACGCTCTTCGCCGCCACGGCGTAACTTGCTGAGCACCATCTCATCATCGGCGGTCCATGTCATGCCATCGACCACGAAAATGACCATAGCCACATCGGCAAGCGAACTGGCCGCTGCGCGGTTCATCAGGCGGTTAATCGCCCGCTGCTCTTCAATGTGCAAACCCGGTGTATCGATAAACACGATTTGCTTAGGACCATCGGTATGAATACCCATGATACGGTGGCGCGTCGTTTGCGGCTTTTTAGAAGTAATACTCACCTTCTGGCCAAGCAAACGATTGATTAACGTCGATTTACCGACGTTAGGGCGACCAATGATCGCCACCATGCCGCAATAAGTGACATCGTAATGGGCCGACGGCGTTGGCGCGGCCGCATTCATCCTTGCCAGTAATTCATCTAAACTCGGCTCAGTTGCCGCTTTTGCAGCATCGATACCTGACAAGTCTGTTTTTTTGGTCATTTCTTTAGTAACTCCAATACTTGAGCGGCCGCGATTTGCTCGGCTTTACGGCGTGAACTCGCCACACCAATGACGCTTTGGCTCAAGTCTTCAATACGACATTCAACGGTAAATGTCTGATCGTGGGCATCGCCTTCTATGTTGATTACTTGGTAATCAGGCAGTGGCTTTTTAAACCCTTGTAAATGTTCTTGCAGTAAGGTTTTCGCGTCTTTCTGGCTGATCCCAGGTTGAATTTCGGCCAAACGCTCGGCATACCATTTCAGCAATAATGCACGGCAAACTTCGAGATCGGAATCAAGGTAAACGGCGCCAATAATGGCTTCAACTGCATCGGCAAGAATCGACTCGCGTCTAAATCCGCCACTTTTTAATTCACCAGGACCAAGATATAAATAATCGCCGAGCTTAAATTCTTGGGCGATGATCGTTAAGGTATCACCGCGCACTAAGGTAGCGCGCATCCGGCTTAAATCGCCTTCGGTCGCCTTCGGAAACTGATGATATAAGGCATCAGAAATCACAATAGATAAAATTGAATCACCTAAAAACTCTAAGCGTTCATTGTGTTTATTTGCCGCACTTCTGTGGGTCAGCGCTTGAGTCAACAGCTCAATATTCTTGAACTCATAACTTAAAGTACGACACAAACGTGGCAAATTTTTAATCGGTTCCATGCTATTTAATTCCACCTACACGCTCAAAACGCACGCCGCTCGGTACCCAAGTTGGGAGGAAGTCGGCTTTTGAGCGGTCAAATTCAAAACTAATCCAAATCGCTACCGCTTTACCAACAAGGTTTTCTTCTGGCACAAAGCCCCAGAAACGACTGTCGGTGCTGTTATCGCGGTTATCACCCATGGCAAAGTAATGGCCTTCAGGCACTAAAAACTCACCCGCGGGTAAGTTACCTTCGCGCTTAAAATATCCCAGCATGTCGGGACGACTTGGGTTGATCAAAATATCGTGGGCGACTTCGCCCAGTTGCTCCGTGTAACGCAGTAATGGCACGCCATCTTGGCTGTAATCACCACGACTGATTTCAGTGCGGGCGATAACTTGTGGTTCTGGGCAAGCTGTTTGCTCAACGCCACAGGCCTTCTGGATCATCAACTGCTTATTACGGTAAATAATTCTATCACCCGGTAAACCGACAACACGTTTGATGTAGTCAATTGTCGGGTTTTCAGGGTATTTAAACACGATCACATCACCGCGTTTGGGCTCGCCGGTTTCAACCAGTTTAGTGCGCCATACGGGATCTTTAAGCCCATAACTGAATTTTTCCACCAGAATGAAGTCACCTACTAAGAGGGTTGGCATCATAGAACCCGATGGGATTTGAAATGGTTCATAAATGAATGAACGCAGGATCAACACAAAGGCAATCACAGGGAAAATAGAGTGCGCGGTTTCGACTATGGTCGACTCACGAATGATTTGGTACTCGGCTTCTTCGGTTAACGTCGCTTGCGAGGCCTTGGCTAACGCTAAACTCTCACGACGCTTAGGGGCGAATGCGAGCACGTCGACTAACCAAATAAGTCCCGAGATCAGGGTGATTAGCACTAGAATAATGGAAAAATACGCTGCCATTGCTTATTGAACTCCTGCTTTAAAATCATTTAAAGGTGCCTAACTCAGCGAATATCATACTTTAGTTAACTTACCGTATTCGACCTTGGTAAACCAAAGTGATAAACCAATGCGATAACCTAACTAAAGCGCCGCAAACAGCGGCGCAATAGTCAACTAAATGGTCATTTCTTATGCTAACGATTACTCGTTTAGCTTAAGTACCGCTAAGAATGCCTCCTGTGGCACCTCAACGTTACCCACTTGCTTCATCCGTTTCTTACCCTCTTTTTGTTTATTTAAGAGTTTTTTCTTACGAGAAACGTCGCCGCCATAACATTTAGCCGTTACGTCTTTACGCAGGGCTTTCACGGTTGAACGAGCAATAATTTGACTGCCCACAGCCGCTTGAATCGCGATATCAAACATCTGACGCGGGATCAGCTCTTTCATCTTATCGACTAAGGCTAAACCACGGTGACGAATGTTGGATCTATGGATAACCATAGCCAAGGCATCGACTCTGTCGCCGTTGATGAGAATATCTAAACGCACCATGTCAGCGGGATCAAAACGAATAAAGTTATATTCGAGTGATGCATAGCCACGGCTAGTGGATTTCAAACGGTCGAAGAAGTCCATGACCACTTCCGCCATTGGCAGATGATACGTCACAGCCACTTGGTTACCGTGGTAAACCATGTTCACTTGCGTGCCACGTTTTTCAATACACAAGGTAATCACGTTACCTAAGTATTCTTTTGGCACTAAAATGTTGGCCTCAACAATCGGCTCACGCATTTCTTCGATGTTGTTAATCGCTGGTAGATCAGACGGGTTATCAACGTAAATCGTTTCACCGCTGGTCATCACCACTTCGTACACTACGGTTGGCGCTGTAGTGATCAACTCTAGGTTGTATTCACGCTCTAAACGCTCTTGGACGATTTCCATGTGCAGCAGGCCTAAATAGCCAATGCGGAAACCAAAACCGAGTGCCGATGAACTTTCTGGTTCGAAGAATAATGACGCATCGTTCAGGCTGAGCTTATTCAGCGCATCACGGAAGTTTTCATATTCGTCAGTAGAAATCGGGAATACGCCAGCGTATACCTGTGGCTTCACTTTCTTAAAACCAGGTAACGGCTTTTCAGCACCGTTTTTGGCTAAAGTTAATGTATCGCCCACAGGCGCGCCGTGAATTTCTTTCAGACCCGCAATCACAAAGCCTACTTCACCGGTTTTAAGTTCGGTTTTATCAGTTTGTTTTGGGGTGAAAATACCGACGCGATCCGCAGTGTGGTTTTGTCCTGTAGACATCACCTTAAACTTGTCACCTTTTTTCAGGCTACCGTGTTTAATTCGCACTAAAGACACTACGCCTAGGTAGTTATCAAACCAAGAATCGATGATCAAGGCTTGCAATGGTGCGTTAGGATCGCCTTCTGGCGGTGGAATTTTGGCAACAATGACTTCTAAAACCTCGTCGACACCGACACCGGTTTTAGCCGAACAACGCACAGCATCCATGGCATCGATACCGACGATATCTTCAATCTCGGCAGCAACGCGTTCTGGATCGGCTTGTGGTAAGTCAATCTTGTTTAAAATAGGTACCACATCTAGATTCATATCCAGCGCGGTGTAACAGTTTGCCAGTGTCTGAGCTTCAACGCCCTGACCCGCATCAACCACCAGCAAAGCGCCTTCACAGGCTGCTAATGAGCGCGAGACCTCATAGGAGAAGTCAACGTGACCTGGGGTATCAATAAAGTTGAGTTGATAGACAAGGCCATCTTTGGCTTTGTAATCCAAAGTGACACTTTGTGCCTTAATCGTAATACCACGCTCACGTTCTAGATCCATAGAATCTAAAACTTGAGCATCCATTTCACGGTCGGTTAAACCGCCACAAACCTGAATAAGACGATCTGATAGCGTCGATTTACCATGGTCGATATGGGCAATAATTGAGAAGTTTCTAATTTGTTTCATTATGCTGCAATGACTAATACTGAAAATGGATACGGTTCAAAGGAGCGAAATTGTACCTGATTGCGGTTTCAATACCAATCACATTCACTCCTACTTAGGACAGACCGATAAAACAACGCCCAAAACCGCAGTTAGCTGTTATTTGATAAAAAATAACATATTGAAATTATTGAGCTAATTCTTATAAATTGATGCTCATGCCCAAATAGGCCAAAATCACAGGTTGAGCATCAACTTCTAAGCGTTTGGCCTGTTGCTTACCAAAAGACCACGCAAGCAAGGCACCAACGGCCGCAAAGCCCATGGCACCTAGGTTAGGATTAAACTCAAGCAACTGGCCTAAAAATTGTCCTAACGCCGCGCCAACAAACAAACCAAACAGCGGCATTAAATAGATTAATGCCGCGGCTTTGAGGATTACGCTCTCGGGAAGTCCTAATTTGAGTAACTCACCTGCCTCGCAGCGGCGCTCACTCTGAATCGAAAATTGCTGGGTTTTCGAGGAAAAAGCCTGAGCCACAGCAGAGGTCCCGCAAGACTCACTGTTACTGCAGCTCTTGCAGGTACTCTTAAGTTCGACTTCAACCGTCAACCAGCCTTGGCTATCACTGGCGACGACTCTGGCAATTTCTTCCATCATAATCGGCGTCCTACTCTAGCGTCAGACTTTTAGCAATGCGTGTTAGGGTTTGTGTCGGCACTTTACCCACTGCAACCACTTCGGCATTACCGACTTTTTCTGAAACTAGCGACAAGCCGTTACGAGTAATTAATTCTTCGGGCAATGGACTCGCCCCAGCTCGCGCAACATAAACTGAAATATTTGCCAGTCCATCGGTCAGTGCTATGTATTCCACCGCCTCATGGCTGCCAATCAATCTATGGTGATCACGCACTACCACAGTAAAACCTGCAGGTAACCAAGCAAATTGCCAGTTTTGACCGTCTTGGCGCTCGGCTTGATCGATAACTGCCGGCCATTCTTGCTTATAGGCTTCTTGCAAGATAGCTGGCGGCTCGCTGAATTCGATGAGTTCAATCACCATGATCTGCTCAAGCAATTGCTTATCTTGAGTCAGCATGTCGTATCGCAGCGGCAGATAAGTTTCCATATCGAGCCAAATTTGAAAGCCATAACGGAATTCATCATTGGGCAACAGGCGGATCATTTGCCCCGGACGACCAGCAATACGGGTGCGACCACCAAGCACAAACTGATAACCCACTTCTAAATCCGCCATATTGGCAGAAAAAGCGGCAGGCCAAACACCTTGGATATGATTAGAAACAATACTGTATGCAGGTTCGTCGTGCTCAATAAAAGTGACACGATTGCCGACACGCACAGCATTTTTAGGTGGACCGTTAAGGTATTCTAGAAAGGCAACTTCTTGATTATTCACCTTACCGTGCAGGTAAACCAAAGGCCGAATATGATCGGCCTGAAGTTGAATAATCGATGCTTTAAACTCTTTCTCTCGTAAGGCCTGACTCATTTTCTCGAGCCAGACTTTGGCAGGCATATCTTCCTGCGCCATCGCAGGGAAGACCAAGGCTAATAAAGCCAACAGGATTAGACGCAAGCTAACTCCTCGTTATTGATTGACCGGAACGGGTACGACCTCGGTATTGTCCTCTACAACCGCACCGGTATTCAATCGTTGTTGCAACATATGATCTTGGATATAAGTATTAATTCGGCGACGCTGCTCGTTCACCTGATCATTGGTATAACCTTGATTCTGTTGAACTGGACCCGTTTGTAGACTCACAGGTGATGCGCTACCAATTAGCGGTCTGGTAATCAATACGGGCGATGGTGACGCAGCATCATCGGCGCTCTGATTGTAATTCTGCACACCGACAATCGCAAACATGGCAACTGTCGCAGCAATAGCATATTGACCAAATTGCTTAAACAAAGGTACGACGCGGCTTTGCTGCGCATTGGCGGCAATTTGCGGCGTAACAGGTGACGCCTGATGCTTAGGTGCAACTATCGCAGGCTCAAGCTCAATAGCGGCAGCAATGCTAGCAGAGAGATCTAACACAATATTCTGTGGCAATTCGCCACGCATGGCATCGCCTATCATATGATAGTTATGCCATTTATCATGTGAATGTGTATCAGCAGATAACTCCGCCATGGTCTGCGCATCAGTCTCTCCATCGACTGCGGCAGATACCCATTCTTGACCTAATTTATCCATTTTTCACCTGTCTAAATATAAGGGTTTCTTAAAATAAGAATTTAGGCTTCCAGCAACGGCTGGAGCTTTTTATCGATTGCTTCTCGAGCTCGGAAGATACGCGATCTTACGGTCCCTACGGGGCAATCCATGACTATGGCGATATCTTCGTAACTCATACCATCGAGTTCACGCAACGAGATAGCCATTCGTAATTCTTCAGGCAGTGTCTCTAAGGTATCGAAAATCACTTTTTTGATTTCATCCGATAACAATAGCCTTTCTGGGGAGGCGAACTCCTTCAGCGCATCACTACCTTCATAATATTCGGCATCTTCTGCATCAACATCATTAGCGGGCGTTCTGCGCCCCTGTGATACGAGATAATTCTTCGCAGTGTTTACTGCGATGCGGTACAACCAAGTATAAAATGCACTTTCACCGCGAAAGTTTGGCAAAGCTCGATAAGCTTTGATAAACGCTTCCTGTGCGACATCGGCAACGTCCGCTTGGTTCCGTACATAACGGGATATCAAGCTAATGACTTTACTTTGATATTTAAGCACTAACAGGTTAAAAGCGTTTTTATCACCTTGTTGTACGCGCTCAACTAATTGTTGATCACTTAATTGTCCACTCATCCGAGCCGACTTCTCCTAAATCTAAAATGCTGATTTCTCAGTCGCTCGAATCATATTCACTTATGTAGACTCGCGTACTTTGAAAAAGTTCTAAAAAATATACAAAAAAAGTAAGGTTAAAAGGAAAGTACCCATAATCCGTGAGTTGGTTTACCATAGTTGGCACTCTTTAGTCACATCATGATACCCGATGAAACAAGTAGTTGAACACCAATCTGACATATTAGTCATAGGTAGCGGTGCCGCAGGTCTGACACTAGCTTTGCATCTTGCTGAAAAAGCAAAAGTAATTCTGCTTTCAAAAGGCCCACTCTCGGAAGGGTCGACTTACTACGCCCAAGGCGGTATCGCGTCCGTCTTCGACGAAAGTGACACTATCGAATCCCATGTTGCAGACACATTAATCGCAGGTGCGGGTTTATGCGACAAAGACGTCGTCACTTTTACCGCTGAAAATGCTAAGAGTGCGATGCAATGGCTTATCGAATGTGGCGTTGCCTTCGATAAAGAAGAAACCACTGACGGTAATGCAAAAGACGCACCTTACCATTTAACCCGTGAAGGCGGCCATAGCCACAGACGTATTCTGCACGCTGCCGATGCCACAGGCAAAGAAGTGCAAACCACCTTACAGGAACGCGCACTCGCCCACCCCAATATTCAAGTTTTAGAACGCTATAACGCCATCGACCTCATCACCACCCGTAAGTTAAATCGCCCAGGTAATCGTGTGTTAGGCGCTTATGTGTGGAATCGCAACGAAGAACACGTCGAAACCGTTAAGGCCAAGTTTGTTGCGTTAGCGACCGGTGGTAGCTCTAAGGTTTATCAATATACTTCAAACCCCGATGTTGCTAGCGGCGATGGTATTGCAATGGCATGGCGTGCAGGTTGCCGCGTGGCGAATATGGAGTTCAACCAATTCCATCCGACATGTTTGTACCATGCCGATGCGCGCAACTTCTTACTCACCGAAGCCCTGCGTGGTGAAGGTGCTTATCTGCGTCGTCCAGACGGCAGCCGTTTTATGCCGGACTTTGATGAACGCGCTGAACTCGCACCCCGTGATATCGTTGCCCGCGCCATCGACTATGAGATGAAACGACTCGGTGCCGATTGCGTGTATCTGGATATCAGCCATAAAGATGCTGACTTTGTTATGAAGCATTTCCCGACCATCTATAGCCGTTGCTTAGAGCTGGGAATTGATATCACTAAAGATGCAATCCCTGTGGTCCCTGCCGCGCACTATACCTGTGGTGGTGTGATGACTGATATGCACGGTCAAACTGATCTCAATGGCCTCTATGCCATTGGCGAAGTGGCCTATACGGGCTTACATGGCGCGAATCGTCTGGCGAGTAACTCGCTACTCGAATGTTTAGTGTTTGCCCGTGCGGCGTCACAGGATATAGAGAGCCAGCTGTATAAAATTCAAATGCCGGGACAAATTCCCGCATGGGATGAAAGCAAAGTCTCTAACTCGGACGAAGAAGTGGTCATCGCCCATAACTGGCACGAACTGCGGTTATTCATGTGGGACTACGTCGGGATTGTGCGCTCGGATAAACGTCTGGAGCGTGCACTGCGCCGCTGCCTGATGTTACAGCAAGAAATTCAGGAATATTACAGTAACTTCAGAGTCAGCAATAACTTGCTCGAATTACGTAACTTAGTGCAAGTGGCCGAGTTGATTATTCGCTGTGCCATGGAACGTAAAGAAAGCCGTGGTCTGCATTTTAATATTGACCATCCAGAGAAATTAGACGCGCCGCGCCCGACTATATTACTACCAGAAAAGTAACCGCTTAAGTTCTTATGTGCTTAGGCTCTTATATACTTAAGTTCTTATGTGACTTAATGATAAACAGACTAAATCTCAGTATGAGGTTTAGTCTGTTGTATTTTAGCCCGCAGCAACAGCCGACATAAATGCCGATAGTCAGTATCGTCTAGCATATCCGCCCAAACCATCAAGAGCCGCAACTGAGTATCCACTTTGATATACATCAAGCAAACAAAGGGGGTCACCCAAGTTCGCTTTAATACCTGAAAGTGCTCCCCCGTTGACAAACGTCCCTCGCCTTTATCACTAAGCACAAAATCTAAACGCCAATGCTGCAGTCGCCACAACTGTGATAGCAAGAAAATACAAACTAGCAGGATAAACAGATATTTAAGCAGGGATAAGACGAGATTGTCGCTTTGAGGCCAGAGCAAAAATGAGCTAGAACAGACACAAATAAAAACGACCAACGAGAGTCGTTGGTCGAAGGAGGCTTTTACACTGAAACTATGGTGCCGGTCTTCCACGGACTTTCACTACCATGCGCGCAAGCTCAGCATCAGGGCACACTTCATGGCCCATAAACCAAGCAAACAATTCGGGATCTTCACATTCCAACAAACGGATAAACACGGTTTTATCTTCATCGGACATTTCTTGATAGAAATTTTCAACAAAAGGTTGAAACAAAACGTCTAATTCCAGCATCCCGCGGCGACATGCCCAGCGAACCCTTGCGATGTTCATTAATTCCAAGGTATTTCTCCCAACACAGATTTGGCATTAGTCTATCAGTTCAGTGACTAAAGTGTCGATTAACCCTTCACATTGGCTCACAAAATTAGCATTGTTTTACTTGCATATCGCGTCCCGCAAAGAGATCGCTGAAATCTGTATCTAACAAGCGCTTTACCGCAGGATGTTGGATCATACGTTCGGCAAACATCACATGGTATTCCTCTTTCACATCCGTGGTTTCACCGAGCAAATTCATCCCATGGGAAATCACTTCTTGGCGATAAATCGACGGCGTGACAAAAATCCCCCGTTTAAGGTAACCAAAGGCCTTCATCATCGCCGCATCGTCGAACTCACCCAAGATACTGACTTTAAGATTTTGTTCGTCAAACCAGCGATATAACTGCTGTCCAAGTGAGGTTCTGCGGCCGGGGATTAATAGCTGGCCTTGCTCTAAACAGGCGGGGAAATCAGCACTATAAGTATCAGCGGAGAAAAAACTCACACCACACTCACCCAACTTTTTAGATAAGATTTCGGGATACTTCAGTGATTCACCGGCGCAATCGGAGAGGATCATATCCAGTTTATGCTCACGCAAACGCGCCATCAGGCTTTCGTGGGTCGCCTCATAACAAGCTAAATGCATAGAACTGTCATTGGGGACGACGGATAACAAGACACGGCTAACTAAGGCTTTAGACAAGGCATCAGCAATGCCCACTTCAAAAAGCATGGCATCATCTTTTTGATAGTTAAGTAAATCGAGCATTTCATAGCTAAGACTAAACATCTTATCTGCGTAGCGAAATACCAACTCACCTAACTCAGTGGCTTCCAGTGTCCGCCCTACTCGCTTGAATAAACTGCCATTCAACCTGTCTTCTAGGGCACGAATTTGCCCCGTTATCGTTTGCGGCGTTAAACAGAGGGCTTCGGCAGCCTTAGCAACCGAGCCCTTTTTCTTAATCATCCAAAAATAATACAGGTGGTTGTAATTCAAGTGCAGCATGCTCATCCGTTGTGAATCGTCCCTCATACGCCCAAGGCGCAGAGGGATTAAAACCTATTGTTATAAATCAGTTTATTGCAAACGCTGGCAATCAAGCAAGTTAGTGACTATGCCTTGTAATTGCTCCAAATCAGTCGCATTACCCAGACTTACCGCTTCAGTGACACCTGACACTAAAACATGACGTTCAGGGATACGTTCAGCGCAATAGGTCCGATTCGCCTCTTGGAAACGTTTACCGCCGCGATATTTAAGCGCCCTTGATTCATAACCATTGGTTTCTAATCTCGCCCCTAAGGAATCAGATTTAAACATCAGAGCGCCATCGACTATCCCTTCAAGATAGCTTTGGCAAGTCTTCGAGTTCGCATCCTGATTACAGGCCGATATTTGCGATGCCGTCGCGGTTGTCGATAGACATAAGAGTGTTGCCATTCCCATTAATTTCAAATTTATCATAGTTATACTCCTTTATTAGGTAACACTTTTGATAACCAGAAATACCCGACTAATGCCGCCATAATCGAACCGATTAAGGTTCCTAGGCGCGCTAAGTCACCGTACATAGGGTCTGCATGTTCAAAGGCTAACGACGCAATAAACATAGACATAGTAAAACCAATGCCGCACATGGCCGCGACTGGGGCAATTTGCTTCCAACCTACGCCATCGGGTAACTGAGCCAATTTAAGTTTCACCGCAATATAGCTAAACACCATTACACCAATGGGCTTGCCTAACATCAGGCCCAGTGCAATACCGACAGGTACCGGAGAAATTAACGTCTCCAAATTCATATTGCCGACATAAACACCCGCATTGGCGAAAGCGAACACTGGCAGAATGAAGAAGGTGCTCCAAGGGTGCAAACTGTGCTCTAAGCCTTCCGAGGGTGAGCTGCCATCCTTTGCCCGTAATGGAATGCAGAAAGCGATGATGACGCCAGCCAGAGTCGCATGCACTCCAGACTTAAGTACGGCGACCCAAAGGATTAATCCTAAGATGCCATAGGGTAAAAGTGAGGTGACCCCTTTGCGGTTTAACCCAACTAGTCCCGCAATCGCTAAACTGGCAATCACTAAACTGATGGTTGATAGGTCGGTGCTGTAGAACAGCGCGATAATCACTATGACGCCTAAGTCATCGATAATCGCTAAAGCAAGTAAGAAGACTTTCAGTGAAACGGGAACGCGGCTCCCAAGCAGCGCCATAATACCTAAAGCAAACGCAATATCCGTCGCGGCAGGAATCGCCCAGCCCGCTTGTGTGACCGGATCGCCATAGTTAAACAGTAAGTACACCCCAGCAGGGACTAACATGCCGCCAATGGCCGCAAAGGTAGGCAGAGAGGCTTGAGCGACACTCGATAAGGCGCCTTCGAGTAACTCACGTTTAACTTCTAAACCAATAAGCAAAAAGAATACGGCCATCAGGCCATCGTTGATCCACAGAATTAACGGCTTATGAATATCGAGCTCGCCAATTTTAACTTGTACGTCAGTGCCTAAAAAGCCTTGATAAAGTCCAGATAAAGGGGAATTGGCCATCAGCATAGCTAAGGCAACAGCAACCAATAATAGGATACCGCCAGCCGATTCTTGGCTCAGAAAATTCCTAATTGCTTTTTCCATCGTGCACTCCTAAAAATCATAATGAATTGAGTGTAGACGAATTGTAACAACAAATATAATCGTAAGTTTCGACCTAACACCTCGGCTATTCCGAGGTATTGGTCGAAAAAATGCATGTTACACGGCGACAGGTGCTTTGATATGGGGATGTGGAGCGTAGTTTGTTAGCTCGAAATCGTCGAATTGATAATCAAAAATTGATTCAGGTTTACGTAAAATCGTCATGGTTGGCAATGGCATTGGCTCACGACTTAACTGCAATGCCGTTTGTTCCATATGGTTTGAATATAAATGGGTATCACCACCCGTCCACACGAAATCACCTAAGGCCAAGTCACATTGCTGGGCCACCATCATAGTTAACAAAGCATAACTGGCGATGTTAAATGGCAAACCTAGAAACACATCACAGCTGCGCTGATAAAGCTGACAAGATAATTTGCCATCAGCCACATAGAACTGGAAAAACGCATGGCACGGCGCCAAGGCCATTTTATCCAGCTCGCCCACGTTCCACGCAGAAACGATAAGGCGGCGAGAATCAGGCTGAGATTTTATCAGGGCAATCACTTGTGAAATCTGATCGATAGAATCGCCACTCTGGGTTGGCCAGCTACGCCACTGGGCACCATAAACCGGCCCTAAATCGCCATTTTCATCGGCCCATTCATCCCAAATACTGACCTTGTTTTCACGTAAATAGGCAACGTTAGTTTCACCCTTCAGGAACCACAGCAATTCGTGGATGATAGAGCGCATGTGGCATTTCTTGGTGCTTACCAAAGGAAAACCTTTGCTCAAATCGAAGCGCATTTGATAGCCAAATACTGAGCGAGTCCCCGTACCTGTGCGATCCGATTTATCCACACCTTCGGCTAAGATGTGCTTCATTAAGTCTAAATACTGTTTCATTGCTGCTTACCTTGCTTACGAAAAATCAAGTACAAACCGATTAACACCATAGGGATAGACAGTATCTGCCCCATAGTCATCAATCCCCAGTAGAGTCCCAACTGTGCATCGGGTTGTCTCACCGTTTCAACCATAATACGGAAAATACCGTAACCGACTAAGAACATACCAGAGACGGCACCGACTTTATCGGTACGTTTACTAAACCAGTAAAGCAATAGGAATAGCGCCACACCTTCAAGTGCAAATTGGTACAACTGGGAAGGATGACGCGGTTCGGGTCCTCCTGTTGGAAACACCATGCCCCATGGCACGTCTGTGGTTCTGCCCCAGAGTTCACCATTAATAAAGTTACCAATACGCCCTGCGCCTAAACCGATAGGCACCACAGGTGCCACCATATCGGCGACCGCAAAGAAGGTGCGCTTTTGTTTCCAGGCGATATAAATCATCGCCGTAATTACGCCCATCAAACCGCCGTGGAAGGACATGCCGCCTTCGGAGATTTTAAACAAATACATAGGGCTGGCGAGGAAATAATCGAAATGATAAAAAAGCACATAACCGACACGCCCGCCCAATATCACCCCAAGAAAACCATAAAAGAGTAAATCTGAAACTTGCTCCCGCGACCATACTCCCTTTGAGCGGTCGGCTTGTCGATTGAGCAACCACATTGCCGCGACAAATCCGACTAAATACGTAAAACCATACCAACGCAGCGCAGGTTCAAAGGTTTGTCCAAACAGATTAAACGGTCCAAATGATACGATCACGGGATCGATATTGGGGAAACTCAACGCCATAACACATCCATTAGCAGCCTCAAACAGAGGTAAACATAAAAACTAGGTCAGAATTAACTTAAGGCCGACACACAGAAGTAACAGTGCAAATATCTTTTTAAGTACCGATGTTGGCCAAGTGCTCGCCGCTTTAACACCCACAGGCGCCATCAAGACAGATGTGATCACTAAACCAAACAAGGCGGGTAAATAGATAAAACCTAAGGTGCCGTAGGGCAACTCGGGCGCATTAAAGCCCGCGATGATATAACCTAAACTGCCCGAGAGGGAGATCAACAAACCCGTCGCCGCCGAAAACCCAACGGCGTAACGCATCTGCAGACCAAAGAAGGTTAAAAACGGCACTAACAATACCCCGCCGCCGATGCCCATCAGTCCTGCGACCATCGCAACTAACGCGGCCACAACAAATAATATCGGCGCGCTGGGTAGCTCACGATTCGATTCAGCTTTAAAGGGATACGCCATCTGAATCGACATCAACACCACAAATATCGCAAAGCCCTGCTGCAAAGCGGCAGCGGAGATACGTTCGGCAATAAAACCTGAGGTTAATGCTCCAAGAATAATCCCAGGCAACATCGTCTTAAATAAATCCCAAGGAATATTTCCACGCTTATGGTGCGCTCGCGTCGATGAGATAGAAGTGAGAATAATGGCCGCCAGCGAAGTGGCAATCGCAATATGGGGTAACTGAGCAGAACTAATACCGACCGAGGGCAGAATATAGAGCAGTGCAGGCACTACAATCAAGCCGCCACCGATACCTAATAACCCTGCCATAAAGCCGACAAATGCGCCTAATGCTAAGCAAATAAAAAACACCGACAACAAACTATCCACACGAGTACCTACAGCGTGATAAATTGAGGGCCTTAGCTTAAAGCAAAAGACGACATTAGTTAATTAAGAATTGTTGAGAGACCTTGCAGGTTCAAATATTCTTTAACCAGCTCGCGCACTTGGAAGCCATTTGATAGGCTCAAGGCTTTAGCGAGCAATTGATCTAAATCGGCCCGTGCGACACGGCGCAATAGATAATTGATCCGCGCTAAACTGCCCTGATTCATACTCAATTGATCGTATCCCATGGCCACCAACAAAATGGCGCCCATAGGCTCGCCCGCTAACTCGCCACAAATACTGATATCGAGCTTATGATATCGACAATCTAAGTGAGCCTGATGCAAAGCCCGCAGTATCCCAGGATGATAACTGTCAAATAACGAGCTCACCCGCGGATTATTACGGTCAACCGCAAGCAAATACTGGGTTAAGTCATTACTACCAACGGAGACAAAATCCACCCGTTTTGCCACATCATCCAATTGATACAACATCGCCGGCACTTCGAGCATAATGCCGATGCGTGGCATCTCTATGTTGCTGTTTACATCGTTTTTAAGTTCAACATAGGCTTGCTGCAGATATTCTAAGGATTGATCGATTTCATCTAAGTTACTGACCATGGGCAGTAAAATACTTAATTGCTTACCATCGCCACCTGCCTGCAACATGGCCCGTAACTGCACCAAAAATAGCTCAGGATGATCCAGCGACAAACGGATCCCGCGCCAACCGAGGAAAGGATTATCTTCTTTAATTGGGAAATACGGCAAAGGTTTATCACCACCAACATCCAAAGTGCGCATCACCACAGGTCGACCAGACGCCGCCGACAAGACCTGTTGATACACTTTCACTTGCTCAGATTCACTTGGGAAACGTTGTTGCAGCATAAAAGGGATTTCGGTGCGATACAGCCCAATACCGTCGGCACCTTCGGCAATTTCAGAAGCCACGCCGCTGAGTAATCCCGCATTTAAATACAAACGAATACGTGAGCCGTCGAGGGTAACAGAAGGCAGTGCTAATTCTTGAGCATACTGGCGTTGCAGCGCTTTTTGCGCCGAAATTAAGCTGCGATACTCACCAACAATCGCAGGGGAAGGCGACACCAATAGCTGGCCACGGCTCGCGTTCACCACTAAAAGCTTCTGGTCAATATTGGCGGATAACAGTTGTTCTACACCGGTAATGGCCGGCACACCTAAGGCGCGGGCTAAAATAGCGGCATGGGAGTTTACGCCGCCAAGCTCAGTGACAATCCCCGCAAGTTTCTG
Source organism: Shewanella sp. N2AIL (assembly GCF_022690845.1). Taxonomy (NCBI): domain Bacteria; kingdom Pseudomonadati; phylum Pseudomonadota; class Gammaproteobacteria; order Alteromonadales; family Shewanellaceae; genus Shewanella; species Shewanella sp. N2AIL. The sequence continues at coordinate 46,741 of NZ_JALBYT010000001.1, read as the reverse complement.
CCTTGGGAACTCAGCCAGCATAGTCGCATCGGCTTCGCGGGTAATTAAAATTACAGGTTTATCGGGTTCAAGCTCTAAACGCTCTGGCTCAATCAGCTGGCGCAATACTTTTTGGCCTAAGTCGCGGATATCGCTTGCCCGCTCCTTAAGATAAGGATCTTCCATCGCCAAAAATTGCTGAATATAACGCAAGGACACTCGGCTTACCGCCGATTCAGCAGCCCAACCTAATTGCACCTCGCGGGCATACTCTCCGCCTAAACTGGCATCATCAAGTAATAGCTGTAATGCATTGAAAATAGAGACGACTTCGTCATCTTGCTCGCGATCAAACCGCTGAGATAAAGCGCCAATCGCTTCTTTACAACGCACCATAGCCGTCGTTAAGCGGCTGGACTCATAGGTAATGTCGTCAGAGCGCACGTCGGGCTGCTCAAGGGGGATTTCTCCACCGAGCACAAAGGCATACGCAATGGCGATACCGTTTGACGCCGACGTACCTTGAAATAGAATTTGTTGATGATGGGAACTGACTTGGGCTTTTTGTTTTAAGCCGCGCACCGCCATTGCTAACTGGGCGGCGAGCGTCATCAGGAAGGCTTCTTCACCTTCACTGAATTGGCGCGCACTCGCCTGCTGAACCACTATCACCCCGACCACGGCTTTCTGGTAGATGATAGGTACGGCTAGAAAGGCGCGGTATTCTTCTTCGGCGACTTCAGGGAAAAGTTTGAATCGAGGATGAAGCCGTGCATCCGCTAAGTTAACCGCCTCTTCTCGCTGGGCAGCGAGTCCCACTAAACCTTCGGTCAGTGGCATACGCACCCGACCAACGGCGCTTTTTTCAAGACCGTCGGTTGCAGATAACACCAGCTCTTGCTCTTCTAGGATATAGATGGAGCAACATTGGGTTTCCATCGCCGCTTTAGTCGATGAGACTAAGACTTCTAATGCGGTTTCCAAACTGTGGGCAGATGCCACAGCCTGAGTAATATCCCTAAGCGTATTTAACACTGTTTTCAATCCTCTTTTGAAAATCAGCCCGTTGTTTTTTGCCTTCCCCGTTTCCTAGGTATTTCTAGGGTCTGGAATGACAATGCCGTTACCGCAAACTCTTTCATCACCTTACGATAAACATCACGCTTAAATGACACGACTTGCCGCACAGGATACCAATAACTTACCCAGCGCCAATCGTCAAATTCAGGATGCCCAGAGGAACTCAAATTAATCGCACTATCTTGGCTTTTCAGTTGTAACAGAAACCACTTTTGTTTTTGCCCAATGCACACAGGTTTACTGTCTTGTCTGACTAAACGCTTTGGCAAACGATAGCGTAACCAAGAACGGGTCGAGGTTAGGATATGCACGTGTTCGGGTCTTAGGCCCACTTCTTCATATAGCTCACGGTACATTGCCTCTTCTGCTGTCTCGCCATCATCGACACCACCTTGAGGAAATTGCCATGAGTGTTGACCAAAGCGTCTGGCCCACATGACTTGGCCATATCTGTTACAAATTATAATGCCCACATTTGCGCGAAAGCCGTCGCTATCAATCACATGGACTCCAAATCACATTAAATTTTAATAAACTGATTGTTTCATAAAGCTAGTCTCTCAGCAAACCTCTATTTCACCCTAGGTCTTGGATAAAATCACACTTAAAAGACATTTATCAACAAAGCTAGGGGATGAAATGCGGGGATATCCACATTTTCTGTGGATATCTCTGTTTGAAACTCAGGTAAACTTGTTATAACGCTCAAAAAACATCTATTTAGCGCCATTTGATTAATTTAGAGTTAAAACTTTATCTAAAGTAAATTCAACAACTTGAATGGTAACTATAATTTATTAATGGCAAAAAAGCAATAAAGCTCATTATTTAACCAGCTAGAGCTATTTCTATGGTTCTCACGATATTACTCAACTTTATACACAAATAGTGTCCACAACTGTCCACAAAAGCCGGAATAAATGCCCTTTATTCGCATTGACTTGGGGTTTTTATTAGGTTAAGGGACGCATTTTACTGAGTTATCCATAATATCTGTGGATAAGTATGTGGGAAACGCAAGGGAAAGCAGAGAGTAACTTTGAACACTTTTTTGCAAAACGGGGGGTAACTCGGATATGAAATTTAAAATCAGTTACTTAGAATAAAAACATTCGGTACAAGTTTACTCAAATTGCAGAGTTCATTTTTTAACCGCCATTGCTAAGCGGTTATTTTTAAGTAAAATCCAGCCATGAATCGAATTATTCCCCCCGAAAATCTCCCTGAGCTACTCGAACGCGCCCATATGATGGCAGGCGTGAGTTTGGCGCAAATAGCAGCCCAAAGAGGCCTAAGGGTCCCCAAGGATCTTAAGCGGGATAAAGGCTGGGTCGGCCAGTTAATCGAAATGGAACTAGGCGCGACGGCAGGCTCTAAACCTGAGCAAGATTTTCTGCATCTAGGTGTCGAGCTTAAAACTATCCCCATCGATTCACAGGGACGACCATTGGAGACCACCTATGTTTGCGTGGCGCCGCTGTCGAATATCCAAGGGTTAACCTGGCAAAACAGCTTAGTCAGCCATAAGTTACAGCGAGTCCTTTGGGTACCCGTTGAAGGTGAGCGGCATATTCCTGTGGGTGAGCGCCGTATTGGCACCCCGATATTGTGGGAGCCTGATCCACAGGAGTTGCAATTGCTGCAACAGGATTGGGAAGAGATCATGGAGCTTATCGCCCTCGGCAAAGTCGAAAAACTCACCGCACGCCACGGCGAAGTACTGCAATTACGTCCCAAAGCCGCCAACAGTAAAGCATTAACGCAAAGCATTGCCGAAGATGGCAGCCTCAAAATGACCAACCCTAGGGGTTTTTATTTAAAGACCAGTTTCACCGCCATGATACTTAATAAGGTTTTTGGTTAATATTTAGTGACGATATAGACTTAGATTGATCCAGATCACAAATTTCACTGGCACTAAGGTGACTCTTTTCTATAAACTACGGCATTCTGAAATCACAGCCGTATTCGGATACCCATCACGCAGTGAGAGCACGTAGACAAGCGAAAAAACTCCTTTTTGCGATTTTAGCTTGGGCGATTGCCATGGCTGCATTCGTGTTTTTTCGATATGCCCAATCACCAGAACTGCCCCAATGGGCGGTAGGTTCGGCCGATCTCGCGACACTTGCTATCTATATGGGGATAATTTTTGGCAGCCTGCATTGGATGTCTAACGTTATTGCTGATTTCAGTGCTATCAATCGCCTCCCCTATGTGTTTTCTGTCATCTTTAAAGGCTTGTTTTTATTACTGGGGGCGACGACATTGGCTTACATGACCCAATTTTTGAATATGTGGGCCATCGAAAATCACATGTCGACCCTAAGACAAATGCTGACGGCGCACATTCTCTACAGTCCTTCATTCCAAGCATTGATTGTCTATTTGGTGGTCGTGCGGGTCAGTTTAGCCTTCGTCGAGCAAATGGCGCTGTTAGTTGGCCCACGTATTCTGCTCAACATTGGCCTCGGTAAATACCATAAGCCAAGGTACGAACAACGATTATTCCTTTACTTAGACATGGTAGCCTCGACCACACACGCCGAATCACTTGGGGATTACCGTTTTAGTCGCTTGATCCAAGATAGCTTTAGTTTGCTGTCGGATACTGTGACCAACAACGAAGCCGAGATTTATCGCTATATGGGCGATGCCGTGTTGATCCACTGGCCTTTAGAAGAAGGGATAGTCCACGACCGCTGCATGAATATCTATTTTGAATTTAGTCAGCAGCTTAATTGGCAAAGACGTTACTTTGAAGAACACTATGGCTTTGTGCCTAAGTTTAAAGCTGCGGCCCATTGTGGCCAAGTCGTAGCAGCGGTTGTTGGCGTGCAGAAACAGGAGATTAGTTTCTTTAGCGATGTACTCAATACCCTAGCGAGACTGCAAGATCAGTGTAATCCCTTGGGGCAACGCATGTTGATCTCGGGCGCACTCGCGGGACGTTTAGATAATCCCAACACGCAATATCACCTATCGAATCTAGGCCCAGTAAAACTCAAAGGGAAACAACACTCCATCGAAGTGTTTGGCGTTTCCCCACTCTAATTTCTCATCATATTTAAGCGTTGAGTTGCATTAACACTTTTTGCAGTGACACTTTGTGCTGTTGCAGCCAGCTTATTGTTCTTCTTTAGTTAATAACTTTTGGATCATTAAACCTAAGGTGCGGAAGGTTAAGATCCGACTGGTCGTTTGACGCCAGACAAGGCCGATATCACGGTAAGGCGCTTCACCCGGCGGCGTCATCACCACCAAATCTGTGTCATTCAAAATACCCGCATCGATTGCCATTTGCGGCAGAAATGTAGTGCCCAGCTTACTATTCACCATCTGCACTAAGGTATGCAAACTGGTGGCGGCAAACGGATTCACTTTCGCGCTATCCCCAAGCTGACAGGCTGTGATGGCATGACCCGTAATGCAATGCTCGCTTTGCAGCAGGAAAATACTCTCGTCTGGCAAGGCTTGGTAATCGATCGGCTGATGGATTTCTCCGGCTAAATCCTTATGGATCACCATTTTGAACGGATCTTTACCCACTTTCATACTGTGATAACCGCTGGTATCCACAGGCAAAGCAAGGATCAATAAATCCAGCTCACCTTTACCTAAGGCATCCAACAAACGCTCAGTGGTATCTTCTTTCAGTAATAAACTCATCGCTGGATAAGATTGCTGGCATTGACGAATAACACGGCTCAATAGGAAAGGCGCAATCGTAGGAATACACCCTAAACGAATATCGCCTGTCATCGGCTCGCCTTGGTTTTTCACCAATTCAACCAAATCATCCACATCGGTGAGAATTTTACGGGCGCGCTGCACCACTTCTTCACCAATAGCGGTAAACATAAACGACTTATGGTCTCGCTCAATCAACTGATGCCCTAACTGCTCTTCTAAGTTTTGGATCCCACTCGAAAGCGTCGATTGGCTGACAAAACACACCTTAGCCGCGCGGTTAAAATTCTGCTCTTGATGGAGATTCACCAAATAGAATAAGTTTTTTAAGCTAGGTAAACTTTTCATTTTCTCGATTGCCATTAAGGTTATGAATTAAGAAATTAAATCTACTCTAGCATAACTGAAAGCCAATAACGCGGCATTAGATTTCAAGAGTGTGAGCCGAATCGATATTCAACCGATTAGCTGTAAAACTTAAGTGGGAGTAACAAACAAAGAGGAGAAAAGCACTCGCGGGGAAACGTAAAAGGCAACAAACTCAGCCGTCAAACTAACGCAATATCTAACGCAACAATCTAACGCAATCATTCACTCAATTAAGCGCAACAATAGACATTATTGCTGCGCCTTAACTTACCTTAGCAAGTAATATTTTATGCTTTGGCTTGGAGGAATAACTTTAACTGTTGTAAATCTGCACTCGCGTGTTCAACGATGTCAGCAACCCAAGAGCCATGTTCAGCATCCCATCTTGCTTCTTCGCCATGCTGTAATAATTGGGCGATTTGCTGAATACGTTTTAACCCCACAGAACCTGCAGCACCTTTAAATTTATGTGCTTCTGAACATAAGGTATCTTTGTCTGCTGCGTCGTTAGCCTTCACTAGATTTCCAACATATTCAGGCATTAGCTGCTCAAATAACACCACACTCTTGAGTAAGGTACCGGCACCAATGGCGCTGCAGTACTGTTCGAGAGTATTGAGATCTAGGATTGCTTCTAATTCAACTGTGGCCATAAGGCCTCCCTTAAGTGGTTCAATGCTTAAAACGAATTTATCACATGATACCCACTAAAATTGTCAGTGCAACTTATAGCGATATTCATGGTCTAATTCAGATTAAAATTAACAAAAAACAAACTAATAGTCGTAAATAAACGCTTACGACATAATAGCGACGACATAACATTTAGGGAGTAAATTTATCCCACTAACTTGCCTCTATCGTTGCGCTAATGCGTGCCCTTGTCCACCATAAAGCTGCAAATTATCCACAATCGCCACCAATCCATCCCAACGATAGGCACACCAATCGGGTGCTAATAGCATAGGTTTTTTCGCATAAGCGGTGACACGGTGAAAAATAACTTCTAGGGGGGTATGGCGGATCATCTCTCCGACACTGTGGGCATAATCCTCAAGACTCAATAAAGGTAAGCGCCCACTTCGCCACGACTTAGCCATAGTGCTACCTTCGACGATATGCAAAGGATGTAGCTTCAAACCGTCAACACCCTGCTGCAATACAGCAGCTAAAGTCGCCATATAATCGTTATGGGTTTCATCGGGTAAGCCAAGAATAAGATGAGTGCACACCTTAAGACCGCGAGCTCTCGCCCTAGACACAGTGTCACAATAACAGGCGAAATCATGGCCACGGTTAATTCTACGCAGTGTTTCATCTTTGGCTGTTTGCAACCCGAGCTCTAACCACACATCGACACCATTTTCCTGATAGCGCGCCAGTAAATCCAGTACATTATTCGGTACACAATCGGGGCGAGTTCCTACACATAAACCGACTATCTCGCCATCTTTAACCGCTTCATCGTACTTAGCCATTAACACTTGATATTCATCGTAAGTGCTAGTGTAAGCTTGAAAATAAGCAATAAATTTATCGGCTTGTGCCTGAGGCTTCGCCTCACGATAGCGGCTCTTACCCTGTTCAAGTTGCTCAGTAATACTCAATACATCGGCGGTTTGATGGCTAAATGACGCCACATTACAGAAAGTGCAACCTCCACGCCCCAAAGTGCCGTCACGGTTAGGGCAAGTAAACTTAGCATCTATAGTGAGTTTTCGCAGTCGGGTGCCATATCGCGCCTTGCAAACGGCACCAAAGGTGTTCACATATGCATCAAGCCCCATCAGAGCACCCACCAAATTTCATATCGCTTCATTGAGAATAACCAAGATAAAATCACAAATAGAAAAGAAAATACGTGAACAAATAGAAGAAAAAGCTTAGTGTAAACAAGGTAGCGAGAGTTTTCTTAGCGCTACATCAAATTCCCGCCTGACTCATACCGTTATTATCATAAATGTGCGCATCCTCAAATTAGCCAGCTTACCGCTGAGATCTTGCTCACACCAAAATGAATAACAATTCAACAATTTTAATTTTTTATCTATTTACTGTGTTTGCAATAAAAATCACTATTTCTAAATCAAAAACAATCCCACCAGCATGTTACACCTTGGTAAATTTTGAGTTTGATAGTTTTTAAAATTCTTTTTATTCATAATGTTATACAGCACATTTTACTGTTAACGTTAACGTAAGCCAATTGTGGTTTGTGTATGAAACATGAATTAATACCCATGTTTTATGCAAATTTTTGGTTTGACCTTTATTGAATCTCAGGCTAATTTGGGTGGTTCGGGTGCATATCTATAGAAAGTCTTTACATTTTCTCCCCGAGTAGTAATCAGTTGAGGTCTAGGGAGGTTTTTGTATGAGCTTATATCATCCCAGTTTTGAGCGGGACAATTGTGGTTTTGGGTTGATAGCACAGATGGATGGCGAAGCCAGCCACCGCATAGTGCGCACGGCAATCCATGGTCTAGATCGCATGAAGCACCGCGGGGGCATTGCCTCCGACGGTCGCACTGGCGACGGCTGCGGTTTATTAATGCAATTACCCGTGCAATTTTTTGAAGCGATTGCCGCGGAAAATGATTGGCATTTGAGCAGAAAATTTGCCGTAGGTATGCTGTTTTTAAGTCAAGATGATGAACTGGCTGACCAAGCCAAGTTTATTCTTGAGCGCGAACTCGAGCGTGAAACCTTAAGTATTGCAGGCTGGCGCAAGGTGCCTGTCAATCCCGATGTGTTAGGTGAAATTGGCAAGGCTAGCCTGCCACAAATTTACCAAGTGCTGATCAACGCCCCCATTGGCTGGCGTGAAAAAGACTTGGAACGCCGCCTTTATATGGCGCGTCGCCGCTTAGAGCAGCAAATCACCGACGACAAAGACTTCTATGTCGCGAGTTTGTCTGGCCAAGTTATCGTCTATAAAGGCTTGATGATGCCTGTAGACTTGCCCGCGTTTTATCCCGATCTCGCGGACATTCGCTTAAAAAGCTCTATCTGCCTATTCCATCAACGTTTCTCAACGAATACTTCTCCTAAATGGCCATTAGCTCAGCCGTTTAGATATTTAGCCCATAACGGCGAAATCAATACGATTACGGGTAACCGTCAATGGGCTCGCGCCCGTGCCTATAAGTTTAATTCACCGCTACTGCCAGATTTGCAGCAGGCCGCTCCCTTTGTGAATGAAACAGGCTCAGACTCTTCTTCCTTAGATAACATGCTGGAAATGCTGTTATCCGGTGGCATGGACTTATACCGTGCCATGCGTCTATTGATCCCGCCTGCTTGGCAAAGTAATCCAGAAATGGATGACGAACTAAAAGCCTTCTACGACTTTAACTCCATGCACATGGAGCCTTGGGATGGTCCGGCAGGTATTGTGATGACCAACGGTCGCCATGCCGCCTGCGCCGTTGACCGTAATGGTCTGCGTCCATCGCGTTATGTGATCACAAAAGATCGTATTTTGACCTTGGCCTCCGAAGTCGGCATTTGGGATTACGCCGCCGATGAAGTGATTGAAAAAGGCAGAGTTGGGCCCGGTGAGCTGCTGGTACTCGATACCTTGAACGGCCGCCTGTACCAATCCTTTGAAATTGATAACGACTTGAAACGTCGCCACCCTTACAAAGAGTGGATGGCGAAGAACAGCCGTACTTTAACGCCCGCGGAAGATTTAGCCTCTGAACAACATGGTGCCAGCGAGTTAAGCCCTGAGCTTTTGTTGCAATACCAAAAACAATTTGGCTATACCCGTGAAGAATTAGAGCAAGTCATTTGGGTACTGGCAAAACAAGGTGAAGAAGCCACAGGTTCTATGGGCGACGATACGCCTATGGCGGTGTTGTCGAAAAAGTCACGTTCACTGTATGACTATTTTAGGCAAAAATTCGCTCAAGTGACTAACCCACCCATAGACCCATTACGTGAAAAACACGTTATGTCGTTGACCACTTGTATTGGCCGTGAGCAGAACCTCTTTAATGAAACGACTGGGCATGCTTACCGGGTGATGTTCAATTCACCTATTTTATTATTCAGTGATTTTAACCAGTTACTGGGATTAGATAGCACTTACTATCGCGCCAACATTGTGGATTTAAATTACGAACCACAGGAAGGATTAGAAAGTGCCATCCGCCGTATTACAGCCGAAGCCGAGCGTTTAGCCCGCAGCGGTACGACTTTACTTATCCTCTCGGACAGAGCCATAGGGAAAACGGCGCAAGTGATCCCTGCTGCCATGGCGGTTGGTTCTGTGCAACAAATGCTGGTGAATAAGAGTCTGCGCTGCGACACCAACATCATAGTTGAAACCGCATCGGCGCGAGATCCGCATCACTTTGCCGTATTGCTTGGCTTTGGTGCCACCGCGATTTATCCGTACTTAGTGTATGAATCAATCTCTGAACTGGCGAAACGTCATCAGTTAACCGACACCACAGCATTGATGCTGAACTTCCGTTACGGCATCGAAAAAGGCCTGCGTAAGATCATGTCCAAAATGGGCATCAGCACTGTCGGTTCCTACCGTTGTAGCCAACAGTTTGAAGCCATCGGCATAGCCAGCGACGTGATTGAACTGTGCTTTAAGGGCGTGATCAGCCGTATCGAAGGCGTCAGTTTTGCTGAAATCGCCCAAGACCAAGCGATTCTGCACAAAGCAGCCTACCGTGCCCATGTGCCATTACCGCAAGGTGGCCTACTGAAATACGTGGAAGGGGGTGAGTATCACTGTTTCAACCCTGATGTTGTCAACACTTTGCAGGCGTCATTGATCGACAAAAACTTCGCAACCTATAAAAAGTTTACCGACCTCGTCGACAATCGTCCAATAGCCACGCTACGTGACTTAATCGGTATCAAGGGTGCACAAGCATCGATTGATGTCGCTAACGTCGAAGGCGCAGCGGGCTTGTATCAACGCTTTGACAGCGCAGCCATGAGTATCGGCGCCCTCAGCCCCGAAGCCCATGAAGCGCTGGCTATTGCAATGAACCGCTTAGGCGGCCGCTCGAATTCAGGTGAAGGTGGTGAAGATGCACGCCGCTTTAATACTGAACGCAACTCTGCAATTAAACAGATTGCCTCGGCACGCTTTGGCGTTACGGCGCACTACTTAGTCAATGCCGATGTGTTACAGATTAAAGTCGCCCAAGGGGCAAAACCCGGTGAAGGTGGTCAGTTACCCGGCCATAAAGTGAGTGTTGAAATCGCCGGACTGCGTCATGCGCGCCCAGGTGTGACCTTGATTTCACCGCCGCCGCACCACGATATTTACTCTATCGAAGATTTAGCCCAGCTGATTTTCGACTTGAAGCAAATCAACACGAAAGCGCTGATTTCAGTCAAACTTGTGTCTGAACCCGGCGTGGGCACGATCGCCACCGGCGTAGCTAAAGCCTATGCGGATATGATCACCATTTCAGGGTACGACGGCGGCACAGGTGCCAGCCCAATCACCTCAGTGAAGTATGCGGGGAGTCCGTGGGAGCTAGGTTTAGCCGAAGTGCATCAATCGCTCGTGGAAAACGGTTTACGCCATAAAATTCGCCTGCAAGTCGATGGCGGCTTAAAAACCGGTACAGATGTGATTAAAGCCGCGTTGTTAGGCGCCGAAAGCTTTGGTTTTGGTACTGTGCCAATGATCGCCCTAGGCTGTAAATACCTGCGTATTTGCCACTTGAACAACTGCGCGACTGGCGTGGCGACGCAAGATAAAAACCTGCGTGACAACCATTACCATGGTCTGCCAGAGCGAGTGATGACGTACTTTGAGTTTGTCGCCGAGGAAGTCCGTGAATGGATGGCGACCTTAGGGGTGAGCAAGTTTGAAGACTTAGTCGGTCGCAGCGAATGGTTATATGCCCTCGAAGGCCAAACCGCTAAGCAACAAGGCTTAGATCTGTCACCGATTTTGTATCAACCTAAGGTGCCGGCAACCTCGTCACGCACTTGGCAAGAAACCAATCCACCAGCGGATTTAGGGTTGCTTAACCAACATTTATTAAACGAGTGCCAAAGCGCCGTCGATAAGGGCGAGTGTTTCGATGCCGCTTACAGCATCAACAACACCGACCGCTCCGTTGGCGCAACCTTGTCAGGCTATATCGCGAGCACGCTCGGCGTCAAAGGCACCAAAGCGCCGGTTAAACTGAGCTTTAACGGCAGTGCCGGCCAAAGCTTTGGCGTGTGGAACAGCCCAGGCCTGGAGCTAAAACTCTGCGGCGATGCTAACGACTATGTCGGTAAAGGCATGTCTGGCGGCCAGATAGTGATTTATCCGCCTATTGGCAGCCCGTTCCAGAGTGAGCGCAGCGCCATTGTCGGTAACACCTGCCTTTACGGCGCGACAGGCGGCAAGTTCTTCGCCGCGGGTCAAGCGGGCGAGCGTTTTGCGGTCCGTAACTCAGGGGCGATTGCCGTGGTCGAAGGACTCGGTGATAACGGCTGTGAATACATGACCAGCGGCATAGTAGTTGTCCTTGGTAAAACAGGGGTGAACTTCGGCGCAGGTATGACAGGCGGCTTTGCCTATGTATTCGATCAATTCGGCCGCTTCAATCGCCGAGTGAACACTGAGCTTGTCGATACTCAAAAACTCGAATCACCTATTCATCAACAACATTTGAAAGGTCTGATTGAAGCCCACGTGGCCGAAACGGGCAGTGAACATGCCAAGATGATCTTAAGTGATTTTGGTAACTGGTTAGATTGCTTCGTATTAGTGAAACCTAAAAATATTGCCGTGGCCGATCTGCTCAAGTTAGAGAAATCGAGCCCAGAATTAGTTGTAAAAGCGGGGTAGTGGCGCATGAGTAACGATTTTCAATTTATTGAAGTGGGTCGCAAAGACCCCACCAAACACCCTGCAGCTAAACGTGCGACTCAGTTTATTGAGATTTATCAGCCTTTTGCTCAACCAGAAGTGGCACAGCAAGCGGATCGCTGTTTAGATTGCGGCAATCCTTATTGTGAGTGGAAATGTCCGCTACACAATTATATTCCTAACTGGCTCAAGCTAGCGGAGCAAGGTCGCATTATGGAAGCGGCGGATTTAGTGCATGAGACCAACACTCTGCCCGAAATCTGCGGCCGTGTTTGTCCACAGGACAGACTCTGCGAAGGCGCTTGTACCCTTAACGACGACTTTGGTGCTGTCACTATCGGTAATGTCGAAAAATACATTACCGATACAGCAATCGCCCAAGGCTGGCGCCCCGATATGAGCAAGGTCACGCCGCGCGCTGAACGAGTGGCGATTGTCGGTGCGGGTCCTGCGGGTTTGGGCTGCGCGGATATTCTGTCTCGCAACGGTGTTAAAGCCGTGGTCTTTGATAAATATCCACAAATTGGTGGTCTACTCACCTACGGTATTCCGTCTTTTAAACTCGACAAGGCCGTCATGGCGACCCGTCGCAGTGTATTAGAAGGCATGGGCATTGAGTTCAAACTCGGGGTTACTGTCGGTAAAGACATCCCATTTACTAAACTGCTCGAAGAGTACGATGCCGTATTCCTTGGGATGGGCACCTATACCGCGATGAAAGCGGGCCTTGAGGGTGAAGATGCCCAAGGCGTATATCAAGCCCTGCCCTATTTGATTGGTAACACCCATCATTTAATGGGCACCCAGAATGACGAAACACCCTACCTGAACCTTGAAGGTAAACGTGTGGTGGTGTTAGGCGGTGGTGATACTGCGATGGATTGCGTGCGTACAGCCGTCAGACAAGGTGCCAGCAGCGTAGTCTGTGCTTACCGCCGTGACGAGGCCAACATGCCGGGTTCACGCCGCGAAGTGCAAAACGCGCGGGAGGAAGGCGTTAACTTCCTGTTTAACCGTCAACCTGTGGCGATTAAAACCCAAGATGGCAAAGTAGTCGGCATTGAATGCGTCGAAACCGCCATGGGCAAAGCCGATGCCAGCGGTCGTCAACGGGCCGAAGCGATTGCGGGTAGCGAACAGTTGCTCGAAGCCGATGCGATAATTATTGCTTTCGGTTTCCAACCTAGCCCAGCGCCTTGGTTTGCCGACCATGGTATCGAGCTCGATCAATGGGGCCGTGTTAAAGCGAGTAAGTTAGACGAAAATCCTTTCCAAACCACCAACCCAAAAGTGTTTGCCGGTGGTGATATGGTGCGCGGTTCTGACTTAGTCGTGACAGCCATTGCCGAAGGTCGCGATGCCGCCCAAGGTATTCTTAACTACTTAGATTAAGCGCTACAGCTTAAACGCCAATGTGTTGGTTTTATCGCTGAAAAACTGTTTTTCCGCTGTCGTTTAACAAGCACTGCAATGGCTAGACTTAGGCAAACGAGTCCAGCCATTTTTTGTGATTTGTCGCCATCGGTTGATGGAAAAATAGATAAGTAAAATAGACAGATGAAATAGATAGATAAAAGTGCACCTCTTAGGAGTGCACTTTTTTCTTTAACCCTTCCCGCTTTTTACCCTGCCATTATCAAGCAATCCTAATCTCACCATAACGACAGCACAAAACTGTGTGGTATATTAGCCAGCATTCTTGTGTCCCACTCTTAAGTGTTGAATCAAAAAGGTCTCCCATGAAAATTGGAATTATTGGCGCAATGGAGCCAGAAGTCGCTCACCTGATCGCCGCCATGACAAATGCGACATCGCAAACTATTGCTGGTATTGAATTTATTGCTGGCACTCTTGCGGGTAAAGACGTTGTCGTAACTCGCTCTGGCATAGGTAAAGTCGCCGCAAGTATTGCGACCACACTGCTCATCGAAAAATATGCGCCGGATGCCGTGATCAACACAGGTTCTGCCGGTGGTTTTGTCGATACGCTGGCCATTGGCGATATCGTGATTTCTTCTGAAGTGCGTCACCACGATGTGGATGTCACCGCCTTTGGTTATGAAATTGGCCAAATGGCACAGCAACCTGCTGCATTTATTCCAGCCGCTCATTTAGTTGAAGCCGCCAACAAGGCCATTGCGCAACTGGGTGAAGTCAAAGCGATTGAAGGGTTAATCTGTACTGGCGATAGCTTTATTTGCGATCCTATTCGCACCCAAGCCATGTTGAAAAACTTCCCAACGATGGCCGCCTGTGAAATGGAAGGCGCTGCAATAGCTCAAGTTTGTCATCAGTTTGATGTGCCATTTGTGGTGATCCGCTCTTTATCGGATAACGCCAACAATGACTCGCCAGTGGATTTTGATTCTTATATTGTCAAAGCGGGTTACCACTCGGCGCTGATGGTTATGCTGCTACTTGAGCAACTGAATCCTAGCGCAGTAAAATAATCACTTAGGCGGAAAAGTACCGAATGCACACCTCTTTTTATCAACAACTTGTCGAGATAGATGGCGCTTTGTTTGAAGGCTTTTTGGTACTTTTTTTTGCTTTGTTATTGGCGCGGTTAGCGCCATTGCCACGGGAAATGCAGCCGCTTATTTGGTTTGGCCATTTAGCTAAGCAACTCGCCGCCAAGGTAAATCGTCCAGAACGCTCCCCAAGCCAACAAGCCACTGCAGGCTTTTTAGCTATGATGCTATTACTGTTTCCGTTTTGGGCCATTATCACCTTTTTGCTCGAACTAGCCGCCTTTCCATGGTTTTTCGAATTTTTGGTGCTTTATCTATGTTTAACCGATGCAGGGTTTAGCCAAGTCGCCGATGAAATCGCTAAAGCCTTAAAACGTGGAGACAATGCCAGCGCAAAAAAGCTTTTACAGCCTTGGGTAGTGCGCGATACCGATAGCTTGTCGGAAATCGGCCTAGCCAAAGCTACCATAGAAAAACTCGCCACAGCGCCTATTTACGGCACAGCATTGACCATTTTCTTTTTCGCTATCGCCGGAGCACCGCTAGTGCTGGCGGTGCGAATGCTCAAACAACTCGAATTAAGCTGGCCGCCCATTCAGCCTAAGTATCAACATTTTTGCAGTACTGTGAATGGCGTATCGACCCTATTACTGGCGATCCCCGCTTGGCTGTGGAGTCTATCAATTGCCATTCAAGGCGGCCCTAAGGCATTCGCTAAGCTATTTCGTACGCCAAAAAATCATCCCGCGATTCGAGGCTATATCCTCAGTGTGAATCTGGTGGCGAGTATTTTACGCATCGAACTCGGTGGACCTCAAAAGTTTGCTGGCGTGCGTATCAATGTGGACAAACTAGGTTATGGTCCACAACCGACCAGTGAGGCCATCGCCCCAGCAATCAAGCTGACCTCCCGCGCCTGTGCCATCTGGTTTAGCTTTATCATTATCCTGCCCTTGTTATGGGCAGGTTTACGTTGGTTGCATAGCATGTGATATTATCCCCCTTCTCTTAGCATTAAGTTAAAGGCTGACTATCTTGCTCGAAAACATGCACGTTTCATTAACAACCCCTGCGTTGTTATTTCCTGCTATCTCATTGTTACTACTTGCTTATACCAATCGCTTTTTTGCCCTCGCGGCATTAATCCGAAACTTAAGCAGTGGTGAAAAACCCGTACATAAAGATCAAATCAAAAACCTGAGCCAGCGCATTACCATTATTCGTCGTATGCAAGAAGCGGGCGTATCGAGCTTTGCCCTGTGCGTACTGTGCATGATTTTCATCTATGTCGGCTTTAATAAAACTGGCTCAGTGATCTTCGGCGCTAGCCTGCTACTGCTGCTCTATTCACTGATTTTATCTGTGATTGAAATCCGCATCTCTGTTGACGCATTAAATATACATATCAAAGAGATGAGTAAATGAGCCAGTGGATCTACTTTTTTGATTTATGGGGTACCGCTGTATTTGCGCTATCAGGCGCGCTTGCAGCAGGGCGTCATAGAATGGACCCCTTTGGCGTCATAGTGCTCGCCTCGGTCACCGCTGTGGGCGGCGGCAGTATTCGGGATGCCTTAATTGGCGCAACACCTGTGTTTTGGATCCGCGATCCCAATTACATCATAGTGATTCTCGCAACTGTGCTCGCCTGTTTGCTGTTAGTGCGTCGGCCTCGTAAGGTGCCTGAATATATTTTGCCGGTCGCCGATGCCTTTGGATTAGCCTTGTTTACTGTGATTGGTGCCGAAAAAGCCCTCAATATGGGCTTGAGTGGCATGATTGCCGTGGTAATGGGCTTGATCACAGGCGTGGGAGGAGGCATTATTCGAGACTTACTGTGCAGACAAGTTCCTATGGTGTTACGTACAGAAGTCTATGCCACAGCTTCAATCATAGGTGGTATCGGCTATACCGTGAGTTTAGCCTACGGTATGGGCGAGAAAACGGCGCTGTTTCTGGCGATGACCAGTGCTCTATTTATCCGCTTAAGCGCCATCAAGTGGCATCTGTCGTTACCGGCCTTTGATCTCAAAACCAAGAGGGAATAGTTTGCGAATATTGTGTCTTATTTTGTGCCTCATTTTTGTTCCAGCCCTCAATCCTGCAGCGGCGCAAGCCAACTCAGGTGAAATGCCACAAGAACAGCAGTTAGCCGTAAAGTATATGAATGCGCTAACCGAACACGACTACAAGACACTCAGAAAATTCTATAACCGTGAAAGCGTCTTCTTCGACAAAACCGCCAACCGTAAATACACTGGCGGCCGCTTTATCATCGACTTTCTCGAGCGCGCCCACGAGGGCGTGCTCGAGTACGACTTCAACATAGAACATATGTATAACGCCGGTTCTTTAGTGGTGATGATAGGTAACTATCACTTCAAGGGACCCGGTGAACAATTCGGCAAACCTGGCAAAATCATCGACATAGCGATTCCTGGCGTCACGAGTCTTAAACTCGATATGCTCAACCATAGGGTGACTGAGCATGTGGATCTTATCGATTACCAGACCATGTCTGACCAATTAGCGATGCAGTAGTCACAATATTTAGCTGTCTTTGAAACTTGATCCCTAAAAACGGGTCGAAACTAACAATGAGTCAATACCACTGAGTGTTTCGCCTTCGATAGGTTGACTGAGTCGTTTCGTTTCAATGAGGTTTGTATGAAGTTTTTTGGATTGATAGCCCTACTCGCCCTTAATGGCTTAATGCTGGCTCCCAAAGCACAGGCCTTGCAGCCCATAATCGTGTCCTACGCCGTTCAACCAGTCAGTCATTTTAATCAGCAACTGCGTGTCGCTCAGGCACAACATCAACCTTGGTCGGAAGATCCAAGTCAGATCAGCAGCCAATACGCAGGCAACAAATTTACCTTAGTTCGAACCCAAACCAATAAAGACAGCATTTTGACCTATCAGGTGAGCGAGCTCTCCAAACAACATCCACAAATGCTGTTGATTATTTCCTTGAAGCAGAATGCTAAACAATGGCAGGTGAGTTCGGCGCAACTGGCGTGGAAATGCAGTGGTGGGCAACACTTTGGCACCGACAGATGTAATATCGCCGAGCACGAGGCCAACACAGCACCTTAATCTTATGGGGTAAAACAGACTTAAAAACAAAGAGCGCCCTAAGGCGCTCTTTTTGTTCGATTAACGACTTTTTCATTTAACAGACAATGGCTTAAACCATTGTAAGTCAAACTAGAGTCAGGTAAACCACTGTCATCTGAACTAAAGTGACTTAAACAAAGTCACTAAAACTAAAGCGACTTAAACTAAAGCTACTTACACTAAAGTCACTTTGGCAAACTTGCGTTTACCGACTTGGAATACCGCGACAGTACCAGCAGACAAGATCATACGGCTATCGTCCAGCTTTTCGCCGTCCATCTTCACCGCGCCTTGCTTGATCATCCGCATGGCTTCTGAAGTCGATGCCACTAAATCAGCGTCTTTCAACAGATTAGCAATCGCCAGACCTTCACCCGCCACTAACTCGACAGCGTCGATATCGTCAGGGAGCATGCCCTTAGCGCGATCAACAAAGGCTTGGTGCGCACTTTGTGCAGACGCTTCATCATGGAAACGTGTGATGATTTCTTTAGCCAAGGCAATTTTAATGTCACGTGGGTTAGACCCATTCGCCACATCTTGCTTAAACTGCTCAATTTCAGCCAGTGGGCGGAATGACAACAGCTCAAAGTAGCGCCACATTAAGTCGTCCGAAATAGACATCAGCTTGCCAAACATTTCGTTGGCAGGTTCGCTGACGCCAATATAGTTGTGCGCCGACTTAGACATTTTCTTCACGCCGTCTAAACCTTCGAGCAGCGGCATCATGATCACAGCTTGTGGCTTTTGGCCTTCCGCTTTTTGCAGTTCACGGCCCATTAACAGGTTGAACTTTTGATCTGTACCACCCAGCTCAACATCGGCCTGCAGCGCAACTGAGTCGTAACCTTGCAGTAATGGATACATAAACTCATGAATCGCAATAGATTGACCCGAGGCATAACGCTTCTTAAAGTCATCGCGCTCCATCATACGAGCCACAGTTTGCTTAGAAGCAAGGCGGATCATCCCCGCTGCGCCCAATGGCTCTAACCAGCTTGAGTTAAATTCGATACGGGTTTTAACTGGATCAAGTATCTTATAAACCTGTTCTTTATAGGTTTCTGCGTTCGCTAATACTTGTTCACGGGTTAACGGTGGACGCGTACTGTTTTTACCGCTTGGATCACCCACCATACCGGTAAAGTCACCGATCAAGAATATGACTTCATGACCTAACTCTTGGAATAACCTTAATTTATTTAAGATTACTGTGTGTCCAAGATGGATGTCCGGAGCGGTAGGATCGGCGCCTAACTTAATACGGAGTGGACGTCCTTCTTTGAGTTTTTCCAGCAGATCCGCTTCGAGTAAAATCTCATCGGTACCACGTCTAATTTCTGCTAATACTTGGTCTAAATCAGCCATCTCGGCAGGGACTCCTAAGGCCATGATCATAAAATGAAGAGACTTATGTTACTTGTTAGCCACCACAATTGAAAGTGTGTACACTAACGGGATTATTTAAGTCTCTGGTTATCGGTATCGGCGTCAATGGGAAAGGTTATAACGTTATTTAAATTGTTGCCTAAAAAGCATCAAATTCTCCTCAGCATTCTTTCAGTTATCACTATGATAACCATGCTACTACCTTCTGAAGAAGCGCAAGCTTCAAGACAAACCACCAGCATAGATGACCAAGCTCAAATCAACACCCGTTATGATGTGCCTTTAGCATTTCGCTCGCCTGAACGTCCTGAGTTATTAGAGGGCCAAACAGACAATGCGCCCACAAATGCTACGCCATTATCGTCAACCGACGCGCTTGCCGCAGGTGATGCCAATAATCCAGCCACTGAATCCTTAGAGAGTGCCCATCACAGGGACGTCGAACATTTTAACGTGAAAAATGGTGATACCTTAGCCGCGGTATTTGATCGCGCAGGTTTAACCAGCAAAGACGTGTATGAAATCACCCAACTCCCCTTAGCCAAGCAAAACTTACTTAAGATTATGCCGGGCGAAGAAATCGTGATTTCGAAAGATATAAATGGTGATTTGACCGAAGTGCGTTATCGCGTGAATGCAATTTCGACGCTCATCATCACCAAGAATCAAAATCAATACCAAGAAAAAATCTCCGAGAAGGATGTGGAAATTCGCAGCCATTTCACCAGCGCTAAGATTAAGAGCAACTTCTGGAACGCTGCCGTCGATGCAGGCATGAATGCAAACCAGATCATGCAGTTATCGACCGTATTCGGCTGGGATATCGACTTTGCCTTAGATTTACGCGAAGGCGACAGCTTTGCCATTATTTATGAGCAAGAATATGCCGATGGCGAATTTTTGCGTAACGGCAATATCTTAGCCGCAGAATTTGTAAACCAAGATGAGCGCTATACTGCCATTCGCTATACCGACGGTAACTATTATTCCGAGAATGGCACTAGCATGCGTAAAGCCTTCTTACGCTCGCCAGTCGATTTTAAATATGTCAGTTCAAACTTCAATCCAAGACGTTTGCACCCAGTAACAGGCCAAGTCAAAGCCCATCGCGGTGTGGACTACGTCGCCGCCATTGGCACGCCCATTAAAGCGGCGGGTAGCGGACGCGTCATCGAGGCGGGCTACAATCAATTCAACGGTAACTATGTGTTTATCAAACACAACGATACCTATACCACCAAATATCTTCACCTCACTAAGCGCAACGTCAGCAAAGGAGCCAGTGTTAAGCAAGGGCAAATCATAGGTACTTTAGGTAAAACGGGGCGCGTCACGGGTGCACATTTGCATTACGAATTTATCGTCAATGGCGTCCATCGCAACCCAAGAACTATAACGCTACCTAAAGCCGAATCGATTGCGAGAAAAGAAAAAAATCAATTCGATGCACTTAGCCAGCAATTGATGACTACACTTTCGCAAAACAAGCAAACGCAATTGGCAATGCAATAACGACGGACGGATTCCTCCCAATGAAAAACGCTTATTATATTGGACTTATGTCAGGCACCAGCATGGACGGTGTCGATGCCGTATTGGTCGACTTTTCTGGCGCGCAGCCGCAGCTTATCGCCAGCCATACCGAAGCCATACCGAGCCATTTGCTCAAAGGCCTACAGCGCCTTTGTTCACCCAGCACAGATGAAATTAACCGCCTCGGCCGTTTAGACCGTAATGTGGGTGAACTGTTTGCTTTAGCAGTGAATAATCTACTGACCAAATGCGCCATTGCCAAAGAAGAGGTTATCGCCATAGGTAGCCACGGCCAAACCGTGCGCCACATGCCAAACCTTGAAGTCGGCTTTACCCTGCAAATTGGCGACCCGAATACTATTGCGACCGAAACCGGTATTGATGTTATTGCCGATTTTCGCCGTAAAGATATTGCCCTAGGTGGCCAAGGCGCGCCCTTAGTGCCAGCATTCCACCAGCAAACCTTTGCTCAAGTCGGCAAAAAACGCATCATTTTAAATATTGGCGGCATAGCCAACATTACTTATTTACCGGGCAACAGTGACCAAGTACTGGGTTTCGACACGGGACCTGGCAATACCTTGATCGATGCTTGGATCCAGCAGGTGAAAAGTGAACCCTTCGATAGAGATGGCGAATGGGCCGCATCCGGCAAAACCGACCAAGGCCTGTTAACGCAACTGCTTTCGCACCCGTATTTCTCCCTTGCTTACCCTAAAAGCACCGGCCGCGAGCTATTTAACCAAGCTTGGTTAGAGCAGCAATTATCGCCCTTTAATCATTTAGATGAAGAAGATATCCAATCGACGTTATTGGATTTAACCTGCCACAGCATAGCCCGCGATATGATTAAATTATCGAATGAAGGGGAGTTGTACGTCTGTGGTGGCGGCGCGTTCAACGGCCAACTGATGCAGCGTCTTGCCACCCTATTGCCTGGTTATACCTTGAATACCACCTCAGCTCTTGGCGTCGACCCTAAATGGGCTGAAGGCATCGCCTTCGCGTGGCTCGCCATGCGTAACCACTTAGGCTTACCCGCCAACCTCCCTGCTGTCACAGGCGCCTCCCGCGAAGCCGTACTCGGCGGAAGATTTAGCGCTAAGTAATTTACCTTCTCAAAAGATCAAGCGATAACCTAACCAAGAGCTTCTACATGAAGCTCTTGCTGTATTTACGCCTCAACGTATCGATTTCTCCTCTTCCTGCCTAAATTAATCAAGAAAATCAGCAACCTATTTAAAGCCATCTATTATTAATGACTGATAGTGGTAGCAACAGAGTGTGAGTAAACAACTCCGTCACTGAAGCTTAATCAAATCTCACTATATTGAAGCTGATGCTGAATATTGCTCTAAAACAACTCAAACACTTGGTCATTGCCTCACAAGCGTTCGACAAAAACTGCTGTTAAGGGAACTCATGTCACGCGCGCGATTTTGCTCACTCAGACAAAATCCGTCAATAGACAGGTAAATAAGGAATAAAGACGCACTCGTTAACAAACAAGTGTCTTTAACATAATAGGAAACCAATCAATGAATATGTCACAAAAAATGGCGGCGGAATTTCTTGGCACCTTGTGGTTAGTCCTTGGAGGCTGTGGCAGTGCGGTACTTGCCGCTGCATTTCCCGAGGTGGGCATAGGCTTACTCGGTGTCGCGCTCGCGTTTGGCTTAACGGTTCTGACTATGGCATTTGCGATTGGCCATATTTCAGGTTGTCACCTTAACCCAGCGGTGTCATTCGGCCTTTGGGCTGGCGGACGTTTTCCCGCATCGGAGTTGTTGCCCTATATCATAGCCCAAGTCGCGGGCGGGATTGCAGGGGCGGGTATCTTGTATCTTATTGCTTCTGGGCAGGAAGGATTTTCACTCGCCGGCGGATTTGCCTCTAACGGTTTTGGTGAGCACTCCCCTGGCGGTTACAGCATGCTGTCGGTCATGATTTGCGAAGTTGTTATGGCACTGTTCTTCTTAATCATTATTTTAGGTGCCACCGATGAACGCGCCCAAAAAGGGTTTGCCCCGATTGCGATAGGTCTAGGCTTAACCTTGATCCACCTAATCAGTATTCCAGTGTCCAATACTTCGGTGAATCCTGCGCGCAGTACAGGTCCTGCGTTGTTTGTCGGTGACTGGGCGGTATCGCAGCTCTGGTTATTCTGGGTAGCCCCGATTGTCGGCGCCATTTTGGCAGGCTTTATCTATCGCTACTTCCGCGCGGCAGAATAAACATCGAAGATCTAACACAACAGCGCCCTCTTGGCGCTGTTGTTCTTTTTCTAATCCCGCTCTAATGTTACCATTTAGCCAACTGGTGAATTTTGCTGTGCCCTAGGTTTTTACATTAGAGACACAACAGGCTTCGCCCTATTCAAGCAAAAGAGATATTTTTCATGAGCAAGACTGTTAAAACCCTCGCTGAGACAGCAGCAATGACACCAGAAGCCCGTTACGATTACCTCGTTGAGCAAGTCAAAGAACATAAAGTTCTTTGGACATTACAAGACCAAGACGGTTGCGTAATGCTGACCACTGAAGAAGAAGATTGCATTCCAATGTGGCCAACCGAAGAAGCGGCTGAATCTTGGGCTGTGGATGAATGGAGCGATTGCCAAACATTAGCGATCCCATTTGATGAATTTCACGAAAGATGGGTGCCAGGCATGGAAGATGACGACCTGTTCGTTGCCGTGTTCCCAGTATTAGATGATTTAGGTGTGGTTATCCCACCTTATGAATTAGATCAACGATTAGCACCTAAGCAAAGCCATTAATCTCAATCGCTAAGCGAGAATGTCTATGAGCGAGCAAGAATCGGCGATACCGACACCTAAGGCTGACGCGGCCGTGAGTTCACGTTTACCCAAACGACTGATTGCCCTGCTGCTAGTGTATGTTGTTGCGTCCGTGAGCGGCTTAGTCGCTAAACAAGGCGTGTTATTTTGTCTACTGACACTCTTGATGGTGATTGCCATTATTGGTCGACAAAAGGCGGCGCTTATCATGCTGCGTGGCTACACAGTCGTGCAGCTTGGCTTGATTAGCATGTTGCCAGTGATCATGTACGATCCCGGCAATTTAGTGGTAGGCCCGACGACAGTGCATTTAGGTGAATGGCAGGGAAAACTACCTGACTATGTGATTTTTATCGCGTTAATCATCTTGTCATTACTGCAAGTCTGGGTCGCTTTTGATAAAAAGGTAAAGGCGTGGTTTAAACCTAAGCTTAACCTGAACATCATGAGTTAAGTTCGTAGCATACTGAATTTTGCCCAACAAAAAGCCGTCATTGCGACGGCTTTTTTGATCTCACTTCACACCTTAAAAGCGCTAAGTGAGCAGTCTTTATAGAGAAACTCTTTACACAGAGACAATCTTTATACAGAGAAACTGGCACCACAGCCACAGGTCGTGGTTGCGTTAGGGTTTTTCACAAAGAAGCGAGAACCTTCGAGTCCTGAAGTGTAATCCACTTCACCACCGACTAAATATTGTAGGCTCATAGGATCGACAACTAAGAGGACGCCTTGTTTTTCTATCGTAAAATCGCCGTCATTGACCTTTTCATCAAAGGTAAAGCCGTACTGAAATCCAGAACAACCACCACCAGTCACATAGACTCGTAGCTTAAGCGCAGGATTTTGCTCTTCTTCCAGCAAACCTTTCACCTTAGCGGCTGCCGCATCGGTAAATTGGATTGGCATTGCTGTATCAGCTTGATCAGTCATTACTACCTCTTACATCAGTTTTCTGGGGCAAATTATCCTTTACCTGACTGTTTTGTTCAAGTATTACCCGTGGTTCTTTTTCACCCTGTAATAACTCAGGGGCACTATAGACATGTTCTGTCTGCGAATTCTTGGTCCAGCGGCTCGAAGGCACCAGCACTTTGACTTTCACTTGCTGTAAACTAAAGCCAGCAGGAACAGTGACCTTGGTATCTATGACCTGAAAATAGCGAAAATCAAATTCCAACTTAGAACCCGTGAGTTTGTTCACACTCAAGCTAACGGATTTGCCATCTTGAACGCCAATTAATGTCAATTCGACTCGACCTTGAATCGCTTGCTTGCGCTTTTGCAGCTGAGTTAATACCAGTTTGAGATTGTACTCATCGGCTAAAACGCCCGGCGTCATTTCAAGTCCGTGGATGGCGACACCTTCGGCATTATCATCCGGTGTCATAATGCTACGGTAAAACGCCAGCTCATGTTCCAATTCTTTTTGCTTTTTCATCTGCTGGCCAAACATATCTTGCATTTGGGCGTTAGCCTCACGCTCGACGGACAGCTCTAGATTTCGGGTCGCTAGTAATTGGGTCTGTGTTTCTAATTCAGCACTCAAGCGTTGGGCTTTGCTGCTGATGTGTTTAACCACGGGCTCATCGCTGCTTAGTAGCAGAAAACTTATCCAAGCCCCAAAAATAATAGAAACTAACACTAAAAGCGATAAATACACTGAAGATGGACGATACTTGAGATCCATCACTTGCAGCCGATCTAGCCAACGATGATAATTTGGCATTAGGTAACAGCCCCTTATATAAAATACAATCAACTCAAGAACGAGTTCGATACAATACAACTCAGGCCAATGCAGTGCAATTAACGATAAATAAAGTCGCTATTCAACATGCCATAGTCACAGCCAAAAAGTATTTAACCAATGAGCTACGTGACCATTTATCCCAAGCGAGGATCAGTGCACAACTGTGCATACTGGCACTGCTGTTTGCCATTTTCGCATCCTGCGTGATCTTACTGTTTCGACTCTTGCTCGTTTGGGCCAACCATTACACCCAAATACAGGCGCTGGATTTTACGGGGAACGTCGCCGACTGGCGAGCCCTGTTACCACTTTTAGGCGCAATATTAATTTGGATTGTGGCTAAGCTAGGCTCTAAACGTTATAAGCGTATGGGAATAGCCTATGTGTTACATAGAGTTAAACTGCACTACGGTAAAATTCCGCTGCAATCTGCCGTAGGGCAATTTTTTCAAGCACTGTTCGCCCTCGGTACCAATTTCTCCGTCGGCCGCGAAGGTCCAGCCATTCATCTGGGTGCTGTCAGTGCCAGTTTTCTCGCCGAAAAATTCAATCTTCCCGATAACAGTGTGCGTATTATGTGCGCCAGTGGCATTGCCGCAGGGATTGCCGCGACCTTTAACGCGCCCTTGGCGGCAGTGATTTTTGTTCTCGAAGTAATTGTCCGTGAATATAAAGTGCATTACTTCTTCCCGATTATGCTCTCCGCAATTTGTGGCGCGGTTTCAAGCCAATTAGTGTTTGGTAATGTGCACGAATTTGACCGTATTCAAGTGATCCACATTCCCTTAGATCACTACCCTATTCTCGCCATCGGCGGCGTGGTATTGGGCTGCGCTGCGGCGCTGTTTAATTACTCACTCTTAAAAGTTACCGCGACGGGGCAAAACTGGCCACTGATTTACCGGCTATTATTGGCGGGCAGCGTCACCACGCTAATCGGTCTCGTGTTGCCGCAAGCCCTTGGCACGGGCGATCTCGCCATTAGCGAAGCCATTAGCCAACATCCAAGCCTGTTGCTGTTAATCGCCCTGTTATTTGCCAAAATCATTGCCACTATTGCGGCGATTGGCTTAGGTATTCCAGGTGGTTTGATTGGTCCACTCTATGGTATCGGCGCGCTGCTCGGCGCGATTTTGGCGCTGATCAGTGCCATCTTATTCCCGTCCATCGCCCCTTATGTAGGGCTTTACACTGTGATCGGCATGACGGCCATGATGGGCGTGTGCTTAAGCGCGCCGCTGGCGGCGTTAGTCGCCCTGCTAGAAATGACCAATGATGCCAGTATTATCCTGCCGGCGATGTTTGTGACTATTCCCGCATTTTTAATTGCCTATCAAGGTTTTAAGACTAACTCTATTTTCTTTAAACAATTAGAAATCATGGGGCTAGGCTATAAAGTTGCGCCAGTAAATTTAGCGCTGCAGAAAAAAGGCGTGCGAGCCTTGATGGATAAACGCTTTGTTATCGTCAATAACAACGATGAATTGTTACTCGAAGTGCTTAAACGGGCAGAAGGTCGACCTGTGCTGGTTCGCAATGCCGATGGCGTTATCGAAATGCTCAGCCTTGAAATGCAATCCTACGATGACAGTACCACGCTATCGCGCCATCCCATGCAAGGCTTAAGCGACAGCACTACACTCAATGAAGCCTATTTACTCTTGTCACCCAAGCGCAGCGGTGAGGTGTTTATCTATCAAGATACGCCCGATAACGTGGTCGGGGTGATCAGTTGGTCAAACCTGCAACAGGAAATTCGCTTAGGCCAAGCCTAACGTCAATTTAAAACATCGATTTAAAACCTGATATCAATTTAAAATCTGATAGTGATGCAAAACCTAATATCGATGCCAAACCTTGATACCAAACCTAAGGCGGCAGATTAAAAGCTTTGGGCTTCATCGCAAAAATCTAACACAGTGGCAATGTGGCTATTTCGTTGCCCCTGTGCTTCTGCTACAATCGCGCCTCAGCCACCCTACATAACATCAGGGCAGATAAGCGCGATACCGCAGCTTAAAATGCCCCCTAGCAAATTGGAAAACAGGCTGATGAATCAGTTCGAAGGATCCCATATCCTCTCCGTAAACCAGTTAGATCTTGACTCAATCCAAACTATTTTTAATGTCGCTAGCCGCATGATGCCCTATGCACTTCGAGAGAAGCGCAATAATGTGCTCGATGGCGCCATTTTAGGTAACCTGTTTTTCGAACCCAGTACCCGTACCCGCGTAAGTTTTGGCTGTGCCTTTAACTTACTTGGCGGCCATGTGCGTGAAACCACAGGTATGGCTTCATCGTCTTTATCTAAGGGTGAGTCCCTGTACGATACGGCGCGCGTGTTATCCACTTATTCCGATGTGATTGCCATGCGCCATCCAGACTCTTATTCAGTGAAAGAGTTTGCCGAAGGCAGCCGTGTCCCAGTGATCAACGGTGGCGATGGTTCGAACGAACATCCGACCCAAGCTCTACTCGATTTATACACTATCCAAAAAGAACTCAAATGTGCCGGCCGCGGTATCGATGGCATGCACATAGCAATGGTCGGCGACTTAAAATTTGGCCGTACCGTGCATTCACTATCACGCTTACTCTGCATGTATAAGAACATCAGTTTCACACTGATTTCACCTGCTGAATTAGCGATGCCTGATTATGTGATCTCCGACATTGAAAATGCTGGCCATAGCATCAAAATAACCGACCAGCTTGAAGGCCATTTAGATAAAGCAGATATTCTGTATCTCACTCGCATTCAGGAAGAGCGCTTCCCTTCACAGGAAGAAGCGAATAAGTATCGCGGCAAGTTCCGCTTAAATCGCAGTATTTACACTCAGCATTGCAAATCGAACACTGTCATTATGCATCCGCTTCCAAGGGATTCACGCGCGCAAGCCAATGAGTTAGATAATGATTTGAACAGCCACCCTAATCTCGCTATCTTCAGACAGGCGGATAATGGGCTGTTAATTCGCATGGCTTTGTTTGCATTGACACTCGGCGTTGATCATCAACTCGAAAAATATGAGTGTCCGGTTAATTGGTATTCACGTAAAGCCGATCGCTAGTTGGCTACAGACTTTAAGGACTAAACATGACCCGTTCCGAAGCGTTATTTGAACAGGCTAAAAAAACCATCCCCGGCGGCGTTAACTCTCCGGTTCGTGCATTTAATGGTGTAGGCGGTTCACCCCTGTTTATTGAAAAAGCAAACGGCGCTTA
The DNA here is from genome assembly GCF_022690845.1 of Shewanella sp. N2AIL. Taxonomy (NCBI): domain Bacteria; kingdom Pseudomonadati; phylum Pseudomonadota; class Gammaproteobacteria; order Alteromonadales; family Shewanellaceae; genus Shewanella; species Shewanella sp. N2AIL. The sequence continues at coordinate 18,491 of NZ_JALBYT010000001.1, read as the reverse complement.
TATTTACGATGCCGATGGCAAAGCTTATATCGACTATGTCGGTTCTTGGGGCCCGATGATCCTCGGCCACAATCACCCTAAAATCCGTGCTGCGGTATTAGCGGCAGTGGAAAATGGCCTGTCTTTTGGTGCGCCAACTGAGCTTGAAGTGCAAATGGCCGAGAAAGTCATCTCTATGGTGCCTTCTATCGAGCAAGTTCGTATGGTGAGCTCTGGTACAGAAGCTACGATGAGCGCCATTCGTTTAGCACGCGGTTTTACTAATCGTGACAAGATCTTAAAATTCGAAGGTTGTTACCACGGCCATGCGGATTGCCTGTTAGTTAAGGCTGGTTCTGGCGCACTAACTTTAGGCCAACCTAGCTCACCCGGTATTCCAGAAGATTTCGCCAAGCACACCTTAACGGCTGTGTATAACGACTTAGATTCTGTCAGAACCCTGTTCGAGCAGTATCCAACAGAGATTTCTTGCATCATTATCGAGCCCGTTGCTGGCAACATGAACTGTATTCCACCTATCCCAGGTTTCCTTCAAGGTCTGCGTGACATTTGTGACGAGTTCGGTGCCTTAATGATCATCGACGAAGTGATGACAGGGTTCCGCGTATCACAAAGCGGCGCTCAAGGTTACTACGGCGTCACACCTGACTTGACCACGCTTGGTAAAGTGATTGGTGGCGGTATGCCAGTAGGGGCCTTCGGTGGCCGTAAAGATGTGATGCAGTTTATCGCGCCTACGGGTCCGGTTTACCAAGCGGGAACGTTATCTGGTAACCCAATTGCGATGTCAGCTGGTTTGGCGCAAATGGAAGCCCTGTGTGAAGAAGGTCTGTACGAAGAGCTAAGCGCGAAAACCAAACGTATTGCAGAAGGTTTTAAAGCGGCAGCAGACAAGCACGGTATTCCAATGGCGATCAACTATGTTGGCGGCATGTTCGGTTTCTTCTTCACAGAACAACCGGAAATCACCCGTTTTGACCAAGTGACCCAATGTAATATTGAGCAGTTCCGTATTTTCTACCACGGCATGTTAGATGAAGGCGTGTACTTGGCACCTAGCGCTTATGAAGCCGGTTTCCTGTCTATGGCCCATGGCGAAGAAGAAATGCGCTTGACCTTAGAAGCGGCTGACCGCGTATTAGCGAGCATGAAAGCGGCAAGCTAAACCTAGATTTTAGGGTTGCTGCAGCTTAAAAATAACAAAGGGACGCAATAGCGTCCCTTTGCTTTACTGAGATTTAGCTAGCCTTACTTCGATTCAGTTAGCTTTGTTTAACGTTAGTAGCTATCAGACTTTTTAGAACCTAAAGCCGATTTAAATATTATCGCTGCCACGACCAGCTGTATGGTCAAATTGATATGCTCAATAGCCAGCTCAGGCTGACTCATCACGCCCAGCGCAATAAGCTGCTTGCCAGAATACGTTAACCAAACCACTGAGCCCAAAAGCAAAAGGCTCCGGATAACAAATGTCATTTACATCTACTCCAAAAACACAACATCCGGTGTTAACACAACATCCTGTGCCCAGATAAGAAAACAGCCACAAGATAGCGCTCACTTTGTATCCAGTCAAGATTTTGGCAAAGACATTTTTGTGACACGCGAATCAATTAAGCCATTGAGATCAATAACAGGGGAAAGAGTGGAAAAACGACTCCACTTTGGCCTCAGCATTCATGGATCTCTTCCTGAACAAAAATTAATTGAAGGATCGACAAACTGACTGCTTAGACTTTAATCGTAGATCTCACTTTTAACGCAGTAATCAAATCAAACAATATAGTCAATCACACTAACAAAAATCAAAGTTCCGATATATAAAACCAGTTTATCGCTAAAATGCATGGGATCAACATCACAAAGCAGCAGCAAATTGAGTCACAGCTAACAGTTGCGTTCTTTAGCCCATTATGTTCTGATCCGCACGCGCTAACACGGCTAGCTTAATTCAGCCTTGATATGCCCAATCTTTAGGTTGACTCAAGTCGCCCTACGACATTAAAACAGCAGTTGGAATTGCAGTTATGTTAAATACCTTTCTCATCATACTAGCCGTGCTCGCATTGCTCAGTATTATTTTCGAAGAAGTGACCCACCTTAATAAAGCAAAAACCACCTTATTCTTTGGTTGTATCTCTTGGATAGCGCTGTTTATGGCTGCTGGTGAACCGGCCCATGAGAAACTCGTTGCCCATCAACTCAATGAAAATTTGCTCGAAATTGCCACACTCTGGCTCTTTCTGATGTCGACCATGACCTTCGTCGCGTACTTGAACGCTAAAGGCATGATCCAAATCATGGTGCAAAAGCTGTTCCCGCAGAAAGTGTCGGTGCGCATGTTGATGATCCAAGTTGCCCTGTTCGCACTCGTGCTCTCGGCATTTTGTGATAACGTCACCGCGACGTTAGTGTCATTAGGCTTATTAACCACCTTTAAACTCGACAAGCAAATGCGCCGCAGAATGGCAGTGTTGATTATCTTCGCAGTGAACTCAGGCGGTGTCGCTTTGATCACCGGCGATGTGACAACATTGATGATCTTCTTAGGCGGCCATGTGCATATGTCCGAACTGCTGGTGTTGTTTATCCCATCGGCCGTGAGCGTGATTTTGTTGGCGACCCTGTTCTCACTCAAAGCCGAAGGCGTGGTGAGCACGACCCCCATCAAACACACCTATCAAACCGTTGATGTCATGATTGCCCTCGTGTTCTTCTGCACGATTTTAATGACCATGTTACTGAACATATTGTTTGGTATCCCGCCAGTGCTGACCTTCCTAACGGGTCTGTCAATCATGTTCCTGATTGGCCACACCACGCGTAGCGATAAAGAAGAAATCAAAATACTTGAGTATATTCGCCAAGTAGAATACGACACCCTGTTGTTCTTCTTAGGTATTTTACTGCTCGTGGGTATGCTTAAAGAAATCGGCACCTTAGACATGCTGACCGAAGCTTATACTATGTTTAATCCAAACATCTCTAACTTCGTCACAGGTATCGGCTCAGCCTTGATTGATAACGTGCCATTAACCGCGGCATTGTTAAAAGCAAGCCCTGTGCTTAATACCCCTGAATGGCTTGGCTTGACCTATAGCGTTGGCGTAGGTGGCTCACTGCTGATTATCGGTTCAGCATCGGGTATTGTAGCCATGAGTAAAGTGAAAGAACTGACGTTTGTGAGTTACTTAAAATACGTTCCAGCACTTTTCCTTTGCTACAGCGTCGGTTACGCACTGACCCTATTCTTAGCCTACAGACTGTTTGATTAAGTTGAGATTCATTAAGATCAAAAAAGGCGCCTAGGCGCCTTTTTCATTTCTACTCTTTAGCTATGACTTACACAGATAACCGCTAGCATTGCTCATCGTAAAGCCAGATTATATTGCAGGCACTTTAAACTGGGTACCTTGAATATCTAACACTATGTCCCTTGGACGAATGGAGATAATCTTCAGCTTACCCGCAATCATATCCCCTTCCTGCAATTCTGCACCGTCCACATTCAGCCACCTTTGGGTCGGATCGCTGGAATAAACATGGGCGACAATATTAAATTCTGGCACTTGTAATTGCAGCCCGGCAGGTAGTTGACCGTATTTCGGGATATCATCTGCAACCGTTTTAGGAATAGGATCTAATTTTGCTTCAGTGACATTTGTCTCCGCCGCATTGGTGTATTCCACATCCTTTAACGCACTTTGAAAGGAAGCCACTAACTTATCTTCATCGCGACTTTTGTTGGTTTCTAAACCGACATCTTCCGCCGCCGCACTCACTTGCTGACGCAGCGCCTCAAGACTCGCAAGACCCGACTCATTGGCATTAGCGCCTAACATCATAGGTTGCTGTGTTTGCGTGTCTGTAGACATAGACGCAACTTCGCGACTTGCTGCGTCCACTTGGGCTGACGTCGACATATAGTCTCCGTAGCTGGAATCGCTATTACTCGGATCGCTGTTGTTAGGAACACTATTTTTAGGAACACTGTAACTTTGAGCAGCATTGCTGTTCATATTCGCGCTAGAAGCCTGAGGCGAGTTTGATACTGCCCCGCCCTGATATTGCGATGATGCCGTTAACTCGGGCAAAGTCTGTGCCCGAGGCAGCGCCACTTTTCCTGCGAGTCGAACACCGGTATTATCACTGCCCTCAGATTGCGGCTGAGCAACCGATTCTGTCGAGACAGTCTGAAGCTCACTTTTAGCCACTGTCGAAGCTGGTAATGAAGATGCAGTTGGTGGCAATACCTTTGCCACTGCCACATTATTAGTTGAAGCATGCTCGGTTGAAATATGTCGAGTTTGGTCCCAAACACTTAATCCCCAAGCGACGCCAATTCCGGCGGCGACAGCGACGACAAGTAAGGACAACTTGCCTATCGGCACGCCTGATTTACGTGGCTGCGGGTAATTCGCCCTTGGCGTCATCACTGCATCGGGTAAAGGCGATTGTTGCTGTTGTTTATTGCGGGTCACGGCATCGAGTAAAATGGACATCAGCTGCGCGCCCCATTATCGGTTAAACGTGGACCTTGCTGACTTAAATACAAATTTAATCTCACTAATGTCTGATTTCCGGCAATACCATCGGCTTTTAAACCATGCTGACTTTGGAAGCTTTTAAGATCACTTTCCAGTTGCACATCGAATTGATTGACCCTGCGAGTATTGCGATTATTCACATGGGCTAAGGCATTCTCTAACCATTGCAGTTGACCTGGACTCGATTTTTGACTGATATCCATCATAGGCAAATTCGGTGCTTGCCACAGGATTTCGAAGGTGCCACTGAAATGTTGATTGAACCAAGCTCTATCAACCCACAGTTGTTGTTCACCTAACTGCATCAGCAACTGCTCACCATCCACTGCAATCACAGCGCCATAAAAATCCTGTTGGTTATCATCAACCAAATACACCACGGCTGGATAATTAAGCCGAGTCAGTGACATCCAGTTACCCTGCTGCTGATAACAAGCCAATCCTTGCTCAACCGCAGATTGGCAGGCGGTTAAACCTTTATAAGGTACTTTGCCCCACACGCTAAACAAACCCGCAAAGGCGGTATCGATATCGCGACTCTGATTAATCGCATCATTAAGTAAGCGCTGATTGGGATCTGGAATAGACCCCTGACTGCTTTGCTGATCTACGGGTTGTACTAACTTGCTGATCCCTTCGGTCGCACTCAAAGCTTGAATGTTTGATGCAGCAACATTTGCTGACGTTGACTCAAGGGCCATACTAGACGCTGACGCGGCATTGACAGGCTTGTCGGTAAATAGCCAATAGGAAACACCAAAAGCGACAAATAACGCCGCAGCGGTCGCTATCGGCCAAAGATACCTATTCTGAGTTGGCTCCTCTTCACCTAATACTTCAGCCGCAGCTTGCCGCACCATATGATGATCGATGGGCACCCGCGATTGCGCATAGCCCGCCATCAGCGAGCGTTCACATAAGAGGTTAATTAATCGAGGGATGCCGCCACTGTACTTTTGTAACACCTTAACGGCTTTGCGGGTAAACAAAGGTTCAAATCGTCCCGCGACTTGCAAGCGATGCAATACATAAAGGGCGATTTCATCTTCATTTAGCGGTAATAAATGGTAGCGTGCAGTGATCCGCTGGGCTAACTGGCGCAGCTCTTGGCGCTTCAATAACAACTGTAATTCTGGCTGACCGATTAAAATGACCTGCAGTAACTTCTTAGTGTCCGTCTCAAGATTGGTCAGAAGGCGCAGTTGCTCCAATACCTCAGGGCGTAAATGCTGCGCTTCATCGATAATGAGCACGGTATTACGACCTTTGCTGTGATTATCCAATAAAAACCGACTCAAGTGATCGGTCAACTGCTTGAGTGTGGGATTATCTCCGTAGGCAATCTTAAGTTCATCGCAAAGCGTGGCGAGCAACTCGAGCTCTGTAAGCGATGGATTAAGGATAAATGCGGTGTCAGTATTATCGGGCAATTGCCCAAGTAAACAGCGAGATACCGTCGTTTTACCCGTGCCAACTTCCCCTGTTAGCAACACAAAGCCGCCCGTTTCCCCTAACCCGTAGGTTAAATGGGCCAACGCCTCTCTATGCCTATCACTCAAAAACAAATAATGGGGATTGGGTGCAATCGAAAAAGGGTTATCGCTGAGTCCGTAAAAGGCCTTGTACATACCACCAATCATCCTAATTTAAAAATAACGCCCCACGTTAAAGCGTCCCAATGTTATTGTCAAAATATCCGCAACATCAATGTGACACATAAGTGCGCAAATATCTCGCGACGACTTTATCTATCACCTTAATTGGCATGATAAGCTATGTTTATGACACATTAGCCGAATCTTGCCTGTGAAAATATATCTCGTCGGCGGTGCTGTGCGTGACAGCCTGCTCAATCTCCCTATCAAGGACAAAGATTACCTCGTCGTTGGTGCGACTCCAGAACAAATGTTGCAACTGGGATACCGCCAAGTCGGTAAAGATTTCCCAGTATTTCTGCATCCTAAAAACCAACAAGAATATGCGTTAGCCCGAACAGAACGAAAAATTGGACTGGGTTATGGTGGTTTTAGCTGCCATGCAAGTCCCGATGTGACTTTAGAGCAAGACTTGTTGCGCCGAGATCTGACCATCAATGCTATCGCCCAAGATGAAAAGGGCAACTTATACGATCCTTTTAATGGCATTGAGGATATTAACGCGCGCCTATTGCGCCATGTGTCGGATGCTTTCGTTGAAGATCCGCTTCGCGTATTGCGTGTCGCCCGCTTTGCCGCAAGGTTTCATGCCTTAGGATTTCACATTGCCGCAGAAACTCTGGCACTGATGCGCCAAATTAGCGCAAGCGATGAGCTTAACTCGTTAACAGCGGAGCGAGTTTGGCAAGAAGTCGATAAAAGCTTAGGCGGACCTCACCCAGAGGTCTTTTTCGAGGTACTCCACCAATGCGGCGCCCTTGAAGTACTCTTTCCTGAGATCTTTGCCTTATTTGGCGTTCCTCAACCAGAAAAATGGCATCCTGAAATTGATACCGGTGTGCATACTTTAATGGTGCTCGCCCAAGCCGCTCTTCTCACTGAGGATAAAAGCGTTCGTTTTGCCGCTCTCGTACATGATTTAGGCAAAGCCCTCAGTCCAAAAGCGCATTTACCTAAACATCACGGTCACGGTCAAAAGGGCTTACCGCTGATAAAAGCGCTCTGCACCCGTTTACGAGTGCCGAACGAAACCCGCGATCTGGCGTTACTGGTCAGTGACCAACATCAGAACGTTCATCAGGCCTTCGAGCTTAGAGCCGAAACGATCGTAAAAATATTCGATAAAGCTGACTTTTGGCGTAAGCCAGAGCGCTTGACGCAGCTTATATTAGCCTGCATCGCCGATATGCGTGGTCGCACAGGATTTGAAAACAACCCCTACCATCAGGGTGAATATTTAACTCAATGCTTCCTTGCCGCCAATAATGTCGATATTGCCGCCATTATTGCCGCAGGTTTCCAAGGCGCAGAGATAAAGCAGGCGTTAAATTTACGTCGGATTGAAGCGGTCAGTCAGTTTAAACAAAAAATGCAAACTAAACTGCCGACGGATGAACGGTAATTTGTAAAGGATTTGTAAGTGGCGCATCACTTTATAGTGAAAAATACCCTCCTTTACGATTAGAAATGTCGATATAACTTATAAAAAAAGCTTTTAAAAAAAATTTATATGCCTATAGTGGTTAAACACATTAATATTCGTAGCAAATTAAAATAGCTATGTCATAATTAGGCAGTTTCGCTTACAAAGTAACGAAACATTCAAATCCAACCTATTTTAAGGGATTTTTTACAATGAACAAAAAAGTACTGATGATTGCTGGTTTAGCAATGACTGCCCTACTAGGTGGTTGCGCGAACACTACTGCTCTGGAAGAAAGCGTTGCAACTCTGGGCAACAAAGTTGATCAATTGTCAGCTGATGTTGGTTCTCTGAAATCAGAGCAAAGCAAACTGTCTGCAGACGTTAAAGATGCAAAAGCAGCATCTATGGACGCACAAGCAGAAGCTAAACGCGCAAACGACCGTTTAGACAACGTTGCTTCTCGTTACAAGAAGTAATGAAAGGTAATTTAGCTTACTGTTTAGTAAGTTAAGACAAAAGGCTTAAGAAAGATGAAAGCGATAAGCACATCAATCTAAGCCTTTTTTTATGCCTGTCATTCAAGGTATTGATACTCAAAATTGTCAATCCACTAATACAAAAACGCTAAATTGACTTTAAATTTCCAAACGCATCTTTAAAGGTTATCCCCCAATCTCCTTAAAAAGTTAACTTTTGTATGCGCCTGTATAAACGGATCCCATTCGTCTTTTAATTAAAACCTTCGTTATTAATCTAAGCTTCTCATTTAAACTTTTAAGTATTCTTAAAAGTCAGTCTCGTTTATCTTAAAAATGGTTTTTTATAAAATAATAATATTTCTCTTTTAAAGAAAAGCTATTGACAAAAATCGAGGCTACATGGGAAACAAAGACAATAAGTAGTCTGTATTTGTCACAGAACAAATAGGCCTAAAGTTAAAAATAATAACAGCTTCGGCCCATATAACATAAAAACAACATGAAAACGTCAAACAGAATCATAGACTTGAGTAATATAGCCTTTTAAAGCATCTAAAAACCATCGAACTAAGCCTATGAATTGGCTTAAAATTAACCGCATCAACTGCAGATTTTAACCTATAGCGATTCAACCACGCGTTTATGTGCTGAGACTAATACATAGTCAATTTCCAACGACTCAAAATGATTAGCTTGAATATCGTGCTTCATCTTGTCAGTTGCACGCCACGCATAAGGCGCCATATCCAATAGCGTTAATGCCTGCTCACCGGTAACAGATAAAGTGAAGCTCAGTGCCTGAGTGTCTTTTACCGATAATGCAGAGGGCAAATTCACTTTGAAAGGTTTTTCAGCCAAGTCAGGATAAATATATTCCCTGAGTTGCCATAGGTGTCGTGGCCCAGGCATAACCAGTAACATGGTCCCATCGTCTTTCAATATCCTAACAGACTCTTTTCCCTTTAACGGCCGATCAATAACAGTAATAAAATCCACACAATTATCGATAAAGGGTAATTTTTTAGAAGAGCTTAAACACAAGATCCCAGGAGTCTGCGCCTTCGCTGCAGCAAAAATAGCATTTTCTGCGTCCGCTACGCCCACGTACTGGACGTTTAGCGGATTTTCGACCTCAGCCAGCTTGGAAGCTAAAGCACGCAAGAAGAAGCCCTCAGCGCATTCATAATCCAATAAACAAGCATCAGGCTTGATAGATCCAGTGATTATCTCAGCCAGTTTATCGATCAAAGGCGAAAAGATGCCTGATTCGAGCAGAAAACGCTTAGCTCTAACTTGCTCGCGCGAATCACCAGTCGGCTTTTGGCGTTGTGGTTTAGTAAAAACCCAATAGCCTTGCTCATTCCGATCGAAGTGATGCTTATTGACACAATAAAAACCTTGGGAGGCTTTGTGTTGTTTTAACGCAAGTCCGCAGGTTGGACACTGATATTCGAGACCCATATAAAGCTCCAAAAATAAGTTAAGCTTCAGAAAATGAGGAAGCTCCAAAAACAAAAATCGGGTACATGACCCGATTCTATTATTTATTATCTCACTATGATGACTAAACTCGCGTGGCTAGAAGAAGATAAATCCACACAAGACTGCACCGAGTGCTAAACGATAGATCACAAACGGGGTCATTCCCATGCGGCTGATGATTTTTAAGAAGTAATGAATACAGGCATAAGCGGCAACAAACGAAATCAGAGTTCCTAGGATTAACGCTTGATAATCAATCGGAAGCTCACTTTTCGCCAGATCTTTACCCACTAAAATCGCCGCACCTAAACTCACAGGAACTGACATTAAGAATGAAAAGCGGGCCGCTGCATCACGACTTAAGCCTAACATTAGCGCCGCTGTCATAGTGGCACCAGAGCGCGAAGTCCCTGGGATCAAGGCCAATGCCTGCGCGAAACCAATTAACAAGGCTTTACGCCAGCCCGTCTGATAAACCGTTAAATCGCGGCGCGACATCTTATCGGCCCACCACAACAATAAACCAAATACGACGGTAGTGACCGCGATGACCTCAGCATTACGTAGGTGAGTCGCGATAAAATCCTTTGCCAGAAAACCAAAAAACACCGCTGGCAAGGTCGCCAGAATAATCCACCACGCCAGCTTGCTGTCTTCGGATTGTTGACCTCTGAAAATGCTCGCAATCCAAGCATTAAACATAGTCCATAACTCGTGTCTGAAATAAATTACCACAGCAAATAACGAACCTGTATTCACCGCCACATCGAAGGATAAACCTTGATCTTCCCAACCTAAAAGCTGTGCGGGTAAAATTAAGTGGGCAGAACTAGAAATAGGTAAAAACTCGGTTAGCCCTTGAATAAGCGCTAAAATAATGACCTGAAACGTATCCATGACAATCCTATCAATAAATTAAAACGTCAGCCCTGGGGGCCATTCAAACGTCACAGGCCAAAGTCGCTGTGAATCTTTGTCATACTCTTGCCACAAACTTGCATAGCTTTTATCTACCACGGGATGAATCAATTCCGGCGCTAACTCGGCTAATGGCCATAACACAAAGGCATTATTGACTATCTCAGCACGGGGTAGCACAACAGGCGTTTGGCATACCACATGGTCATAAAGCAGCAGATCTAAATCTAAGGTTCTTGGGCTAAATTTCTTCGCCCCGGCAAGCCGGCCGTGATTCTGCTCGATTTGCTTAAACTGTGCAACTACCGCCGCTATATTAAGATCCGTTTCAGCGCTAGCAACCATATTCAAAAAGTTAGTGCCACTGAAACCTACCGCTTCACTTTCATACATAGAAGAGAGGCGCAGCGGCCCGAAAAACGCTCGCAGCGATGTTAATCCTGCTTGCAGATGCTGTTCAGGCTCGATATTGCTACCCAGACTGATATAAATACGTGCCATGCTAATGTCCGATTTATCTGAAGATAAACACTATTTCTCAATCAACAGCGCAGTTGATCAAGTACTCATCTAACGTGAACGTTCAATCTCGACGCCAACCGAAGCTGCAGTTGCTACCGCACCTGGCTTCATCACGACAACTTTCACCCAAGTCACGTTAAATTCTTGAAGTAGGCAATCGGCCACTCGCTCGGCAACCGTTTCGATTAACTCGATTGGATGCTCAGTAACAAGTTGGGTTAATCGATTGGAAACTGTCTCATAGCACAGCGCATATTGATAATCATCCGTCGCTGCAGCAGGTTTGTTATCCCACGCCATGTCTAAGTCTAATAACAGGCTCTGATGGATTGTCTTTTCCCACTCATAGACACCAATCACAGTATCAATGCGCAATTGCCGTATAAGTACCTTATCCATGCTTTCTCCAACTAACTGACTACTATGAGGTCTGATAAGCTAAAATCGATCCTAGCTGTATAATCCGCAATCTTCTGACAGATAACTAATTTACTTTCTACTCGAGCCAATCCACAGTAGGATAACGCCCTAAAAGGATTTGCTCATTCAGAAAATATCTCAGCCCCAACTAGGCGAGTTATCGCACAAACCTATAGCGGGATTGACAACTGAGTCAGCTTTTTAAATTGTTGCGCGATAATACCTTAAGACGCGTAAGGAAACCAATGTGAGTCCATTAACACAGACACTTTTGATGATTTTGGCCGCCTATTTGGCTGGTTCAATCTCAAGTGCCGTGCTGGTTTGTAGGATGAGAGGTCTACCCGATCCAAGATTGCAAGGTTCAGGCAATCCAGGAGCCACCAATGTACTAAGAATTGGCGGCGCGAGTTCGGCTGCCATGGTGCTGTTTTTCGACATGCTCAAAGGTGCCGTGCCTTCTTATTTAGCTTATCTCATGGGCATAGATGCAGTGTCACTCGGACTCATCGCCATCGCCGCCTGTCTTGGGCATATTTATCCAGTATTTTTTGGATTCAAAGGTGGCAAAGGCGTTGCTACCGCCTTTGGTGCCATGGCTCCCATTGGTGATGATTTAGCGATTTGCTTAATGGCATCTTGGGTCGTCCTATTGTTAATTAGCCGCTACTCGTCCCTTGCCGCAATTCTTACCGCTTTACTGGCGCCCCTCTATACTTGGTGGCTAGACGACAGATTCACCATTCCAGTTGCCATGTTGTCGACACTTATCATCATTCGCCATAAAGACAATATTCAGCGCTTACTCAAGGGTGAAGAATCTAAAGTGTCACGTAAGAAGCGTCCTAAAAAATCTTAAGATGACATTAATCCCAATAAAATTACCCCAATAAAAAACTGCGCTAAAAGCGCAGTTTTTGTATCAATATTACGTATCAGCATTAACAACCTGTTATGCCACAGGTGGCAAGGTATCTAATGGCCATCGAGGTTGACCTTTTACCGCTAAATCTTCGTGTTGTCCCGCCTTTAAACGCTGTAATCCCGCAAAAGCGATCATGGCGCCGTTATCGGTACAAAACTCACCGCGGGGATAAAATACCTTTCCACCTAGAGAGCCCATCATTTCAGCCAAGGTTTCCCTTAAGCGCGTATTTGCACTCACGCCACCAGCAATCACTAAGCGGTTATAGCCAGTTTGCTTCAGCGCGCGGCGACATTTAATCGCTAGCGTATCGACCACGGCTTCTTCAAAGGCACGGGCAATATTGGCGCGCGTTTGCTCATCGTCAGGTTCGGCAGCAATGGTATTAGCGGTAAAGGTTTTTAACCCCGAAAAGCTAAAATCGAGTCCAGGTCTGTCGGTCATAGGTCGCGGGAATTTATACCCTGCAGGTAAACCTTTAGCAGCAAGCTTTGCTAAACGCGGACCACCGGGATAATCCAGCCCCATTAACTTGGCCGTTTTATCAAACGCTTCACCCGCAGCATCATCAACCGACTCGCCTAATACTTCATAACGACCAATCCCATCGACTTTAACCAACATAGAATGGCCACCAGAGACCAATAAGGCCACAAAGGGGAACTCAGGCGCGTCATCTTCGAGCATAGGCGCCAGTAGATGTCCTTCCATATGATGCACACCGATAGCAGGCTTGTCCCAAGCAAACGCCAGTGACCGCCCCACACAGGCGCCGACAAGTAAAGCACCAATTAAACCTGGGCCCTTGGTGTAGGCAATCCCGTCGAGATCAGCCATTTCAGTATTCGCATCTTTCAGCGCTTGACGAATAAGCGGCACAATTTTGCGCACATGGTCACGTGACGCCAGTTCAGGCACCACACCACCATAGTCAGCATGCAGCTTAACCTGACTGTATAAAGTGTGCGATAATAAGCCCAGCTCATCGTCATAGACGGCGATACCTGTCTCGTCACAGGATGTTTCAATACCTAGAACCCGCATGGTGTCTCATCAATTGCTAACAAAAGGGCGCTAATTCTACCTGCAAGCGCTCGATTACTCCAGTCGCACAGGCCATATTGAGTCCACTATAGGACTGAGCTCAGTTTTAGGGCTTTACAAGCCTAGGTGTCTCGGTATAAAATTCCGCACCATTTTAAATAGACTTGGTTCGAGTAATTGAACCAGAACAACCTACACCTAAGGGGTGATGGCGTATGCCAATTATTAAAGTACGTGAAAACGAACCATTCGACGTAGCTCTGCGTCGTTTCAAGCGCTCTTGTGAAAAAGCTGGTATTTTAGCCGACGTGCGTGCTCGTGAATTCTACGAGAAGCCAACTACTGCACGTAAGCGCGCAAAAGCAGCTGCAGTTAAACGTTTAGCTAAGAAGCTTTCTCGCGAAAACGCACGTCGCGTACGTTTATATTAATCTCATATGAGCCTAATTGATCAGCTAAAAGACCACATGAAGCAGGCCATGATCGCCAAAGAGAAGGCGCGCTTGAGCACTATTCGTATGGCATTAGCCGCCATCAAACAGATTGAAGTGGATACCCGCGAATCTCTGACTGATGAACAGGTTATAGCGGTCTTAACCAAAATGGTGAAACAACGTCGTGACTCGATTGCTCAATTTGAAGCAGCGGGTCGTAACGAGTTGGCCGACGTGGAAGCAGCAGAGATTCAAGTTATTGAAGCTTTCCTGCCTACCCCTCTTACAGAGGCGGAAGTCGCGGCGCTCATCGATGCAACTATTGTAGAAGTAGGTGCATCCGCCATGGCGGATATGGGCAAAGTAATGGGAGCATTGAAATCTAAAGTGCAAGGACGTGCAGACATGGGCGCTATCGGCGCTATGATCCGTGCAAAATTGCAATAATTAGCGTTTCACTGTATGAACAAGCCGTGCCTATGCGCGGCTTGTTTGTTTAAATTCGCGCAAGGCGGGATTTTAAGCACTCAATGGCAATACCTCGTGATTTTATCAATGAGCTAATCGCTCGCACTGACATAGTCGAACTTATCGATCGTAAGGTGCCCTTGAAAAAGGCGGGTAAGAACTACTCGGCCTGTTGTCCTTTTCATAGCGAAAAATCACCTTCGTTTACCGTCAGCCGTGATAAACAGTTCTATCATTGCTTTGGCTGCGGTGCTCACGGCAACGCCATCGATTTTGTGATGGAGTATGACCGACTCGATTTTATTGATGCCATTGAAGATTTGGCGGGCCAGCTTGGATTAGAGGTTCCCAGAGAACAAGGCACAGGCAAGCGACATGATGACGGTTTAAGTCGTGACTTATACCAACTCATGGAAGAAGCGAGCCTTTACTTTCAAAACCAACTTAGACAACACCAAGATAAACAAAAAGTTATCGATTATCTTGCCTATCGCGGTTTATCCGATGATGTAGTCGAACATTTTGGTATTGGCTTTGCGCCAGACGGTTGGGACGGCTTATTGGGCCGCTATCGTCAGAATCAGGATGCGCAGGATAAATTACTCACTGCGGGTATGTTAATTAGTAACGACAGTGGTAAACGTTACGACAGATTTCGTGACCGCCTGATGTTTCCTATCCGCGACAGGCGCGGACGAGTCATTGGTTTTGGCGGCAGAGTTTTAGGTGATGGCACACCCAAATACTTGAATTCTCCAGAAACGCCCATATTTCATAAGGGCAATGAGCTTTATGGTCTTTATGAACTAAAACAACGCCATCGCGATCCGGACAAAGTCTTGATCGTAGAAGGCTATATGGACGTGGTTGCACTGGCGCAGTTTGGCGTTGATTACGCGGTTGCTTCATTAGGCACCTCGACCACAACAGAACAGTTTCAGTTGTTGTTGCGCAGCGCAAAAGAAGTCATCTGTTGTTATGACGGAGATAAAGCTGGAAAAGCAGCTGCATGGCGCGCCTTGGATACTGCTCTGCCAATACTAAATCCTAACTCTCAAGTCAGGTTTATGTTTTTACCTGAAGGAGAAGACCCTGACTCATTAGTTCGTAAGATAGGGAAAGATGAGTTTGAGAGCCGCTATGCAGTAAGCAGTACAATAGAAGCTTTTCTATTCGACAATTTAGCATTAATGCATGGTGTCAATGAAGCTGCAATGACTCGAGATGCAATATCCTACATAGAAAAAGTTCAAGATAGTGTTTTGCAAGGTATTTTATTGAAAAACCTTGCATACAAAATGAAAAAAAACAATGTCACTGAATTAAGAAGAGACATTAAGATTAATGTTGCTACACAACCATTAGCAAACAAAGGATTAAAAGGACGCGGTACACCCTTGCGACTCGCCATCGCATTGCTAGTACAACATCCTAAACTGGGTATGGGTTTACCCCCACAACCCGCACTCGCCCACTTGCAGATGCCAGGCATAGAATTGCTGCCACTGTTATTGGAGATGACTCGAGAGCAAACGTTAAACAGCGCACAACTACTTGAACAATTCAGAGAGCACCCTTACAGCGGCACTCTGCATAAATTGGCCCAATGGGACCATCAAGTGGCGGATGAAAACTTGCTCGAAAAGTTTAAACAAACCCTGGTTTGGTTGAACAATCAATATATTGAACAACGATATCAGGAATTGAGTCTAAAACAGACTCATACTAAAGAAGAGAAGATGCAGCTCTCGAAGCTGATCTCAGTCATGAAAGGGTTGAACTGAGGCAAAAATGTCCTCATTCACTGTCCCAGTGACTAGCACAGACATGTGCACACGGCTATAATTGACGATTTGCGCGGCACTTAGCTTATGCTAAGTGTCCGTCGTTGTAACAGTTTCCCAACTTGGATGATATCTATGGATCATACTCCGCAGTCGCAACTTAAGCTGTTGCTTGCCAAAGGTAAAGAGCAAGGTTACTTAACCTATGCAGAAGTGAACGATCACTTACCTGCAGACATGGTCGATTCTGACCAGATCGAAGATATTATCCAGATGATAAATGACATGGGTATCCGGGTATTCGAAGAAGCCCCAGATGCCGATGACATGATGATGTCGGAAGACAACACAGACGAAGATGCCGCTGAAGAAGCCGCTGCCGCACTCGCAACAGTAGAAAGCGAACTTGGCCGCACAACCGATCCAGTGCGCATGTACATGCGTGAAATGGGTACCGTTGAGCTTCTGACCCGCGAAGGCGAAATTGTTATCGCCAAACGCATCGAAGAAGGCATCAACACAGTTCAAAGTTCAGTCGCCGAGTACCCGCAAGCGATCGCGATGATCCTTGAGCAATTCGACCAATTTGAAGCCGACGAACTGCGCCTATCTGATATTATCTCTGGATTTGTTAACCCGGACGAAGAAGACGTCGCACCGACAGCAACTCACATCGGCTCAGAATTATCTGAAGAAGAGCTGGACGATGAAGATGACGAAGATGATGACGAAGACAGTGAAGATGAAGAAGAAGGCAACAAAGGGCCTGATCCTGAAGAAGCACGCGAAAGATTCGCTCAACTGAGAACCGCCTACGAAAGTGCACTGAAAATTATCGAAGCTAAGGGCCGTGAACACCCAGAATCGGTAAAAGCACTATTCGAAATTGGTGAAATCTTCAAAGAATTCCGCTTAGTACCTAAACAGTTTGACCGTTTAGTAAAAAGCATGCGCACTATGATGGATCGCGTGCGTGTTCAAGAACGTTTAGTGTTAAAACTATGCGTTGAACAAGCCAAAATGCCGAAGAAAAATTTTGTTAAATTCTTCACTGGCAACGAAACCAACCTCGATTGGTTCAACACTGAAAAAGCCTCAACTAAACCTTATGCCGAAGGCCTAAGAATGGTTGAAGACGACGTGATCCGTTGTCGTACTAAGCTTGCAGCAGTTGAAGAAGAAACTGGCTTAGCGATTTCAGCCATTAAAGACATCAACCGTCGTATGTCAATCGGTGAAGCTAAAGCCCGCCGTGCGAAGAAAGAAATGGTTGAAGCAAACTTACGTCTGGTCATTTCTATCGCGAAGAAATACACCAACCGTGGTCTGCAATTCTTGGACTTAATCCAAGAAGGTAACATTGGCTTGATGAAGGCCGTGGATAAATTCGAATACCGTCGTGGTTACAAGTTCTCGACCTATGCAACTTGGTGGATCCGTCAGGCGATTACTCGTTCTATTGCCGACCAAGCGCGTACCATTCGAATTCCAGTACACATGATCGAAACGATCAACAAGCTGAACCGTATCTCTCGCCAAATGCTACAGGAAATGGGCCGCGAGCCTTCACCTGAAGAACTGGCTGAGCGTATGATGATGCCGGAAGATAAGATCCGTAAGGTACTGAAAATCGCCAAAGAACCTATCTCCATGGAAACTCCAATCGGTGACGATGAAGATTCGCATTTAGGTGATTTTATCGAGGATACGACCCTCGAACTACCACTGGACTCAGCGACCAGCGAAAGCTTGAAAAACGCCACACACGAAGTGTTAGCAGGTCTAACCGCCCGTGAAGCGAAAGTACTGCGTATGCGTTTTGGTATCGATATGAACACTGACCACACACTTGAAGAAGTGGGTAAGCAGTTCGACGTGACCCGTGAACGTATTCGTCAGATTGAAGCTAAGGCACTGCGCAAACTGCGTCACCCTTCACGCTCAGAAATCTTAAAATCATTCCTAGATGAATAGGCCGTTATAAGCCTAAAGTCAGCTAAGTAAGATTTGAAGCCCTGCCTATGCAGGGCTTTTTATTGCCTATCCGGCGGCAATATCCGCATAAGCACGCTATGGAAGCATTAAATTTAGCCGACGATGGCATTTAAGTTGATTAACAGATAACCAATTGAATCAGTTGCGTGAATTTCCAGCCAAAACACGGGTGACAAGCGTAAGTAAGCTTAGTATACTTCCTCCCGCTTCAGGTAATGACGATTACCTTAAGTCGGCCCCTTAGCTCAGTTGGTTAGAGCACACGACTCATAATCGTTAGGTCCACGGTTCAAGTCCGTGAGGGGCCACCAATTTTTTTGATTAGCCGCTTAAAGAAATTAAAGCGGCTTTTTCATATCTGAAATTCAGCATTAGCTAGCCCTGTCTATATC